>JBGQJI010000116.1:0-8038 GCA_041498975.1 Methylomirabilis sp. (SeqCode)
CCTCCATCACCGCGGCGCTGACGAAGTTCTCCGAGGCGATCAACTCAAGATGGGTCGCCTCACGCTCAGTCTCGAGCCGGATCACTTCAGCGATTTCAGGGTCCACATCGATCAGACGCTTCACCATGAGGCTCCTTTGATAAAAGCTGGGGAAGACGAGCCAAGTTCCTGTTACAACAATGCTGTTCGTGCTTCGACATGCTCTGCACGAACGAGGACTCTTTAATATTGGCAACAAGTACCCCGTTCGCCCTGAGTCCTGAGCCCGCCGAGGGGCCTGTCCTGAGCCCGTCGAAGGATCGGAGGGCGAACGGAAGGTTTCTTAAAGAGGCTTTAAGATCCGCGGAAATGGTAAACCCGGGGCCTTACCTTGTCAAGGCAAAAGGGGTCAAGCTGCGGCGCGTCAAGGACCTATGGCGAGCGGACGATCGGCGGGATATTGGAATAGAGTATGGCGCCTGACGCTTCCTCTGCCTTATAGATGGCCGGCGTCGGCTCGGGAGCTGGCGGCGACGACGCCCCAGACTGCGACACCATCTTGAGCGCCCCGTTCCCGAACCCCTCTCCTCGCGCTCGCCGGTACAGGTTCATGACCTTCGTGACATAGTCCCTGGTCTCCGGGTAGGGGGGCACCCCCCTGTACCGGAGGACCGCGTTCTCTCCGGCGTTATACGCGGCCAGCGCCAGTCTGAGATCGCCCTGAAACTGGTCCAGGAGCTGACGGAGGTAGCGGACACCTGCTCCGATGTTCTCGTGAGGATCATAGGCATCCCCCACCGAGAGCCGCCCGATCGTGGACGGCATGAGCTGCATCAGCCCCTGCGCCCCCTTCCGGGAGACCGCCCTGTGGTTGAAGTTCGATTCCACCTGGATGACGGCTCTGATCAGGGCAGAGTCGATGGCGTGCTCGGCTGCGAACGCCTCGATCACCTCATCGATGCCGGCGCTGGTGAGCCGGCTGGCACGAGGTAACACCCCCGGCTGGAGCAGCCGGTATCCAGACGTCGTCGGAGAATTGGTGAAGTGGGCGAGCCCCTGCTCATCCATCTGGTAGTAGATCTCCCCCGAGGCCGGGCTTATCCAGACCAGGGCAAACCCAGCAAACACAGTCGCAATCAGTGCCCTCTTCCGCACACGACCTCCTTGTCCAGCCCCCCACAATGCGGTTGTTACCATATAGCAGAACCGGGCGGCTGACGCAAGCAAAATCAGCCTGCTGCCCGGCTTAGAAACCCAATCCCGAGAGGAGCCGCTCGGTCAGGCAGAAGCGCAGGACGCCCACGAAGACCGTGAGCGCCACCGGGACGCCCTTCTCCCGGTTCACCTCTGGGATGAGGTCGGAAGCAGCCACGTAGATCATCACCCCCGCAGACTGGGCCAGCCGATACCCCAGCAACCCCTTGAGGGAGGAAGCAAATATCACGCCAACAATGGTCGAGAGGCCCAGCAACGTGGCCGACGCCATGGCCATCCCTCGGCTCCTGCGAGAGGCCAACATGATGGAACCGACCGCGAATCCCTCAGGCAAACGTCCGTGCCTCGTCAAAGGATTTGTGGTCCCGCCGCAGCCGGGGGGATTCGCTTTGCCCTGGGCACGGCCGGCGGTATAATCAAACCTGAGGTAGACACTGATTCCTACTAGCCGAGGAGGTGTGATGCCTGAGCCGAGCGGAGATCGTTTCGAGGCGCTGGTCAAGATCATGGAGCGGCTCCGTGGAGATGGCGGATGTCCCTGGGACAGGGAGCAGACCCGGCAGAGCCTGAAGCCGTTCCTGATCGAGGAAGCCTATGAAGTGGTGGAGGCGATCGACGAGGGAGACCCGAAGAAGCTGATGGAGGAGCTCGGCGATCTCCTCTTCCAGGTGATCTTTCACGCTCAGGTGGGCGCCGAGCGGGGCGAATTCACCATCGGTCAGGTTCTGGCGGCGACGGCCGATAAGATGGTGCGCCGCCACCCGCATGTCTTCGCGTCTGCCACGGCCTCCACGGCGCGCGAGGTCCTCGAACAGTGGGAGGAGCTGAAACGCG
The DNA here is from genome assembly GCA_041498975.1 of Methylomirabilis sp. (SeqCode). Taxonomy (GTDB): domain Bacteria; phylum Methylomirabilota; class Methylomirabilia; order Methylomirabilales; family Methylomirabilaceae; genus Methylomirabilis. Next base: position 2,029 of record JBGQJI010000116.1, read on the forward strand.
TTGAACGCGATGCCGTTGCCGGGATCCCCGCATCGGCCCTGGACGGTGTCCCCAAGGAGCTCCCTGCCCTGCTCCGCGCTCAACGTCTACAGGACAAGGCCTCACGGTCCGGATTCGACTGGCCAGAGATCTCGGGGGTGATTGCGAAAGTCGAGGAGGAACTGGGCGAACTCAAGGAGGCCATCCACCGTGCCACTTCTGAGGAGCCTGCCACTTCGACGGGCTCATTGCGCAGCCTGAGCGAGATCGAAGGGGTCGAGCTGGAGTTGGGGGATCTGTTGTTCAGCCTCGTCAATCTGGCCAGGTTCTTGAACCTGAGCGCAGAGGATGCCCTCCGAAAAAGCATCACAAAGTTCGGTGTCAGGTTTCGTTACATCGAGGAGATGGTCGAGCGCAGAGGCAATCGGCTCAGGGACGTGAGCTTGGAGGAGATGGAGAGGCTGTGGGAGGACGCAAAGAGCTTGGGGCCATGACCAATCGCTTGACACCCATGGAAGCCTATGAAATACTGGCCTTACCTTCCTTCTCGGCCCTCTCTCCAGCCGGCTTTTCACACGATCACGGGAACGCTCGGACATGACCGTCTTTCGGCCCACCGATAACTTCTTGTTGACAGCTTTGCTGCTGGCAATGGTGTCATGTCGGTCCTGATGATCTTTGTGGATGGCATCGGGATCGGCGACGACAACCCGGAGGTCAACCCGATTGCCCGCGCCTGTACCACCCACCTGGGGGCCGCGTGCGGGAAGGTGCAGAGGTCTGCGGTGCGGGCGGGCGCTCTCGTCGTCTCGACCGACGCCACCTTGGACGTCGGGGGCCTGCCGCAGAGCGCGACGGGCCAGACCACCCTGTTGACCGGGATCAACGCCGCTCGCACAGTTGGACGCCATGTCCATGGCTTCTGCACCAGGGCGCTGGCGGGAATCCTCGATGGCGCCTCCCTCTTTGCGCGTGTGCGCGAAGGAGGCGGAAGGGCCACCTTCGCCAACGCGTATACGCCGGAGTTCTTCCGAGGAGAGCGCCGGTTCCTGTCGGTCACCACGGTGGCGATGAAGCAGGCCAGCCTGCCTTTCAGGGACCTCACCGACCTGGCGAGGGGAGAGGCGGTCTTCCACGACATCACCAGTCGCAGCCTGCGCACGCGTGGATACGACCTCCCGGAGGTCAGCCCGCAGGAGGCGGGTCGCCGACTGGCTCGCCTCGCCCGCTCGCATGACTTTACACTGTACGAGCACTTTCAGACCGATGAGGCAGGCCACGACCGCGACATGGACCGTGGGGTCGAATTGCTCGAGCGGCTTGATCTTCTTCTGGATGCTGTGCTGGAGGCGACCGATCGCGACGAAACGCTCGTCGTGGTGGCCAGCGATCATGGCAACCTGGAGGACTTAAGGACGCGAAGCCACACGAAGAATCCGGTGCCGACGATGCTCTGGGGCACAGATCGGGAGGCGGTGGCCGACGGAATTCACACGCTTGCCGACATCGCGCCGGCTCTACTTCGATACCTTCGCGAGCGCGGGGCCATCAATGGGCTGGACCATCCGTGAGCTGACCAACCGAACAATGGCGCGGCCCGGATTGTTCCTTGCGCTGACCGCGACGGCTCTATCCTTGGCCATCGCCAGCCCGACCCGATCGGACAGCACCGCCCGCCCGGTCCTCGTGATCCAGGTGGAAGGGGTTATCGCGCCCAGTTCGGCGGACTATATCACCTCTGCGATCAAGCAGGCTGACCGCGAGCTGGCGGAGGCGCTGGTCATAGAGCTTGATACCCCGGGTGGCCTGGACCTGTCGATGCGCTCGATCATCAAGGAGATGCTGGCGGCCGAGCGTCCGATCGTGGTCTACGTGTCGCCAAGCGGCGCCCGCGCCGCCTCTGCCGGTGCCTTCATCACCCTGGCGGCCCACGTGGCGGCCATGGCCCCGGGAACCAATATCGGCGCCGCCCATCCGGTGAACATGGGGGGGCAGATGGACAAAGAGATGAACAAGAAGGTGACCAACGACGCGGCCGCCTATATCCGGACCATCGCCGAGAAGCGCGGCCGGAACGTCGAGTGGGCCGAGGACGCGGTGCGCAAGAGCGTCTCGGTGACCGAAAAGGAGGCGCTGAAGCTCAAGATCATCGACCTCGTGGCGGAAAATCTGAATGACCTGCTTGCAAGCCTGGACGGCCGGGCGCTCACGACAGCCCATGGCAAGGTCGTCCTCCACACCAAGGGGGTGGAGGTGAAGCGGATCGACATGGGCCTGCGGGACAAGGTGCTGAAGGTGATTGCCGATCCGACCATCGCCTACATCCTCCTGATGCTGGGCCTGGCGGGGCTCTACTTCGAACTCTCGACGCCCGGCGCCATCCTCCCCGGGATTCTGGGTGGGATCTGCCTGATCCTGGCCTTTTACGGCTTCCAGACCCTGCCCATCAATTACGCCGGTCTCCTCCTCATCCTGCTCGCGATCATCCTGTTCATCGCCGAGGTGAAGGTGACATCCCACGGGCTGCTCGCGGCCGGCGGGATTGCGGCGATGCTCCTCGGCTCCGTGATGCTGATCAAGAGCTCAGCGCCATTCATGCGGATCTCACTGGTGGCCATCCTGATGACCACGGGAGCGACGGCGGCGTTCTTCCTCTTCATCGTCACGATGGCCCTCAGGGCACAACGCCAGAAGACCACCACCGGCGTAGAGGGGCTCATCGGGCAGGTCGGCACGGCCAGGACCCCACTGCGGCCGGAGGGGAGGATCTTTGTGGGCGGAGAGCTCTGGTCGGCGCGTTGCGAGGAAGGCGCCGAACCCGGCGAGAAGGTCCGCGTCCGAGCGGTGAGTGGTCTGATGTTAGAGGTCGGCAAAGTGGAGGCCGTAGACGCCCACGCGGTGGCATCCCAGGACGAACGACGGAGGTAGTCATGCACCCCTTGGATATGTTGTTTTCAATCGCGGTGATTCCGATGATCTTCATCATTATCGTGGCCCTCTATATCCTTGGGAGCGCGGTCCGCATCCTCCGGGAGTACGAGCGGGCTGTGATCTTCCGCCTGGGTCGCCTCTCCAAGGCCATCCTCAACGTCGGGGGTGCCGGCAACGGGCCCGGGCTTATCCTTCTGATCCCGCTTATCGATCGGATGGTGAAGGTGAGCCTGCGGACGGTCGCGATGGACGTTCCCTCCCAGGACGTGATCACCAAGGACAACGTCTCGGTGAAGGTCAACGCCGTCATCTATTTCCGGGTGATCGACCCGGAGCGGGCCATCGTCCAGGTCGAAGATTACCTCTTCGCCACCTCGCAGATCGCGCAGACGACCCTGAGGAGCGTCCTCGGGCAGTCGGAGTTGGACGAGCTGCTGGCCGAGCGCGACCGGATCAATCAGCGGCTCCAGCAGATCATCGACGAGCACACCGATCCGTGGGGGATCAAGGTGACTGCCGTGGAGATCAAGCTCGTGGACCTGCCGCAGGAGATGCAGCGGGTCATGGCCAAGCAGGCGGAGGCCCAGCGGGAGAAGCGGGCCAAGATCATCCACGCCGAGGGGGAGCTTCAGGCGTCCGAGAAGCTGGCGCAGGCCGGAAGGATCCTGGCGACGGAGCCGGTCACGATCCAGCTTCGATATCTGCAAACGCTGACCGAGATCGGGACGGAGAAGAACTCTACCATCATCATTTTCCCGATCCCGGTGGACATCCTGAAGACCTTCATGCTCGACCAGAAGAAGTAACCCACACGACAACCCATCGCGCAAAAGGGGGACAGGCCAATGCGAAAATATCTGCTGCTGGCCTTGTTGACATTCGCCATGTTGACCGCCGGGTGCGCCACGACAGAAAAAAGCTCGGGGTCAGGTGAGAAGGGTAGCTCTGGTAGCGGAGCCAGCGGCTACTGAGACACACCCATTAACCCAGCCTTATCGCGAGGGAACCCGCTTCCTCGCTCGTCAACTTTCCGCCTTCGTGCTGCGCTCCCTTTGCTGTGACGGTTCGGCCCCGCGTGCGGCGGTTGAGCGTGCTGATCGTAGATCGTCTTAAAAGCGGGGGGGTGGACAGATTCGCCTCTCCTCGTGTATCCTGACGCCGTGGGTGATTCGAGAGACCAACTCCTGAGACTGCTGGTTCGGCACTCGTTCCAATACAGCGCCGACCCGATCTTCACCCTGGCTTCCGGCCGCAAGAGCCACTACTACATCAACTGCAAGAAGACGACCTTCATGTCCGAGGCCATGCCGCTCCTGGGGCGGCTCTTCTTCGAACGAATCAAGGCTGTAGAGCAAAGAGATGGTCGGCGTATCGACGCTCTCGGCGGCCTGACCCTCGGCGCCGACCCGATTGCGTACGCGACCGCCTATCACAGCGCCCTGGAGGGCAAACCGATTCAGGCCTTCAGTGTGCGGAAGGAACCGAAGGCGCATGGCGCTCAGAAGTGGGTGGAGGGGTTCGAGGAAGCGGGCGCCAGGGTGGCCATTCTCGAGGATGTCGTCACCACCGGCGCCTCCACTCTCAAGGCAATCGATGGGGCGCTACATGCCGGGTTCAAGATCGCGGCGGTGCTGGCCCTTGTTGACCGGCAGGAAGGCGGCCGCGAAGCGCTGCAGAAGCTGGGGTACATGCTCGAGGCGATCTACACCGCAGAGGATCTCATGGCCGTCTCGCGGCAATCTGCGTAACGGGCCGATGGAATACCTGAGCGTGTTGCCAGCGATCTCCCATAACAGGTCTCGGACGGGAGCAGCGGGGACAACGATGGGGGCCCTGTGGCATTGAATCACATCCTGCGAGGAATCCTCTACGCTGTCGCTGTCTTCGCGGTCGGCGCCTTTCTCGTCCGCCTCGTCACCCGCCGCCCTCCCTTCAGTCGCCTCGCGCACCCCCTGTACCTTGCCGTGTTCGCAGCAAGCGCGGCCGCCTTCCTGCACGTCAACCCGGCGCTCAAGGGACCCGTCTTTGCGACGTACTTCCTCGCTCTGGTTCTTTTCTCAATCGCGTATCTCGCCATCAAACTCGGCGATCTGCTGCTAGTCGACTTCTTCATCGCCAGGAGACAGAAGTTCCTCCCACCTTCCATCCTCCGCCAATTGATCTCCTTCGGTCTCTACTTCGTCGCCCTCCTCATCATCATGTCGCAGGTGCTCCACATCAACCTGATGCCACTGCTGGCCACGTCCGCGGTCGTATCGCTGGTGGCCGGCCTTGCCCTCCAAGAGACCCTGTCAAATTTTTTCGCCGGTGTCATGCTTGCAACCGAGCGCCCATTCACGCCAGGCGAGTGGATCCGAGTGGGACAGAACGTGGGCCAGGTCATCGAGATGGGATGGCGTGCGATGAAGATGGAGCTTATTGAAGAACATGACTACCTCATCGTCCCGAACAGCATTCTGGCCAAGGAACTGGTCGTCAACTACTCCCGGCCCGGTCCGATCAGCGGGAGGGAGCTGCGAGTAGGGGTGCATTACCGGCACCCACCCAACCAGGTGATTGCCACTTTGCAGGAAGCAGCCGAGGGTGTGACCGGGGTGACGACGAACCCGGCCCCGCGAAGCCGGGTCCTAAGCTACGGGGATTCATCGGTCGAGTATAGATTGCGCTACTGGATTACTGAAAGTGATTTTGAAAGACTCTCGAGGATTGAGGGAGAGATTATGGCCAACATCTGGTATGCCTTCAAACGCCACGGACTCGAAATCCCGTTCCCCATCCGCACCGTCCAACTGCATCAGGTCACCGAGGAAACCGAACGAGCGGCTGAGGCCCAAGCTCTCAACGAACGCCTGGGGCTCCTCCGAGAGGTGGACTTCCTGAAGCCGTTGAGGCCCGAGGTATTGACGGGCGTGGCCAACTCCCTCAAGGTCCTCCCGTACGAAGCCGGTCGCACGATCGTGCGGCAGGGTGACGAAGGAGACAGCCTCTTCCTCATCTCTCGCGGGCGCGTGGGAGTCTCGGTGCGTGATGAGCAGAATGAGGGGCAACTGGTCGCAACCTTGGGTCGGGGGCAGTGTTTCGGCGAGATGTCACTGTTGAC
>JBGQJI010000117.1:0-7994 GCA_041498975.1 Methylomirabilis sp. (SeqCode)
CCGGCTGATCTGCGATCACGCCATCTGGCTGAACCAGGGTCAGGTGGCGGCGCAGGGGGAAGCCCCTGGCGTGATCGAGGCGTACGAGAACTACCTGCGCGAACGCGAGGCCCAGAGCGCTCCGCCGCCGGAGGCGGTGGAGGTAGCCGGGCCCAGGCCGTTTCCCTGGATCGTCCGGATCGCGGTGACCGTGGACGGGGAAGATCAGCCCCGCGAGCAGTTCACCATGGGCGATGACGTGGCCGTGAAGGTCTGGTATCAGGTGTCAAAGCCGCCGACACCTGTCCATGTGGGGATCATCATCAACCGCAATGACGGGGTCCAGTGCTTCGGCACCGGCACCCATTTCTCCAGCGCCGAGCCGCCTCCCCGCTCCGGCGTCGCCTGTCTGTTCCTTCCCAAGTTGAGCCTGCTGTCGGGCGAATACGATCTCTCCGTCTATCTGCTCGATGAGACCGGCCTGCATATCTACGATCAGCGGTTGCGCGGGATGAAGTTCAAGGTGACAGAGACGCGCCAGGAGCTTGGGGTCTGTCACCTCGAACACTCCTGGCGATTCGAGCCGCCGCCGGCGGAGGAGCCGCCGGCTGGGACGCCAGGCGACGGGCGTGACCTGGCGTAGCGATGCCGGTCATTGGGCGGCTGACCCGGTCAACCGTAGGGGCGCTGCTTGCTGCGCCCCACTTAGTGGCAGGGTAAGCCCTGCCCCTTTGTAGCGACTATTGCAAACGCATTAAAGGCCAATCGTCATTGCCCCGGAAGTCCCCGCCCCCTCACCCTCACCCTCTCCCCCGTTGGGGGCGAGGGGACAGAAGCGGGCGATGACGGATTTTCGTGCCCATGGGTGTGCCGCAAGTGCATGAGGTATTGCGGTGCGCGAATCCCTTGTCTTTCCCCTCTCCCCCGTTGGGGGCGAGGGAATCTTATTGGATGAATCTCTAACTCAGGACAATAGGGGAGGACGTGAAGTGATCGTGGCAGGGGCTGCTGCGCTCGAGCGGAATCTGGCCGCGCTTGCGAGACGCCAGCCGGAGCTGGCGGGCAGCCTTCGCGCGTGCCGGGATGAGGCCGACCACACTGTTCCCGTCTTCTCGGGAACGAGGGGGGCAGAGTTCTGGGCCCCCATCCTTGGGTCCTCCACTCCGGTCCTGCTCTTCGCGGCGGATGCCCTCTTGCAGGCTCCTCCATTCGATGCCGCAGGTGGCCCGAGCCTGCTGGTCGTCGTCGAACGGCGGGCCGAGCGCCTGGCGCGGGCCTTGCGATCGGTCGAGCTGGCCTCCTGGCTACAGTCCGGTCGGCTGGCCCTGGCGCTGGCCGGCCATGAGCTGGAGCTTATGGAAGCGCTCAAGCCGCTTCTTCCCGTCCTGCTGCACTCGGCCGCCCCGACCGTATTCGTCGCCCCCGGCCTGCCCGAGGAGGAGGCGCAACAGTATCGCCGATGGGGCGACGAGGCGGGCCGGTTCATCGAGTTCAGCCGCGAACCCGCATTCCTCAACATCGAGATGTACCAGCGGTTCAAGCTGGTGGCCGACCGGATCGACGCGCTGGCCGGCAGCGGTCTCTCCATCCTCGATGCCGGGGGCCGGGAGTGGACCTTTTCCGCCTTCCTGCCCAGGCATCGGGTCGCCGTGGCCGACCTGGAGACGACGGGGACGGATGTCAGGGCCCTTCCGCATGCCGACGCCTCGTTCGATGTGGTGACGGGCCACCATCTCCTGGAGCACGTCCCCGCGCCGGACCGGATGCGCGTCCTGGCCGAGCTGGTCCGCGTCGCGAGGAGGCGCGTCTACATCACCGGCCCGTTCAGCGAGAGTGGGTGCGCGGCGGAGATCGACCGATTCGTGAGCCAGCTCGCGCCCGACAATCCGTACCTCCAGGAGCACCTCCGTCTGGGTCTCCCCAGCCTGGCCGAGATCGAAGCCTGGCTTCGCGCTCGGGGCCTCTCTTATCACGTGGAACCGATCACCCGGTGCAACACCTGGCTGCTGGCCCTGGCGCTCACGCCGCTGCAGGAGAGCAGGCCGGAGGTGTACCGAGAGGTGACCCGGTACTACAACCGTCGGTTTCAGGAGGTGGATCGCGGGGAGCCGGCGTACCAGAGCCTCATCGAGATCAAGGTATCGTAATGGGCCAACCGGACCTGAGCGCGGTCGTCGTCACCTGGAATGACGCCTCCTACGTGATCGGCGTCGTGTCGTCCCTCCTGGAGCAGCAGTTCGGTGTGGAGGATGGGCGCCGGGGGACCCTCGAGATCATCGTCGTAGATAATCATTCCGCAGAGGAGCACGTGAGGCTGCTGGAGTGGCTGCCGGCGGGAATCACCGTCATCAGGACCGAGAAAAATCTTGGGTACGGGGGCGCCGCCAACCGGGGCTTCGACGTGGCGCGCGGGCGATACGTCAGCGTGCTCAACCCGGATATGCGGTTCCTTCCCGGCGCGCTTCAAGCCCTCCTGACGCCCTTGTTCGAGGACCCGAACGTGGGCGCGACAGGGCCCAGGTTCTGGTGGGACGATGAGCGGCGATTCATGATGCCGCCGAACGACGATCCCACCTTTGGTTTTCTGTTGCTCTCGCGGTTTGGCCAGGTGATCGCAGCCTTGGGTCGTCTGCACAAGCGGCGCTGGCTCCGGGAGGCGGTGAAATACTGGAGCAGCGCCGAGCCCCGTTCCATGTCGGTGCTGTGCGGCGCCTGCATCGTCTTCCGTCGTGAGGTGCTCGAGCAGGTGGGAGGGTTCGACCCGGGGTATTTTCTCTATTACGACGATGCGGACTGGGCGCGTCGGGCCCGGCGGGCCGGCCATCGCCTCCTGTACGTGCCGCAAGCCGAGGTCGTCCATTACTACAATCAAAGCCCCAAAGCCAACCCCGGCCGAAGTGCCTATACCTCCGAGGCCCGATTCTACGGCAAACATTATGGGTGGCTGGGAAGGGTGGGGTTTGCGGTGGTCGATCGAGTGGCGGCGTTCTGCGCGGCGCGGCGCGTACCGGCCCCTCCGCCCGGTATCATCTCGCTGGGACAACCTGAGAAACCGCCGCTGCTGCAGATCGACGGATGCCAGCCGCAGGGAGGCATGCTCATCGAAGTCTCCCACCACTGGACGTTCCTGCCGGCGGCGGGTGCACTCCTGGACGGGGACGAGTTTCAGGTCCCGCGGTCGATCTGGGAACGGCTCCAGCCCGGATGGTACTACGCCCGCCTTGTGGACCTGGCGACTCTGGAGCCCCTGAGGATCTGGTCGTGGCAGAAGGTGTAGCGGTCGCGGCACGTCAGGCGGGCTTGACCTTTCGACCCTATCGGCCGGGCGACGAGCAGGGGATCCTGGCGCTGTTCCAGCGCGCATACGGGAAGGAGCGCTCCCTGGCCCACTGGCGCTGGAAGTTCTGCGACAACCCGGCCGGCCGGCAGATCATGCTCGCCGTGACCGAGGCCGGGGAGGTCGTGGGGCAGTATGCGGCTGTGCCGGCCTGGGCCGCAAAGGACGGAGGCCGCTTCCTCCTCTCTCAGGCGGTGGAGAGCATGGTGGACGCTCGCTTCCGCCGTGGGCTCAAGAAGCCGGGGCTCCAGGCCACCCTCGTCAAACGGTTCTACGTCGAGTACATGGGGCCGGACAAGGGGGCGATGGCGTACGGTTTCCCGATCCCCGTCTACAGTCGCTACCTGGTCCGGACGGGCGTCTGCACGGTCCTGCATCGGGTCGTGCAACTCGAGCGGGAATTGCCGGCGGGGGCGGGCGGTCGAGGCGAGCGTCCGGCCTCCTTGCGGTATCGCGTGGAACAGGTCCGCCGATTTCCACCCGCGGTTGATGAGCTCTGGCGGCGCTGCCAGCACGAGCTGCCTCTGGCGATCATCCGCGATGCGCGCTACCTTAACTGGCGCTACGCCGACTGCCCGGATGTGGCCTACGTCAAGCTGCTCGCGATCGAGCGCTGGACCGGACGGGTGGCGGGCCTTGCAGTTTTGCGCCTCGGCATCGAAGGCCGGCCTGCGGGGCTACTCGTGGACTGGCTTGTCCCCCAGCGGCGGCGGGGCCTTGCTGGCGCGCTGCTGCGGCGCTGCCATGCCCTGGCGACCGAGTCGGGACAGGATCGGATGGAAGCCTGGTTCCCCGAGTATGCGTCTCAGTTCGAGCTTCTGAAGGCCCACGGCTACCGGCCCAAGCCCACGCAGTATGAGATCGTGGTGGAGCCCTTCCGTCCCGAGCTCTCCCGCGAGTGGGTGCAGGGTCATTGGTACTACACCATGGGGGACACGGATATATTCTAAGAAAGGTTCAAAGTTCAAGGTTCCAGGTTCAAGCTACCGGGTGCGAAGTGCGAGTTTCCAATACCGTGTCATTGCCCCGAGAGGCCACCTCACCCTCACCCTCTCCGCCAGTGGCGGAGAGGGGACACAGGTGGAGCGTGGGCATTTTGATGCCCATGGGCCTGCCCTGAGCCCTGTCGAAGGGCGTGCCACAGGCACATGAAGTATTGCCTAGAAAGCCCCCCTCACCCCCACCCTCTCCCCCAAATGGGGGCGAGGGGACTGAACTGGGCTATGGGGGATTTTGATGCCCATGGGTGTGCCGCAGGCGCATGAGGTGTTGCGGGCGGAGCCAAGTAATTTGGAATCGCCCTTTTGAAGGGCTCATTTGGCTAGACGGCGACCAGAATGTCCATCCCCTCCAGGGGGCCCTCTTAATTTGACTCCTCTCCCCTAAGGGGAGCATGGTGGTGAGGGGCGGCAGCGGCTATGTTTCGTTCCAGTTCTATGGGAGAGCGCCAGGGTGGAGAGGACCTCTGATCGCGCGCGCAGCCTCCGCGGTGAAGAGACAGATGCGGAACGTAAGCTCTGGTCGCGGTTGCGCGCCCGACAGGTGGGCGGGATCAAGTTCCGCCGCCAGCATCCCATCGGGAAGTACATTGCGGATTTCTGTTGCCCAGAGCGGAAGCTCGTCGTGGAACTCGATGGTGGTCAGCACATTGCACAGGCCGAAGCGGATCACCGGCGGACCGCATTTCTCCGCAAGCGAGGGTACCGAGTGTTGCGGTTTTGGGACAACGACGTGCTAGCCAATATCGAGGTGGTATTGGAACAGATCGCCGAGGCGGTGACCCACCCTCACCTGCTGCCCTCTCACCCCTCATCCACGCCTTCTCCCCTCAGGGGAGAAGGTTAGGGCGAGGCGAGCTTAGAGATCGAGGGGCGCAGCAAGCGGTGCCCCTACGGCTGACTGCGTCAGCCTCGCAATGCCTCATGAGCCGCTAGTTCAGCCATGGGCATAAACGTCCGCCCCCCCCAGAAGGTCCCCTCTCCCCATTTTGGGGGAGAGGGCGAGGGTGAGGGGGATTTTCGAGGGAATGACGTGTGAAGGGAAGCGCTCGATGATGCCGCCGGTACCGCCCACAATCTTGACGGCCCCGCCAATGGGCACCGTCCTGGTCCTCGCGCCCCACCCGGATGACGAGAGCCTGGGGTGCGGCGGCGCCATCGCGCTCCATCGCCGCCAGGGCGACCGCGTGAAGATCGTCTTTGCCACCGACGGGCGGGCGGGCGACGGCTCCGGCTACTACGCCGGCCAGGACTATCCGGCGCTTCGCCGGGCGGAGGCGAGACGCGCGGCGGAGGTCTTGGGGTCCCCCAGCCTGGAGTTCTGGGACTACGAAGACGGAAAGCTCGCCGACGCCGACGACCTGGCCGACCGGCTCGCAGGGCTCCTTGCCGCCGAGAAGCCGGACATCATCTACCGGCCTTCAAGCCTGGAACTCCACCCCGATCACTGGGCGCTTGGCGTGGGGATGGAGAAGGCGCTTCGGCACTTTACCCCCGCCATCGGCGACTTCAGCTACGAGATCTGGGCGACCGTCCGGCCGACTCATGCCCTCGACATCACGGCTGTGTGGGAAGTCAAGCAAAAGGCCGTGGAACAGTACGAAAGCCAGCTCCGCTACAACGACTACATTCATATGGTCGCAGGCCTGAACGCGTACCGGACGATCCACCTGCCATCGGCCCGCTACGTCGAGGCGTTCGAGGCAGGCCAAAGCAGCAGGAAGCAATGAAGGCTCGAAGAAACCGCTGCAAGCCTGATCTGCCCCGACTCCCCTAGCGAGATCCGCCCTTCGACAAAGATTTCCCTTGACAATGAATCAACTTGAGGAGTACAGATACCGCATCCTGGGGGGGGTGGCCCGGGATGAGGATTTTCGCGGCGAGACGCTCTTTGAATCCTCCGTCAGGCCAGAGGGAACGCCTGATCTCATATGCCTTGGCATAGAGAATAATGTAGTCTTCGATCCCAAAGAGTTGGCCTGGTTTCGTTGCTCAGTGGGGCTGTGCTGGATAAGGAGGGGTGAGCCGTGCGAAAGACAGTGGTCGCGATTGGGATCATCGTAGCGCTCGTGGGGTCGGCTCTGGGGCCTCCCAGCGGCGAGGCGGCGGACGTCCATAACCTCGACGGCACCTACCTTTTCAGCGCCCAGGGCACGGCGGGGGGCTTTCGGGAGATCCTGGGCTTCGCGGCATTCGACCCCAATACGGCCACCTGGAGCGGCCATATCACGATCAAGGAAGATGATCAGACCGTGATCGAAGCGGACGCATCGGGCACGTACTCGGTCGCCGCCAACGGGGTCTTCACCCTGATCTTCCCCAACGTCATCACGCTGACGGGTCTGGTCGGCGGTCTGGCCGGTGGGATTGCCAACAATATTCCTTTCATCGCGGCCGTGACGGACCAAAACACGATCGGTGGTATCTTCGTCCGGGATCAGCTCTTTGGCAACTCCGGGCCGCAGGGCCAACAGGGCGCCAAGGGCGACAAGGGTGACAAGGGGGACACGGGCAACACGGGCAACGCAGGCACAAATGGCACAAATGGCACAAATGGGACAAACGGGATAAACGGGATAAACGGCACGGACGGTGCGGCCGGCCCGTCGCTCCTCATCTTCGGCTATCGGTCAACTACTGCCCTTACGACAAATGAATTGAATTTCGACTTCTACACTATCTACGGCAACACGAATCTCACCACCCCTGCTTCGCCGAGCAGTGGTATCGATAATACTTTTGCCAACCCTGTGGAGAGCGCCGCGCAGGACGGCACAGTGGTGCAGATGGCCTGCGTGGTGCAGAACCCCGCCGGCGCAGGCGCAAGTTGGACTTTCCAGCTGAGAGCTAATGAAGCCACTACCCTGCTGGCCTCTTGCACGATCTCGGGTGCTACCGCTCGCTCCTGCTCTGGCACTTCCGGAGTCGCTGTCACCGCCGGGGATCGGATCGTCATGAAGATTATCGCTTCCACTACCGATCCCGCCGCGTCAGGGAATCACTCATGTACATTCGAATTCAAGCCCTCGTAGCCCTGCTGCTTGCGCTGACGGCTGGCGTCGCGAGCGGGGCCCAGATTTTCGGGGTGTCTGATTCGGCGCTGGACACCACCGGCGCCGCTACCCAGTTTTACCCGCTCTCCATCCAGGATGTGGTGGACGACGCCAATACGCGTAGGAGCACGACCATACAACCGGTGGAGATCCCTGTCTCCTTTGATGGCCGCTTCAACGAGCTTGCTTGCGTTCTCAGCGTCGCGCCGGGATCTGGCTCTGGCGAAGGTTGGACCTTCACCTTGATGAGGAACGGGTTAGCGACGAGCACTCTGACCTGCAGCCTGATCAATACAGATCTTCGGTCGTGCGCCACCGATGTCTCGACCAACAGAACCGTCCTCCCCGGGGACCGCATTGCGCTCCGGATCACCACGACCGGCACACCGTCTGCGTCTCGCGGAACCTGCACGGTTGTCTTCTATCCGCCAGGTGCTTTATAATCCGGTACTGATTTAGAGATGACGAGGCCGGCGGCCCAAAAGGCTGCCGGCCTTATTGTTTTGGTGGCGCCCTGCGATAGCCCCCTGCCGTGTTGCGGGTGACTTGGTCTCAGGGTCCCCTCGCCCCCCTGAAGGGGGGAGAGGGATGGGTGAGGGGGGATCGACGAGCTCACCACGAAAGGTC
>JBGQJI010000118.1:0-7971 GCA_041498975.1 Methylomirabilis sp. (SeqCode)
AATACGGTCTATGGCCTCCTCCAGGTCTGTCATCTCGACCTGCGCCTTGCCGCGGCGTGCTGCAAGCAGGGCCGCCTCATTGGTGATATTTGCCAGATCTGCACCCACGAAGCCCGGCGTTCTGGAGGCCAACACCTTCAGGTCCACCTCGGGAGAGAGCTTGATCTTTCTGGCGTGCACCTTGAGGATCTCCTCCCGCCCCTTGATATCTGGCCGATCCACCAGGACCTGCCGATCGAAGCGGCCCGGACGGAGCAGGGCCGGATCCAGGATCTCTGGCCGGTTGGTTGCCGCCAAGATGATCACTCCCTTCCTGGAATCGAAGCCGTCCATCTCCACCAAGAGCTGGTTCAATGTCTGCTCCCGCTCTTCATGGCTCATGAGCGGGTTCGCACCACGACTCTTTCCCAGAGCATCCAGCTCATCCAGGAAGATGATGCAAGGCGCCTGCCGCTCAGCCTGGGCGAAGAGGTCCCTGACGCGGGCCGCGCCGACGCCGACGAACATCTCCACGAACTCCGAACCCGAGATGGAGAAGAACGGGACGCCGGCCTCCCCCGCCACGGCTCTGGCCAGAAGCGTCTTCCCGGTTCCCGGCGGGCCAACAAGGAGCACCCCTTTTGGGATCCGCCCACCCAGGACCTGATACTTCTGCGGGTGGCGCAGGAACTCTATCACCTCCTGAAGCTCCTCTTTGGCCTCATCAACCCCGGCCACGTCCTTGAACGTTGTCGTGACCTGGTCTTTGGCGTACAGCTTCGCCTTTGTCCTTCCGAAGGCCAGGACCCCCTGCTCACGGCCCGCCCGACCGGCAAGGAAACGCCACACGAGGTAGAGCAGGAGGAGCGGGAGAAGCCAGGTGGTAAGCAGATCTTTAATCCAAGAAACCTCTTGGGTGGCAGTGTAGCTGACCTTGGCCTCTTGAAGTTGTTTCACCAGCTCGGAGTCTTCAACCCGGCCGGTGATAAACATCTTTGACGCCTTCACGGACCCCTCCTGGGGGATGATCTTTCCACGTATCAACTTCTCTGAAATGAGGAGATCGCCGACTTTCCCCTCGGCGAGAAGGCGCTTGAACTCACTATAGGAGATCTCCTGTGGCCTCTCTGCCGCGAAAAAGGGTTGCAAGGCCATGATAATAAGAATGGTCCCGAAGACGATCATCCCGATGACAAACGGCCGTTTATCCATAGGGTCACAAATCTTCCTGGGTAAAGACATTTCACCGCGGGATTCGCATGATCTTAACGTCAAGAGAGCAATGACGGTGCCAAGCCTGGCCACCTGGGCAGCGGCGCGTCGCAGTTGAAACTTCCCTTTAATTTCACTACATTCCCAGGCATGGTTTCAGCGTACAGTCAGGGGAAATCACGAACTATCAAGGAAGGATGGGGCACTCTTTCCCTACAAGAGCACCCCCTTTCCCTCCTAATTGATTGTTATTGCGAGATTAAAGTGGTGGGACCTGTTCGCCCCACCCTGTGGTAGGCTGACCCAATCTGCGAATATCCGGGGGAAAGAGAATAGGCCTTGAATCTGAGTGTGGTATGCACTAATATATAGGTGAGGGAGCCTTCAGAAGGCGATGGCCATCCAGGCGTGATGCAGCTTTTGCCTGCAGAACATCAGGCGTTGACCTGGGAGCCTGGGCCGTGTTGAACGAGAAGGTTCCCTCGAGAGAGCCACGAGGCGTCGGGCGCAGTGGGCCCGGAGGTGATGAAAATCCCTGGTGCCTTGTGGCTTTTGATTTGCAGTGAAAGCGGGTTGCGCGTGGCACAGTTTCAAATGCCACCGGATTCATGGGGCGACTGTCCACGTACGGGTATCAGTTCACTGCCTCCAGTAATCGACGTCCGCTCGGTGTGCCTCTCGACAATCAGAGCTTTTGCGTAGCCCAGAGATCAGGAAATCTAATCCCTCGCCTTGTCCGGGAAAGAGCGGGGCTTGATAGCAGTCGCCACGTCGACACCCCTCGTCGATTCTGGCGACTGACTTCCGGCCTCGCTGCTCGCCCGGTAGGTCTACTCTACGCGCATCCATGAAAGCGATCTTGCGAGGAGCGAAACCCCTCGCCTGTCCTGAGCTGAGTCGAAGCCTGCGCTGAGCGCTGTCGAAGCGGGCCTCTCATTACGAGGCCGACAAAGTCGGCCGAAGCAATCGCTCGACTGAGCCCGTCGAAGGCTCGCTGCTCTGGGCAGGCCCTTCGACATCCCAGCTGTTCGTCCTGAGTCCTTCGACAAAGCTCAGGACGGGCCCGTCGAAGCCTGTGGTGAGCCTCGTCGAACCAGAAACGCCTGGGATGCTCAGGACAGGCTCCGCACTCTCAACAACGTTCCAGGTTCCAAATGGAAGTAAACTTCCAAGTTCCACGTCCCAAGTTCCAGGTTAAAAACCTGGAACCCAGAACTGCGCAGCCGAACCTGGAACGGCGAAGCTGAACCTGGAACAGGGAAGCTTGGTTGCTCGCAATGACAAGGCGACAACGTCGAATGCGTCTGCTACAGTCCGCTGAACGAGGGCGATATCCTTGCGAATGGCGCACCCGCCAGGACCTATTTTCGGACATATCCCGTTCAGAGGCTCCTGGCGCCCATCGGCATCGTCAGACCCAGCGCATCAGCAACCGAAATAGTATCTTGCATTTCACAGTGAGAGATGCTACACTGATGTTGTGAGGAACAAGGGTTCAAGGGCACCCGCCCAGCCTCCAGGGAAGTTCCTGCCGCTGGATGCCTTTCTCGGGGCCGCCCGGGCCGCCGGCGTCGATGTGACGCGACGCGCGCTCCAATTCTATTACTCCCCAAGGGTTCAGCTACTTCCCCCTCCGGTGTATCGGGGAGGACATGTGGCCTACTTTGAGCGCGGGCAGCTTCACCGGCTTAAAGCGATCAAGACGCTCCAATCCCGGTACTGTCTGCCTTTGAGTGTCATCCGGGAGCTGTTGGATGCCGTGTCAGACGCCGACATTCGAACCCTTGCCGAAGGTCGGGCAGCTCCGCTCAACGCGCAGATCGTGCTCCACCATTTGCGTCTGCGACACGCCACTCGGAGGGGTCGGGAACGCGCGCTTTTCGAGGCGATTGTCTTGTTGGTGGAGTGGCACGCCTGGGTTGCAAGATCATCCGTGTCCTCGCACCAACGGCCCTCCCTGCGCCCTCCGCGGCTCGATGGAAACACGGAAGTGGAGGTGCGCCAGCTTGTCGCGCGCATTATTCAGTGCGCCAAGAAGAGAGGACTGTGCGCTGAGTAGGAGGGCGATCGTGCGGACGGGTGCCGCATCATGCGTCATGGTCGCATTTCGGCGTGTTATCTGTAACTACAAATACTGACTTATGAGGAGAGGAATGGAACATCGTGTTGCCGACCTTGAAGAATTGACCATTGCTGAAGAGGAGAAAGAACTGGTACAAGAGGCCGGGGAGCCCATCGACACCGATCTCGATCCGATCCGGGTTTACTTCCGGGAGATGGGCAAGCACCCGCTGCTGACACAAAAAGAGGAGGTTCTGCTGGCCAAGGAAATGGAGGCCGGCAAGGCCGCCGTGGTGAGGGCGCTCCTGACGACCCGTCTCGTTCGGAGGGAGGTTGCTTCTCTCCTCCATCGAATTGAGTTGGGCGAGGCAGATCCGGCCGACCTCCTGAACTATTCTGAGCTCACCGCCGAGCAGGTTGCGGCGAAGTGGAGGGCCCAGGTACCCATGCTCAAAAAGCTCTTGCGGGCCAAGCCGGAGGTGGCGGCCGAAGGCTTCCAGGATGCGCGCATCAATGAAAGGGTCTTGCGGCGAGCGGCCGAAAGGCTCCAGCGGCTTGTTGAGATCGGGGTGGAGGCGGCGAAGACCAGAAGACGGATCGCCCGGCGAAGGGGAGCCGCCTCCGCCGCCCTCCCCGCCGCTGACAAGGCGCTGAAGATTGTGAAGCGCGAAGCTGGAGTGCCTTTCGACACCTTGCAGACGGTGGCGGCAGACATACAGGCCGGCCAGCGGCGCTACCAGGCGGCTAAGGACAGGATGGTCACCTCGAATCTACGCCTGGTGGTCTCCATTGCGAAGCGTTATGTCGGACGAGGCCTCTCCCTCCTTGACCTCATCCAGGAAGGGAATGCGGGCCTGTTCCGAGCGGTCGAGAAGTTCGACTACCGGCGGGGCTACAAGTTCTCGACGTACGCTACCTGGTGGATCCGGCAGGCGGTGACTCGCGCGCTGGAAGACCACGGTCGAGTCGTTCGGATACCGGTCCATCTGTTCGAGGACCGGCGCAAGATCACCCGCCTGATCCCGCAATTGGTGCAGGAGTTGGGCCGGGAGCCGGCCATCGACGAGATCGCGGCGGCAGGTGGCTTTAGCCGGGAGCGCGTCCGCCTGTCACTGGAGATCGGCCAGGAAGCCGTCTCTCTCGACGCACCTCTGGGAGAGGACGGGGAAGCCTCCTTCAAGGAGTTTGTCAGCGACCCTGGGGTCGCATCAGCCTTCGAGCAGGTGGCCTCTGCCGAGTTGAAGGAGGTCATCGCCCGGATGCTGACCACGCTCACTCCGCGGGAGGAGAAGATCCTGCGGCTGCGGTTCGGGCTTGGAGGGGCGCAGCCCCATACGCTGGAGGAGATCGGCCAGCAGTTCGACCTCACCCGGGAGCGGGTGCGCCAGATCGAGCGCGCGGCATTGCGGAAGCTCCAGCACCCCATCCGGCGCCGCCAGTTGGAGTCCGCCATGGGCGTCGGCCCCGCGCAGCGCCAGGCGGCATAAGCTGCAGGTCCCCTGTCATCTCGACTGCGCTGGCGTGGCCAGCCATGGTTCGGGTCCCATCGGCGGCCCTCGCGCCGCCCCACAGACCCTATCCCTCCCCCTCCTCAAGTTCCACTTTGAGGGAAAGGAAAGTCAGCATGTCCTTGAGCGCGATGATGCCGACCAATTGATCACCGTCGACCACCATGAGGCGGCTGGCGCGGGTTCGACTCATGGTCGAGAGCGCCTTCGTGGCATCGTCCTCGGGGTGAATGGTGTTCTCGGAAGAGCACGGCATTGCCAGTTCGCCCACGGTATGCTGGCCCCATTCGCTTCGGGGAATCTCCTTCACCTGTTGGATGGTGATACACCCGATGAGCTTCGAGTCCTCTACGACGGGATACATCTTAAAATGGTGCTTGTAGATGTAATCTTCGACGAGCTGTTCGATGGAAATCGAAGGCGAGACCGTCACTGGCTTCGGCACCATGAAGCGGCGGACCGGCTCGCCTTCGAGGGCCTTTCGCACCATGAGCTGTTGATACGACATGGCCGCGGCGTTTCGAAGGAAGAGACCGATCAGGACCCACCACATGCCACCGACGAGCTCTCCTCGCAGCACGTTGAGGACCCCTAGGAAGATCAGCACGAGGCCGAATCCTGCGCCGCTTTTCGACGCGATGCGAGTGGCCCATCGGAGATTACCCTTCCAGCCCCACAGAATCGAGCGGAGGACGCGCCCGCCGTCGAGCGGGAACCCGGGGATCAAATTGAAAGCCGCCAGGAGGCTGTTGATGAACCCGAGATACCGAATGACTCCGATGAGCGGCTGCGACCACCCGCCCCCCTTGCTGACCTGGTAGACTCCGTAGAATCCGAGGCCGAGCACAACGCTGGCAATGGGCCCCGCGATGGCCATCAGAAATTCCGCCTTGGCGCTGGGCGGCTCCTCGTCCATCTCGGCAACGCCCCCGAAAATGAACAGCGTAATTCCCTTAATGGGTAATCCATATCTTCTGGCCACAAGGGAGTGCGACAGCTCGTGAAAGATGATCGAGCCGAACAGCCCTAATGCGCCGACGGCGCCCATCCCCCAATAGGTCACCCGGGAAAGCCCCCCGTAGTGAGAAGGGAAGAAGCCTTCGGCCAGGGACCAGGTCACCAGGACCGCGATGATCGCCCAGCTCATGTCGAGCCGGACCGTAAAACCGAACAGCTTGAAGAGATCGATGCGTCTGCCGAACATTCCTCAGATGACCTTCGGATGGATGTTATCTGGTGTACACGGCCCGCTCTTCCGCCAGGACCGGCCTACCAAGCAGCGCAAACGCCCCGGCGACAGAGGCCATAAGGAATCGTCTTTCGACCATCGATCATCAGGCAACTTCCCCTCCTCGACCAGGATGTCTCCTTCAGGTAGGAATCATCGGATGATAACCAGGGCTGCGTCGCTGGGAATCCGGGGAGGAGGCGGCGGGTGTTCGGCGGGGAAACCGATTGGGACGACCGCCACCGGCCGGAGGTGAGCGGGGAGCTGCAGGATCTGCCTGACTTCGCTCTCGTCGAAGGCCCCGACCCAGCAGGAGCCTAGGCTTTGTGCCACGGCCGCGAGGAGGAGATTCTGAAGGCTCGCCGCCACGTCCATGAGGCAGTAGAGTGTGACCCCCCGCTCTCCATACTGCCTTGTGATGCGGTGATCGGCGCAGGCCACCACGGCCACGGGTGCCTGGGCGATGAAGGGCTGGTCCAGGGCCGCGCGCGCCAACTTCGCCTTCAGAGCCTCGTTGAAGACGAAATAGAACCGCCGACTCTGCAGGTTCCCTGCGCTGGGGGCCCAGCGAAGGGCTTCGATCAAGCAATCGAGAGCCTGAGGCGGAAGGGCCTTCCTCTGAAACTGGCGGATGCTGCGCCTCTGTTTGATCGCTTCCAGGATCTCCATCGATCGGCTCCTGTTGTCCCTTCCCTTGTCAGTGGAAGAACCGGCAGGACTCAGACCTCGCTCGGGCATCCTGATGGTGAACAGCAACCGGACTCTACCACACCCCGCTTGAAGAGACAATCCTCCCCTGCCAAGGTTGTGGCGTCGGCTGAACGAAAGACGATGGGCTTTTCGCTTGGCGGATCGGCCACATCACCCAAGGGCTTGTTCGACCCATTCGTCGCTCTCGGTGCCGTGGCAAACGCAGGGGCAGCAGTTCGAGCTGCGCCAGCCCCCGTTTCCCAGGAGCGACGTCGTGCCTGCGCCGGCGTCCCGGTCAGACCGGGGAAGCCGCTCACCGCGGTCTCTCCTCTGCTGAATTTCCTTGATCGTTTCCCCCTGTTCCGATAGAAAGGTCTCGTCAGAGCCGCCGAGAGCGGGTAGACCCAAAGGGTGAGAAGCGCCTGGGTTTCCTGAAGCTACGTAGGCCGCGCCCCCGCGGACCGCTTTCAGGCAGAGTCGAATGCATCTCTGGCTCGTGAAGGCGAAAACGACATCGGGAGGGAGGAGTCATCGTGGTCAACCTCATCTCAGTGACTATCAGAAAACCTGACGCAGTCAACTTGATCTTGGGGCAGGCGCACTTCATCAAGACGGTGGAGGATTTGCACGAGGCCCTGGTCACGGCGGTCCCCGGCATCGCCTTTGGCCTGGCGTTCTGCGAGTCCTCAGGTCCCTGCTTGGTGCGCTGGAGTGGAACCGATCAGGAGCTGGTAGAGTTGGCTCGGAGCAACGCAGAGGCGATCGGGGCCGGGCACAGCTTCCTGATTCTCTTGCGCAACTGCTATCCAATCAATGTGCTGCCGGTGATCCGCCAGGTGCCCGAGGTGTGCGGGATCTACTGTGCGACCTCCAATCCGGTGGAGGTGATCTTGGCCGAGACCACCCAAGGGCGAGGAATCTTGGGGGTTGTGGATGGCCTGCCGCCCAAAGGTGTCGAGCAGGAGACGGATATCGCCGCGCGGAAGGCTTTGCTCCGCCAATTCGGCTACAAACTCTAGGGACCTGTCTGCTCGCTCGATTTGACTCTGAACGACTTGAAGGAGAGACTCGCAATGCAGGCCGGAATCACCTCGGCCGATCTGATCGCTCAACGGGGCAATGTCCTCCTCCTCCACTACGCTCCCCACCGGCCCACGCGATATCCATGTCCTGTTCTCATCGTCACCCCGCTACTGGTCAAGCCTTACATCCTCGACCTCTCTCCTGGACTCAGCTTCATCGACCATTTGACGAAGCAGGGCCTTGATATCTTCTTGATCGACTTTGGGATCC
>JBGQJI010000119.1:0-7833 GCA_041498975.1 Methylomirabilis sp. (SeqCode)
CCACTCGTCTGGCAGAATAGCGTGATCGGGGCCCTCGTCCTGTATCGTATGGGGGCAACCAAGCGGTTCGCTGACTCAGAGATCTACCTGGCAAGTCACGTTGCCACCCAGGTGGCCATGGCCATCGAGAACGCCAGGCTGGTCCACGCGACGCAGGCGCGACTCCGCGAGAGCGAAACGCTGCTCGCCGTCAGCCAGTCGGTGGGCTCCACGCTGGACCTGAAGGAGACGCTGCAGCGCGTGGCTCGCGAGGCTGCGCTTGCCTCCGGGGCCGATAGCTCAGGCGCTTACCTCCTGGATCCCGCCCAGGGGGCCATCCGCCCCTTCGCCAGCCACAACCTCCCCGAATGGGTGTCGGAGCCGTTCCAACGGACTCCTCTTTCTCTCCGAGCCATCCCCATTGTCCAGGAGGCATTCGATAAGAGGAAGGCCGTCCACTCCAGCGATGTGCCAGCCGACCCGCGCTGGGCCCACCCGGCCATTCGCCGCCTCGCGTTCCGTTCCTGCCTCTTCGCCCCAATGATTGTGAAGGAAAAGCTGATCGGCGGCCTGTTTCTCGTCTGGTGGCAGACGTCGCACACCTTTACGTCGGATGAGGTCCGGCTCATGGAGGGGGTAGCCCGACAGGCAGCCATGGCCATCGACAACGCCTCTGCCTACCATGAGATCGAGGAGCTGAACATCGGACTCGAAGACAAAATCGCCAAGCGGACCCGCGAACTGTCAGAGATCAACAAAGCGCTGGAGGAATCACATCGCAGGCTCCAGGAACTCGACCGTGTGAAATCCGACTTCCTACTCAATGTCTCGCACGAGCTCAGGACCCCATTAACAGCCATCAAGGGATCTGTTGACAACATGCTGGATGGGATCACCGGGCCTCTTAGCGAACCTCAGCGGCGTTACCTTACCCGAGTCAAGACAAATGCCGATCGACTGGTCCGCCTGATCAACGACCTGCTCGACTTGGCGCGTATCGAGGAGGGGCGGGTCCAGGTGAATCCGACATTCTTCTCCTTGTCGGGACTCGCCAGTGAACTCCTGGAGACGCTCCGGCCAGTCGCTGCGGCGAAGGGTCTCGGGCTCGATCTGGCGGAAGAAGAGGACCCATTGATCGTCCATGCGGATCGAGACAAGGTCGGCCAAGTGCTGATGAACCTCCTCGGGAATGCCATCAAGTTTACTCCCTCGGGGGGGAGCGTCAAGGTCCAATTGGCGGGCGAAGAGGATGCATTCGCCAGGGTCCACATTCGTGACACCGGCGAGGGGATCCCCCCGGAACAGCTTCCGCTAATCTTCGACAAGTTCTACCGAGTCCAGCCCGGCATGCAGACGAAAGCGGCCGGGACGGGCCTCGGGCTGTCGATCGCCAAGAGCCTCGTGGAACTTCAGGGAGGGCGCATCTGGGCCGAGAGTCAGGTCGGGCAAGGCAGTACCTTCTTTTTCACCCTGCCGCGGCGGCCGCTCGCGGAGCTCCGTGGCCCGGCTTCCCTCGAAGATGCCAGGAGCGCGCGATGACCGCCTACCGCGCGAAGATCCTCATCGTGGACGATGACCTGGACATCCGGGAGGTGGTTCGAGATCGGCTGAAGGCCATGGGGTTCGAGGTCGTGGAGGCGTCAGACGGCGTAGAAGCCATAACGAGGCTGAGGGAGGACTCACCGGCGATCACCCTCCTCGACCTCCAGATGCCCAAGAAGAGCGGCCTGGAGGTGCTGATGGCGATCCGAGACGAGGGCGTGGAGACGACAACGATCGTGATCACCGCATACGGCACCATTGACAAGGCAGTGGAGGCGATGCGGGCAGGGGCCTACGACTTCCTGACGAAGCCCTTCAGTCCCGGCCATCTCGAAGTGGTGATCGGCAAGGCGCTGGAGCGGGAGGCATTGAGGCGAGAAAACCAATTGCTTTCGGGAGAGGTGAAGGGAAGAGACCAGCCGATCATCGGCCACAGTCAGCAGATCCGGAGCGTTATAGAGCTGATCAGGAGGGCAGCCGCCAGCACGTCTACGATCCTCCTGCTGGGGGAAAGCGGAACAGGCAAAGAGGTGTTTGCCAGGGCGATTCACCAGTGGAGTCCGAGGCGGGATAAACCGTTAGTCGTGGTCAACTGCGTGGCGTTGTCGGAAGAACTACTGGAAAGCGAGCTCTTTGGACACGAGCGTGGCGCCTTCACCGGCGCGCACCAGATGAAGCGAGGGAAACTGGAGCTTGCCGATGGCGGCACCGTCTTCCTGGACGAGATCGGCGACCTGAAGCCGAGGCTCCAGGCGAAATTGCTCCGCGTCCTTCAAGAGCACGAGTTCGAGCGGGTCGGCGGGGCCAAGCCCATACGGGTCGATCTTCGCTTTGTCGCCGCCACCAATCGGCGCCTGGACAAGGCGATCCGGGAGGGAGCATTCCGCGAGGACCTGTTCTTCCGACTCAACGTCGTCACTGTCCCACTTCCCCCGCTCCGGGACCGCCCCGAAGACATCGTCCCCCTGGTCAATCACTTCCTTTCCCGCTGCTGCAACCATCTCGGTAAGCGCATCAAAGAGATTACGCCAGACGGCTGGGAGCTGCTCAAGAGGTACCACTGGCCCGGCAATGTCCGGGAGCTCGCGAATATCATCGAGCGGGCCGTCGTCCTGAGCACCGGCGAGAGAATCAGATCAGAGGACCTGCCGTTGGGCGGGCCAAGCGCCTCACCCGGATCACCTGCCTCCGAGGTGCCAAGCGGTTTTCACGAGGCCATCGTCGCATACAAGCGACAGATCATCCGGGAGGCGTTATACCGTTCGGGTGGAAACCGATCGAGGGCGGCGAGCGCCCTCGGCCTTCAGCGGACCTACCTCTCCCGCCTGATCAAGGAACTGCAGGTTGATGAGAAGAGCTGATCACCTCCCCTAGTGACCGGGGAGCGATGCGGTGAAGGCCAAGGACACTGACGGCACGAAGCAACCATTCATCGTGCCGACCCTCCTTCATGACACCAACTTATGCCGTTCCAACCGTTTACGCCGACACAGGGAGGCTCCGGTGAAAAAAGAGATGTACGTGCCGCATGCCTCTATGCCATTAGGCGCAACAACTTCGAACGGCACTAAAAGGCTCCCCATTCCTGTTTACCTGGTAGATAATAGCTTGGGCAAAGAAAGCGAAAGACCCTGGCAATCCTCCGTGCGCGAATGGCCTGCTCATCGCTTTGTGCGCGCATCGCGGCCAGTTGAGTATCGAAAATCTCAGAGAAATATGCCTCGGCTGCCTTCCTCCTTTCTTCTTCGGTATTGAATTCCTTTCGTATCGTTGCCAATTCACCCACATCTAGCCAGTACCCCCCACACCTAGGACATTCGTCAACCGTCACTCGCGTCTTCACGCTAAAAAAATGGCGCATCATGATAAGACCAATACATTTTGGGCACCTTCGCCTCTTCGTCTGATCAACCGCGATCTTTTCGTCCCTTACAATATCCAGGAGGACCTCGCCCGCTGATTCGCAAGGTTCGTCAACCTTCTTGAGTTCAAATCGGTCGAACCATATCCCCCCACACCCACCCTTGCAGACATCGACTGTGATGTCTCCGGCCACCATCTGACTCAGTTCATTTCCACACGCTGGACATTTCATCTTCATCGCTCCTGTTACTTCCTTATTCTGAATTGGCGGAGCCTGATCAGTTATCCATCCTGAATGAGAACCCTTTGCCCGGACTCTGCCCCAATTGCAGACACGCTACCCTTGCCGTCTTAAGATGTCAACCTGTTATCCTGTTTCAAGCGACAGATAGTAGATGGAAGGTCTTCAGGATTGGCGTCAGGGTCCTCTGCCTGCGCGCAAGTTATTACAAGGGGGCGTCCCGGTCCACAGGCACGGCAGCAATAGCTTCGATCTCGATCATTGCGCCCTCCGGCTCATGGTAGACGCCCTTCACCTCGATCAATGACATCTTTAGTGTCCTCGCCACCCTCACCTTCCCCCTCTTCTTCGGGGGAGACGGCATTACGCCTCTAGGCTCTCCATGGAGCAGCGTTAGCGTGATGAAGACCCTGGAAATCATCTCGAATGGAATCCAGGTTCGCTATTCGCACACCCAAGTCGCAGCAGCCCGAGCAAGTAGCCTTTTTCACTCGCAATTCATGGGCGGGTCCAGAAGCCTTGAGGGTCATAAGAGCGGATGAGGGCCAATTCCTCTTCGGTCGGTGGCATTGTCTCATGAATGGTTGGCGACACCCGGAGCGACCAACCGGTCTGCCGACAGATCTCGTCCGGGCTGACGCCGGGATGATATGATGCCAGTAGCGCCTCCTTCGTTTCGGGGTCGAACGACAGCATCCCGAGCGTCGTGATGATTGCAATGGGCCCTCCACCGGGCAGGCCGACGCGCTCGCGCCAGTCGCCCCCTTCTCCGAAACCTGGTGAAGTGACGTAATCCACCCGCTCCTTGAAGCGGTGGCGTTGATGCTGCATCATGACCAGCAGCCGCCCCGCGAGGGAAGCGATATCAGCGGCGCCCCCGCTCCCGGGAAGCTTCACCGTCGGCCGGCCGCGTGCCCCGATGTAAGAAGTGTTGACATTGCCGAATCGGTCCACCTCTGCGCCACCGATGATCCCGATCTGTACTGCTCCCTGCTGAAGCATGCCCATCAGGTTGATCATCCTGGTGCTCCAGATTGCGCCGCAGATGTTCGGGGGGTCGGACATCGTGTAGAGTAGCTCCGGGGCCGGTTCATCCCTCATGAGACCGCACTCGAAGAGGCCGATGGCCCGTGGCGCATGGGTCCTTTTTGCAAGCGCGAACGCCAGAAGGGGGAGACGCATGCCCACAAAGACCAGCTCCCCATCCCTGATCTGCCTGGCGGCAGCGGTGACCATCACCTCCTGCGCCGTATACTGAGTGTTAATGGATCTAGCGGCCATATCTTCCCTATACCCTAAACCCTCAACCCTGCCTTCAATACCCATAGTCCACCGGAGCCGCCATCCGCCGCTGAGCAGGCTTGAGTCGGTCAAGCCGATCCTTTCGGACGCGAGTAATATACGCTGCTCGATCCTTGACATCCATGACCCACGCCTCGAGCCATCGATCGAACCCTTCTGTGGTTCGGCTGGCGGCATGGTACTCCTCGTAGAATCGGTGGTCACGTCCGTAGAACCCCTGGACCGGCGAAGGGTGGGCACCCCATGGTTCGTGGACGACCGCCATCACCTTGGAAGAGGGCAGGAGAACGCGGTTGGGATCGCTCAGAATCACCTCGGAGGGCACCACCTCTTCGGCGACGAGGATAACCCCACGACTGGCAAGGCCTCCCTCCTCGCTCACGCCCAAATTTCCCCAGCAATGTGCGTGTCCGTCGCCGTCGCTCCGCTGCACCTGAAGGATGGCGATGTCCGGGGTGATGGCTCGGACGTACGCGAGGGGCCTCCCGGTGCCAGTCTCCGAGGACAGTCGGAACGCTGGATTGCCAGAAAGCAGGTCGGTGCCGAGGAGGGTCTTCGTCGGGATGAACGGGGCGCCAAGGCTTCCCGCCAGAAGGCCCAGAGCCAGCGTGAAGTTGCTATGGTCCTCGATCTGGATGGGATGCGGGGTATTGGATTCGACAGCTCGGCGATAACTGTGAGCGAGGCCGGCACTGACGTTCCCAACCCAGGCCGCGACGACCCGCGACACGCATCCCGCCCCGATGAGCTGATCGAACAGGATATCGGAGATCGGCCCGATCAGGGTCAGACCCTTCCGCCGCTGCCGGATGATCTCGTGACCGGCCGCGAAGGGGATCAACGATTCGAGGGCAGCGCCCATCAACACAGAACACCCATCGGGCACAAACCTCTCGACCGCCCGTGTCATCGTCATCAACTTGCTCATCGCCGGTTACTCTTCAAAGGTCTTCCGCAGCCGACGGCGCGACCAGCGGCCTCTCGACCCGATCATGCCGCCAGCCGACGGACGCTCACTCGTCTGATGTGCGGGGGACAAGTGACTCGAGTGATGATGGGAGAACAACTCACCCGGTGGTGATTCGCCCGTGCTCGCTTTCGCGGCCTCATTGTGAAGATGGGACCCCGGTCGTTGACAGGGTAGCGGGCGAGGGCATCCTTCGCGGCCCCTCATGACCTCTGATGAAGTACTCCTGAAAGGCCTCCGGATCGGCCGGCGAGGCCGGCTCTCCCGTTGTTCGGTTCACGAGAGCTTGAAAGACCCCGGCTGGCGGCACAAACACCTCAACAGGGCTATCGCCAAGACTCTGCTTCATAAAATCGACCCAGATGGGGCCGGCAAGCTTGCCGGCGGTCTCGTGAGAGCCGAGCGAACGACGCTGATCATACCCAAGCCAGAGCCCCGCGACGAGGCCCGGGGTGTAGCCGAGGAACCAGAGGTCCTCGGCGTCCTGAGTGGTTCCCGTCTTCGCTGCCACGGGCCGGCCGAGCCGTTGGGCCGCCTTCCCCGTGCCGCGCGTGACGACGCCCTCCAGGACCGACGTCACCAGAAAGGCCACCTCCTCGCTCACCTCTGCTCGTGGCGCCGGAAACTGCTCCTCGAGGACGACTTCACCAGGACCCAGCACACGGCGTATCGCAACAGGCGGCGCGAAGGCGCCCCGATTCGCAAACCCCTCATAGGCAGATGTGAGCTCCAGGAGGCTCATCTCCGAAACGCCCAAGGCCATCGCGTATTCGCGTCGGAGTCCCGAGCTAATCCCGAGCCGACGAGCGAGATCCATCACCGCATCGACGCCGATCTCTGCGATGAGACGAACCGTCGGGACGTTGATGGAGTCTTCGAGCGCCCGGCGGAGCGTCACCGGACCACGGTACTGGCGGTCCACATTCTCGGGGGCCCATATATCGCTTCTCCCACCCGTGCCGATCTCGAAGCGAATCGGCGCATCGTCGATGAGAGTCGCTGGTGTGAGACCACGCTCGAATGCGGCAGCATAGACGATTGGTTTGAAGGCTGAACCGGGTTGGCGCCGGGCCTGAACTGCCCGGTTGAACTGACTCTGACCGTAGTCGTACCCTCCAACCATTGCCCTGATTTCGCCCGTTCTGACATCGAGCG
Organism: Methylomirabilis sp. (SeqCode); assembly: GCA_041498975.1. GTDB lineage: Bacteria > Methylomirabilota > Methylomirabilia > Methylomirabilales > Methylomirabilaceae > Methylomirabilis. The sequence continues at coordinate 7,050 of JBGQJI010000119.1, forward strand.
CAACCAGCGCCCCCTCCAGAGTCGCATTGCCCTTGGCCTTCTGTCCATCCTTACGCTTGAGGATGGCTGCAATGCCACGACTGACGGCGCGCACCGCGGCGCGCTGCATGCCCGAATTCAACGTGGTATAAACCTTGAGCCCGCCTTCCCGTCCGAGGACAGCTCCGAGACGCGCGTCAAGCTGCTGTCGAACGTAGTCAACAAACCAAGGAGCCACGCCTCTCTGGCGAAACATCGGATTCACCGAGATCGACGCCCGGCTTGCTCCGCGTGCCTGTGCCTTCTTGAGCGCACCTGTCGCAACCATTCGGTCCAACACGTACTGTCGGCGTGCCCTGGCACGCTTGGCATCGATCAGCGGGGAATATCGCCCGGGGGCTCGGGGGAGGCCGGCCAGAAGGGCCGTTTCGGGGAGGCTCAGGTCCCACACGCTTTTGCTGAAATAGGTCCTGGCGGCCGCTTCCACCCCGTACGCCCCGTGGCCGAAATAGATGCAGTTGAGGTACATCTCCAGGATCTGGTCTTTCGTGTATCGCCGCTCGATCTCCCTGGCGAGCTCCAATTCTCTCACCTTGCGCCCCAGGGTCCGTTCGTGGCTCAGAAAGAGAGTCTTGGCGAGCTGCTGGGTAATCGTGCTGCCCCCTTCCTTGACTTGAGCGGCCATCAGGTTCTTGATCGTTGCCCTCGCCATCCCTCGAAGATCGATCGCCCCATGCTGGTAAAAGCGCGCATCCTCGGCGGCGATGATGGCCTGGCGCAGATTCAGCGGAATCCTCGACAGCGG
>JBGQJI010000120.1:0-7533 GCA_041498975.1 Methylomirabilis sp. (SeqCode)
ACAACGCCCTAGTCATCGCCATGGCGGTCCGCACCCTACCTCCCCGACAGCAGTTCTTCGGCTTGCTCGGAGGAACATTCGGGGCAGTGGCGTTTCGGCTCATCTTCATCACCATCGTCACCCGGCTCCTTCGGATCCCCTTCCTCCAGGCGGCGGGAGGGCTTGTTCTGGTCTGGATCGCTCTCAAGCTCGTCAGCGAAAACGGGGACGAAGGAGAAGGGAAGGCACGACACGGGACCACGCTGTGGGAGGCGATCTGGATCATCATTGTGGCCGACCTCATCATGAGTCTCGATAACGTCTTGGCGGTGGCGGCGGCCGCTCGAGGGGACCTCCTCCTGGTGGTCTTCGGCATCGGTCTCTCGATCCCCATCGTGATCTGGGGGAGCGGACTTCTGGCCCGACTTATGAATCGCTTCCAGTGGATCGTCTGGTTCGGCGGCGGAGTCCTCGGCTGGATAGCAGGAGAGATGATGATCGAGGACACGATCGTCAATGGCTGGATCGGGCCGTGGGCCGGCGTCCTCCAACGGGTAGTGCCAGGCGCGCTCGCCGTGGCGCTGACCCTATTGGGCTGGATCCTGGCCCGGCGGGTCCCACGCACCGTTCGTGAACAGGTGGGAGCCTCAGAGGTGGTGGACTAACACGCGATGGAGTGGCACAAGGTCGAGCCCATCAACAGCACCCGGATCTACGAGGAGATCGTCCGACAGATCCGGACGCTGATCTCGGAGGGGAAGCTTACGTCCGGCGACAGGCTTCCGCCAGAGAGGGAGCTTGCCGAGCGATTCAAGGTCAGCCGGCCCTCGGTCCGTGAGGCTCTGCGAACCCTGGAGTCAATGGGGCTCATCGAGATCCGACTCGGGGAGGGGACCTTCGTCCGGGAAATCTCGGTGGACTCGCTGGTTGAGCCGCTGGCCCTTGTGATACTGACACAACGGGCAGCGGTGGGTGAGCTCTTCGAAGCCCGCCGGCTCCTCGAGCCGCCGATCGCCGGCCTCGCTGCCCGCAGGTCCACGAAGGAGGAGATCCAGGAAATGGAGCGGATCATCGAGGAGCAGGCCAGGGAGGTGGCAACAGGGCACACCGGCCTGGCCCAAGACGCCGCCTTTCACGCTGCCATTGCCAGCTCAGCCCACAACCGCGCCATCACCCGCATTGTGCACGCCCTGATCGACCTGCTCACACAGAGCCGGGAGGAATCGCTTCAAATCCCTGGGCGGCCGAGGCGCTCCCATCAGGATCACCGGCGAATCCTGAAGGCGATTCAGCGGCGCGACGCGGCGTCCGCTCAACGGGCGATGCTGGACCACTTGGTCGCCGTGGAGAGGTTGACCATAGGCCGGCAGGCCGAGGATGGCAGGAGCCGGTCACCGCAAAAAAAGAAGACAGTGAGCTCGCCGAGGCGCGCTCCTAAAACTCCTTGAGCTCAACGCTGGCCAACCCGAGCACCCCTCCGGTCCGAGTCGAAAGGACCTGCAGACTAAGAAAGACCCTTTTCTCCACGTGGCTAAGCTTTCCAAGTATTAGGGCCTGGGCTCTGAGCTTCTCTGCCAAGGTCTTCATAGTAGCAGGGTCCAGCGGGCGCTCAGGCCTCGGAGATCGCTCGGGGTCAAGAGAAGCCCGAATCAGGGGCTCCTCGACCACCATGAATCGGCCGGTTTTCGTAAGGGCTATCGCCAAGTCTTTCGTGATGGAGTGGACGTTGACGCCACGAACGTCTCCAGGGTCGATGAGCGGGATCGCAACCGTGATACGGTCTGAACTGATCCGGACGCTGTCGCCCCAACTGAACTGTGCCTCTTTCTCCAGGCTTACGGCCACTGCTTCGGAAAACTCCTCTTTGACCTCTACGACCCTGATCACGCCACGTCGAACATCACGCCTACCCAGGATCTGGCCGCTGATCGGGTGTTTGACCTCTTCCCCCTCCCGGTAGACTTCAAGTTCCATTCCCTCATAGGCTTTTCGTCTTGCGCCGAGATCCACCAGTACCCGGTCGCCATCCACCTTCACCACCATGCCTTGCATGAGGGGGAAAACCCCGGCGATCTTTTTGGCCGCCTCGTCGGTCGAGTGACTGACGGTAGCGTCTTCCCCGTGCGTCATGCCGTAGGGAACAAGCAGAACACAGGCCGCAGCCGCGACAGCCATCCATCGCCTGGGCTGGCAGATCCACATTCGACTCTTGCCTCCCACTCTAAGACTCACGATCTGAGCAATAAGACCGATCCTGGTGCGGCATCTTGGATGGCGGTAATCAATAGGGATAGAGCGGTGTAGGAAGGAAGATGGGATTTAGCGCTTGTCCAGCTTTAGGAGATCATTCGGCGCAAAGCCGGAGCCTTCGGTGATCTTTGCGATGGCAGCATCGGCGCCGAAGAAATCGGTAACCCGCACCTTGCCCTTCGGATCGCCGAGGTCGAGACCGATGAACAGCTTCGTGGTGGGGTTGTAGATCTCCTGGCCCTCGCTCTTGAAGACCCGGAGGAGATCGCCCTCCTGGAGGCCCGAGCGGCGGCCAGCATTGAGGCGAACCCGGCCATCCTCGACGGAGAGAACCCGTGCGTTCCACTCATACTCGACCGATTTCTTGAGAATGGCGGCAGACAGTTGATCCGATGCCTGCTTGAGCGCCTCCACTCTGGCCAACGCCTCCTGCGCGCCGGACGCTGCCTGCGTCCCTTTGGCCGACAGCAGGCTCAGCGCCTGCCCGGTGACCCCCTCGCGAATCTCCCCCTTCAGGACGACTTGAGCAAGTATCTGGCCCCTTCGATCCCAATCAGCGGTGACAGCCGCCTCATCGAGGAAAATCACGAGCTGGGTCCCCAAATCCCGCTCCAGGAGTGTCGCGACCTGTTTGGCATTTGCGGCCGTCGGCCGGATCCGCTGATCCTGGAGCACGCGATCGACCATCGGCGGCTCCACGACGATCAATCGGGGCTCCTTCTCGAGGGCCGAGGCTACAATCTCCAGCGGAATCCGGCCAAATGCCTTCGGGTTCGGGTTCTCCGGCTCGAATGCCACCATCGCCACCCGATTGACCGGGCCTCGACCGTCCGCCACGGCGACTTTTGCCCGAGAAGCCACGCCAGGGGAGCCTCCAGCCGCGGGGACGCCGGCCGCCCGCTCTGCCTCCAGCTTCGCGATCCGCTCCTCCAGGTTCTTTTGCTTCTGCTCGTCCTCTTTCGACCGCCCAAATAGCCGACCAAGGCCCAGGTCAAAATCACCAGAAGAAGGCTGTTTCTGGCGGAAGTACTCGGCGGAGACCAGACCGGGCGTCCGGATAATCCTCTCCTCCCACTCCGCCTGGCTCTCGGTCAGCGGCTTCTCGCCCTCTTTACTTTTATCTTTCTGCTTCGCCTCCGGTTTATCGGGTTTCTCGGCGGTAGGTGCTGGAGCAGCAACGGCCTGCTCCTTAGGAGAGACCGGCGCCTTCTCCTTCACCGCCGCCTGCTCCCCTCCCTTTCCCGGCGCAACCCGGTTCCATAGGGAGCAGCCGGAGAGGGAAAGGGCCAGAACGAGTACGAGGCCCCCGCTCGCTCTTGCGAACCGCAACAATTTCATACGAAAGTGATGCTCCTCGGTTGAGCAGGGGATTAAAGGCGTTAAGAGTTCATAGACAGAACAGGGGGCAGTGGTTGTTTCCTAAACCATCAACTCTAAATTCTGAACGATTGTACTCTCTATTAATTGCCCTATGGAAGCAAAAACCCCCTCCCGGGTTGCTGGGAGGGGGTTTTTGCTAAAGCTCCCCGAGATGTCCTAGAAGTTCCAGATGATCTCCATGGCCAGCCGGATCGCTGTCTCATCGGGCTGGGTACCGTTATTGGCCAGTGTCCGAGCGATCTGCTTGATCCCGTCCAGGGGGAAGAGGAACGAGAACTGGCCCTTGACGACCATGTTCTTGTCAAGCCACCAGAGAACCTCATTATCCCATTCGACCCCGGCATCCTTCTTCGTGATCAAGTTGGGGGCACCCGAAGAGGCCGGTGCGCAGGCTCCACTTGCACTCACAGTTATCAGGCAGAAGTCTTCCTGATACCTCAGGTACATGGCGTTGGTCCGGTAGGTCCAGTTTTTGATCGGATCGACGGTGATCCCACCGCCGACGACCAAGACCCCCGGGTTATCGCCGCGGCCAGTGTTGCCTGATGAGCCGGATCCGATCACGAGGCCTGAACTCTGATTCCCCTTGAGGATCGGGAAGTAGCCATAGAGGCTGCTCCCGTACACCGGGTTGCCGTCTCCAATGATCGTGTTCTCACCGCCGAAGGCTGACGTGAACCGCTGGAAATCGGTCGCGCCGGCGTAGCCCCTCAGCCTGTTGTCCCTCGGGTTGTCGTCACCTTGTAACCACCATCCCCCGATATGGGGAATGAGACGGAAGCCGGTCCAAGGCGTCACGTCAAAGGCGAGATCGGCGTAGACGGCGTTCGAGTCGATCTCATAATTGCCCTGCGGCCCCGAGGCGGCGTTCACAACGTTCGTCTTGTTCGCGTCGCCCCAGAGATGGACGTACTGAGCCACCAACTTGAGCCCGGCAAAGCTGGCCTTCACGAACGGGCTGATGTAGTAGCCGTCCGTCTCCGGGCAGACCGGACCCACGCATGGATCGGCATTCGCAAAGTTTTGTGTCGCGACGTGCTGGTGATTCCACGCGAAGACAAGCCCGACCTGCGTGTCTTTGGTGATGGTATAGTCGAGCCGGGCGTTCACGATGTCGCGGTCGTTGTCACTGCCCGTGTTGACAATGTTCGGAATGGACGTCCCTCCCCTGATAGCGGTGAGGGTGCGGTTGGCCTCGACTTTCTTATCGTAAGCGATATACCAACCGATGTTGGCGATCCCGCCCTTCAAGTAGAAGCCGGGGTCGTCATCGAAATAGACCAGGGCGCCGAGATCGATGTCAACCCCATTGTTGTCCCAGCCGGCACCGAAGTGCGAGTAGATCCAGGGGAGCTTGACGCTGGCATTGAGCTTCTCGAGGCCGAACGAACCGAAGCTACCCGTCACGTCGGTGACGCGGTCCGTCGTGCGGGAGGACAGGACGTCGTCGAACTCTAGCGCAAAGTAGACGTCCCAGATGTCACTCTTCTTGAAGTTGAAGTAGAGCCGGTCTTCCGAACGGATGTAGCTCTTGTTGACCAACCCGGCCTCGTTGACATGGACCAGATTCCCGGTGACGGCAGGATTCTTCTTGGCGATCCCAAAGTCCCAGTCCTGCTCGTAGGTCGGGATCATCCTGACCTGGGCTCCAAATGTCGCCGTGATATCGCCATCGGTCTTGATCACGACGCTTCCCGGTCCGGCATATGCAACAGTCGAAAGGCCCAACACTAACAGGAAACCAAGAACGGCTACTGATGCTCGCTTCATCCCCCCACCTCCCCCTTGAGATACTGTGCACGGTGGACTCGCTCGTTTGCGTCATTCAGGGACTGCGATCAGTTGGGACCCAGATAGGTCCGCAATGACTTGCTTTTCCTCACCTCCTTCTTTATTGCAGTTTCGAATCCGATACCAAGACTGCCGGAACTACTCCAAGCGCAGCCCTATGAAAAGGCGCGAAAATAGAAGAAACTCCGCACCTTACCATAATTTATAGCCGGGACAGTATCACCGCTTCCTCAGCCTTGTCAAGGAATTTTTCACCAGCCTTAGGAGTTCACAGTTCACGGTTCATGGTTCATAGTAAAACAGGTGCCAGGTCATTCGGTTGTAACTGGAAAGCTAGCTGAATTCCCCTCTTGGCGAACACTAACCTGACTCGCAGGACGCAGCAAGCAGCGCCCCTACAACCCACCTTGCACGGGCGCAGCAAGCAGCCCCCCTACAACGCGCCTCGCACATCCCTCAGAAATTCCAGATCAGTTCCATGGCAAGCCGGATGGCGGTCTCATCGACGGCCCTGCCGGCGGGCAACGTTGGGGTTGTGGTGAGCTTTTGGGTAAGATCTCTGACGGCATCGCCGGGGAAGAGGAACGAGAACTGCCCTTTGACCACCATGTTCTTATCCAGCCACAACATGATTTCATTGTCCCACTCGACGCCGATGTCCCTGTGGTCAATAGTGTTCTTTGAGGCGTCGCAAGGAATGGGGGGGGTCAGCAAGGGAAAGTCCCCGGGCCCGGGGTTGATACACGGCTTTGTGTCATACCGGAGGTAGTAGGCGTTGGTGCGGTAGACTGAGTTCTTCGTCGGGGCAACGGTGACGCCGCCTCCAACCATCAGGACACCGGGGCTATCGCCGCGCCCTGTGCTAAATAAGCCGCCGGTGACAAGCCCCGAGTTCTGATTGCCACGCAGGTTCGGGACGAACGCGTACAGGCTCGTCCCGATCACGTTGTTGTTGTCGCCGATGATGGTATTTTCACCGCCAAACCCTGAGGTGAACCGCGTACCATCCACGTTGCCGACGTACCCGCCAAGCCTATTGTCCCTTGGATTGTCGTCGCCGGAGGCCCAAAGCACGCCCACGTGCGGGATGAGTCGAAAACCGGTCCAGGGGGTCAGGTCATAGGCAAGATCGGCGTAGGCGGCATTCGCATCAATGTCGTAATTGCCTTGCGGCCCAGAGGCCGCATTCACAACGTTGGTCTTCCTCGCCTCGCCGAATTGATGGACGTACTGTCCGGTGAACTTGAACCCGGCGAGCTGGGCGATCACAATCGGCCCGATGTGGTGGCTATCCACCTCGGGACACGTATTCGCAGGGCTCGGGCTTGGCGGACTTGGGGCGGGACCGCACGGCTCGCCCGGCGGAAGCGGCAGGAAGAAAGGATTGGTCGTGGGCCTGAAGGCCAGACGGTCCCAGGTATAGATCAGGCCCACTTTCGTGTCTTCGAACGGCGTGTAGTTGACCCGGACGGAGAGGATATCGCGTTCGTTGTCCGTGCTGGTGAAGGTGATGTTAGCCGGGGTGTTCCGGATGCCCGCGAGGGTTCGGTTGCCTTCATCTTTCTTGTGATAGCCAAACTGCCAATCGACGTTGGCGATCCCTCCTTTCAACCAGAAGCCAGGATCGTCGTCGGCGTAGACCAGGATTGCCGTGTCCATGTCCACGCCGTAGAGGTCCCAGCCAGCGTAGAATCGTGAGGAGATCCAGGGGAGCTTGATGCTGGCCGACAGGCGCTCGAGGCCGAAGGAGCCGAAGGTACCCTGGACATCGGTCACGCGGTCCGTCGTGCGCGACGAGAGGACGTCGTCGAACTCCAGCGCTATGTACACGTCCCAGATGTCGCCCTTGGCAAAGTTGAAGTACAGGCGATCTTCGGACCGGATGTACGACTTGTTCACCACGCCGGATTCGTTAATGTGGTTCAAGAACACCCCTGTAACCCCGGTCTTGCTTTGGATCCCGAAGTCCCAGTCTTTCTCGTAGGTCGGGATGAAGCGGACTTGAGCGCCGAAGGTTGCGCTGATGTCCCCCTCGGTCTTGATCACGACGCTTCCGGGTCCGGCGTAGGCGATAGACGAGAGTCCTATAGATAAGAGGAAGCTGAGAATAGCTGCCGAGCCGCGTCTCATGCT
>JBGQJI010000121.1:0-7470 GCA_041498975.1 Methylomirabilis sp. (SeqCode)
CTCCTGCGGCCAGTTTAACCCCTCAAGAGCGCAGGGGTTCCAGGACCCCCTGAGAGCGTCAACCTCCCAGGCCACCCCAGCCGCCGCCCTGGCGGCTCAGCCGACACCCCCTAGCCCCGGTGGCGGCGTGCCGGGCGTCGAGCGTGGGTCACCGGGTGGGGAGATCGCGCGTGAAGCTGAGATACAACCAGGACGAGCGACTTCGGGCAGACCACCTCCTCGGACTGGTTTTTTGTGGGGTGACTGGGTTCAACCTGGTCCTTCTCTTCAACCACGGAGTCGAGAGGAACTGGGGCTGGTTCACGCTGATCCTTCTTGTCTGCGTCCTGTTTCCTGGACTCGTCCCCTACTTCAATTTGATCCAGGCATTCCGAGAGGGGCATTTGAGGAGAAGATGGCAAGAGCCATTTGCGGTGATCATCGGGGCGATCGACAGCATGGCCATTCTCAATCACTGGCCAGACGCCCTCATCGATGTCTCCTGGGTCTCGGCCTTCCTCATCGGCACCGCTACCGCGTTCTTCCTGGTCGTCCAATCGCGCTAACGACCCTGCACTTACTAAGCGGAGCGGGAAATAGATGACGCCTCTGCCCGCACCGCTTAGTTCGCGGGGAAGGCCAAGGTACCTGCAGGAACGTCAGCAACCGCTCGGCCCTCCCCGCGGGCCCTACCGAGAGGGGCGGGCCGCCGCCCCTCATCGGACTCTCCCCCGGACTGTGCGGCCTGGGCTCGAGTGTCGCCTCATTCATGCTCCGCACAGTAACCGTCCCCAGGGTACCATCCGCTTCGCGGCGTCGCGCGTCAGACTTAAGCACCTCACACTGAGCGCCATTGCGCCCGGCCCCTGCTAGGCCCGGTCGATGGGACCGCCACCAATTCGATCTAACCGATCCAAGAGAGGGAGCGATAGATGGAGGATCGAGCGTTGACCTATGCGGTGAAGGGCCAGATCGCCACCATCACCCTGAGCCGGCCCGATTGTTACAATGCCATGAATCTCCGGATGGTAGAGGAGCTGTTCGATGCGGTCTCGGCCTGTGACGAGGACCGGGAGGTTCGAGCAGTAGTCCTCACCGGAGCCGGCCAAGCCTTCTGTGCCGGCGGGGATCTGAGGGAGTTCATCGAACGGTCTGAGACCATCTCCCACCACTTGAAACGGCTGCTCACGCTCCTCCACGGCACTATCTCACGCATCAGTCGGATGCCGAAGCCGTTCATCGCCGGGGTCAACGGGGTGGCTGCGGGAGCCGGGATGAGCCTCGCCATGGCTTGCGATCTGGCGGTGGCGGCCGATTCGGCCAGATTTACCATGGCCTACTCCAAGATCGGGGCCACCCCCGACGGCAGCTCGACCTACTTTCTCCGACGGCTAGTGGGATTGCGGCGGGCGCTGGAGCTCATCTATACGAATCGAGTGCTGACGGCAAAGGAGGCGGAGACCTGGGGCTTGGTGAATCGGGCCGTGCCGGATGCCGAGTTCGCAGCCACCCTGAACACCCTGGCGACCGAGCTGGCAGCCGGCCCTACCCTTGCCCTGGGGCGGGCCAAGCGGCTGATGTTGATGAGCGGACAGGAAAGCCTTGAGACCCAGATGGAGAACGAGGCCCAGCTCATCGTCCTGAGCAGCAGGACCGCCGACTTCCGCGAGGGAATAAAGGCCTTCGCCGAAAAGCGGAAGCCGGTCTTCGGAGGGTTTGAGTGATGCGGAGGGATCATGGGACAAGTCCCAGCCACTCAGCGAATCGCCCACGCTCTGCGCGCCACGTTGACATGTGGCCCCGGCTGGGGTAAGGTAAAGTAGCCCGCTGGGGGTGCGCGCGCTGAGACGTCCCGAGGGGATCGGGACGACCCTTAGACCTGATCTGGGTAATGCCAGCGTAGGGAAGCGGGAGCGGGGCGCAGTCATCACGGCCGCAGCCGTCTCCTGAGAGGGGCTGCGGCCGTGTTGTTTGAGGGAGGCGTGAAGCGGGAATACCCGGATGGCCCCGTCCTGGCCGTGGGGGCGGTGGTGGTCAGGGACGGAAAGGTGCTGCTGGCCAAGCGCGGCAAAGAGCCGGGTCGAGGCTTGTGGAGCCTGCCCGGCGGGGCCGTCAATCCTGGCGAGGAGCTGAAGGCGGCCGTCGTGCGGGAACTCCGGGAGGAGTGCGGCATCGAGGTGGCCGTCGAGGATGCCGCTGAGGTCGTCGAGCGGATGTTCCCAGACGCCGAGGGGCGCCTGCAGTATCATTACGTCATCCTCGACTACCGCGCGAGGTGGCTGCGGGGTGACCTCTCCCCGTCGGAAGAGGTCGAAGAGGCCCGGTGGGTGGATCCCGACGACCTTCATCATTACCGGATGACACGCGGCACGGCGGAGGTGATCCGCCGCCTGCTCGCGCGACGCGAGGACGGCGCTTCAGGCCTGGGGGGTTAGAGGAACTGACATCAGAGATGGAATTGACGGTCAACGGAAAGACGCTCGAAGTGACCGATGGGATTACGATTACTGCGGTCTTGGAGGAGTTGAAGATCAACCCTCTCAGGGTGGCCGTCCAACTCAACCAGGAGATCGTCAAGCGGGAGCGCTACGAGGAAACATCTCTGAAGGCAGGGGACAGGATCGAGATCATCACCTTCATGGCCGGCGGCTCCGCATGACGGACGCGACGATGCGGGAGGACAAAGCAATGGAGCAGAGCGATACCCTCACATTTGCCGGCAGGGAATTTCGATCCCGGCTCATCATCGGGACGGGGAAGTACCCGGACCACCGATCGATGCAGCGGGCGCATGAGGCCTCCGGCGCGGAGATCGTGACTGTCGCCGTGAGAAGGGTGAACCTGGACCGGACCCAGGAGTCGCTCTTGGATTACATCGACACCAAGAAGTACACCCTGCTCCCCAACACCGCCGGCTGCTACACCGCGGAAGAGGCGATCAAGACCGCCTTCCTCGCCCGTGAGGTCGGCCTCTCCGACATGGTCAAGCTGGAGGTGATCGGAGATCAGCGAACCCTCTTTCCCGACAACGAGGAGCTGTTGAAGGCAACGCAGGTCTTGGTAAAGGAGGGATTTGTCGTCCTGCCTTACACCAACGACGATCCCGTCATGGCCAGGAAGCTGGAGGACGCGGGCGCAGCCGCCGTGATGCCCCTTGGAGCCCCGATCGGTTCCGGCCTAGGGATACGGAACCCATATAACATCAAGATCATCCTTGAGGCAGCGCGGGTCCCGGTCATTGTCGATGCGGGAGTGGGCACGGCCTCCGATGCCACCATTGCCATGGAGCTTGGGTGCGACGGCGTCTTGATGAACACCGCGATCGCCTGCGCCAAAGATCCGGTGGCGATGGCCGAGGCCATGCGGCACGCTATTCGCGCCGGCCGATTGGCGCATCTGGCCGGGCGAATTCCCAGGAAACTCTACGCCACCGCTTCGAGCCCGCTCGAGGGGATGATCGAGCTGTAGCAGTTCAGCGTTCGGAGTTCATAGTTCGGAGCAAGAACAGAGACCCGTCCAGGTTGCCTGCATCTATCCCCAAGTTTTCACCGACGAAGAAATTTGATCTATGAACTCTGAACTACTAACTCTGAACTCTGAACCCGCGTCGTGGGGTCTGTACGTCATCACCGACCGCTCCCAGACAAGGGGTCGGTCCCTCGAGGCGGTGGTGGACGCCGCGCTTCAAGGCGGGGCGAAAGCCTTCCAGCTCCGCGAGAAAGACCTTTCCACGCGAGCGCTCTATGAACTGGCGGAACGGCTCCTCCCTGTCGTGCACAGCCGGGGTGCTGTTCTCCTCGTCAATGACCGGGTCGATCTGGCCTTGTCCCTTCCACTTGACGGCGTTCACCTCGCCCGAACAAGCCTCCCGCCCGCGGAGGCAAGGCGCTTGCTCGGAACGGGACGACTGATCGGTGTCTCTTGCCACACCCTTGAAGAGGCCATTGAAGCGCAGGAAGTGGCCGACTTCATCGTGTTGGGTCCACTGTTCCTTACCCAATCGAAGGCGGCGTACGGGCCGCCCATCGGCCTTGAGCAACTCCGAAAGATCAGAGGGCAGGTCGGGCTGCCGATGCTGGGAATCGGAGGGATCACCGCCTCGAATGCGGCCGACGTGATCGCGGCAGGCGCCGATGGCGTGGCTTCGATCTCTGCGGTGATGACGGCAGCCGATCCGGCCGAGGCTGTCCGCGGCCTCCTTGACGTCATCCGCGCTGCTTCCGCCCATGTGGATCGTCGTTGACGGTTACAATCTCATTCGCCGCTCTCCGAAGCTCGCGTCCCTTGATCGTCGCGACTTGAAGGAGGGGCGCGATGCCCTGCTCGGAGTCCTTGCTGCCTATCGACGCCTGAAAGGGCACCGGACCACCGTTGTCTTCGACGGCTGGGAACGAGGCGGCGCCGGCGAGCAGGCAACACAGGTGGCCGGCGTGCGGGTCATCTTCTCGCGACGTGGAGACCGCGCGGACCAGGCCATCCTGCGACTGGTGGAAAAGGCCCCTGCCGGGGCGGTCGTGGTCACCTCTGATCGCGCCCTGGCGGAGGCAGCGGGGCGTCTCGGCGCAATCGCCCTCTCGGCCGAGGAGTTTGAAGAACGCCTGGAACGAACTCTCCGCGAAGGGGGCGAGGATGGCGTTGAGGAAGAGGATGAAGGGGCTTCCGAGGCTGTGAGACCAGGGCCTCGGAAGATGAAGGGCGCTGCCCGGCGACCTTCGAAGCAAGCCAGGCGGCGATCGATCACCTTAGGGAGGCTGTAACAAGAAGTGCCAAGTGCGAGGTGCGAAGTTCCAAGTTCTAAACGTGGAACCTCGAACTCAGAACAGGGAACGGCGGGGCCGAACTTGGGACCTGGAACTGCGAAGCCGAACTTGGAGCACGGGACCTGGAACGCTTTACAAAAACAAAGAGGGGGAAGGTCGTCTCCCCCTCTTCGTCGTATTCCGTGACTTGCGGCTGAATGCCTACTGGATTAGCGTCCGAATAATCCCAGCACTTACTTGACGGCGTCTCTCAAGGCCTTGCCCGGCTTGAACCTGACCACCCTCGCGGCCTTGATATGTATTTCCTGACCGGTCTGCGGATTCCGTCCCTTCCGAGCTTTCCGCTTGCCCACTGAGTACGTACCGAAGCCGACGAGGGTGACCTTCTTGCCTTTCTTCATGGAGCCTGTCACACCCCCGATCAAGCTGTGCAATGCAGCCTCCGCAGCTTTCTTGGTGATACGAGCGTCATTCGCTATCTTGTCCACCAGTTCCGCCTTGGTCATGCCCCCCTCCTTTGAGAATGAAGAGCTGATAAGCCACCCCACCGCCGCCGATCCTCCTCAGCCTCATACCAGACTTCCCCTTCACCTGTCAAGGGAAAAAGGGCGTGAGAGGCCGGAATAGGCGCGATTCATGTCGGGACAGGTCGGCCTCGCCGTAGCGATCTCACTGCTTCGCAGTTCCGAGTTCTGCTTCGCAGTTCAATGTTCCGGGTTCCGGGTCCCGAGTTACCCAGGTCCTGGGACTCGGCACTTGGGACTCGGAACTGATCCGTTACAACCCCAGGTCCGTGACCGTCGGCGTCGGGCCGGAGTAGTCGTAAAAACCCCGCCCCGACTTCCGCCCATGATAGCCTGCAATGACCATCTTTCGGAGGAGCGGCGGGGGCGCGTACCGCTGCTCCCGATACTCTTCGAACATGACGTTGGCGATGAAGTACGTGGTGTCGAGCCCCACGAAGTCGGCCAGCGTGAAGGGCCCCATCGGGTGATTGCACCCGAGCACCATGGCTTTGTCGATGTCTTCAACAGTGCCGACGCCTGCCTCCAGAGCCCGTATGGCGTCCAGCAGGTACGGGAGGAGGAGGCGATTCACGATGAATCCGCAATTATCTTTGGTGGTGACCGGCTCCTTCCCGAGCGACTTGGCGAACTCGAACAGCGTTCGATAGGTCTCGTCGCTCGTCCGAATGGATCGAATCACCTCAACCAGCTTCATCAGCGGAACTGGATTGAAGAAGTGCAGGCCGGCGAACCGGTCAGGCCGGTCGGTCACGGACGCCATCGCCATAATACCGATGGAGGAGGTATTGCTGGCGAAGATGGTGGCCGGCTGGCAGAGGCGATCGAGGGCACGGTACAGCTCCTGCTTCGATGGAAGGTCCTCGATGATCGCCTCGAGGATCAGGTCGGCCCCTTTCAGGTCGTCAAGGTTTAGGGTCCACTTGATACGCCCGAGGACCTTCGCCTTCTCCTCGGCGGCCATCCGTCCCTTTTCAACAGCCCGCTGCAGTTGCCCGTCGATTGACTTGATCCACTTGTCCAGAAAGCGTTGCTCTACCTCCCTCACGACGACCGAGTAGCCGGCCTGGGCGACCACCTGCGCGATTCCCGACCCCATGAGGCCGGCCCCGGCCACCCCGACAGTCTTGATGTTCGCCATGCTCCCTCCCGGCCCGAATCAGCCGACCACGTTCCTTGCGGCCGTAGATCGAGAGGGGCTCCCAAGTGGAGCCCCTCTCGCCAACCCAGCGAACCATATACGACAACCCTTACTTCTTTTCAAGCTCCGCCAGGGCCGCTTTCAGCTTTTCAGCGGACTCGGCGTGCTTTCCATCATTGTGGAGCCCGATGCCCTCTTCGCAGGCATTCTTGACCTTCTCTTTGGTGGCCGCATTGGCATCCGACGTCTTCAGCGCCTCCTGGCACTGTTTGTAGAGCTTCGGACACTGCTTTGCCCAGGCGGCAGGAGTCCCGAGGCTCCATGTCACGGCAACTGCAAGCGCAATCATCACCGCGAGCTTTCGCATCCAATCACCTCCTCCCTGTTACGACGATATCCCCACCTTGCGTCGGCGCCACTCCTTAAGTCGTTTTCCGATCTCGACCTCGAGGCCACGCTCTGTGGGGTGGTAGTATATCCGGCCCTTCAATCCGTCGGGCAAGTAGTCCTGGTCGGCCAATGCATCCGGGAGATCGTGCGGGTACTGATAGTCAGCGCCGTATTTGAACTCCTTCATCAAAGCGGTTGGGGCGTTCCGCAGGTGCAACGGCACCCCCTCCAGTGGGGCCTCCTCCACATCGCGCTGCGCCTCGCCGAATGCTTTGTAGACGGCATTCGACTTGGGCGCGGTTGCCAGATAGGCGACGGCCTGGGCAAGCGCCAGCTCGCCCTCGGGCGAGCCGAGGAAATGATACGCGTCCTTCGCGGCCAGCGCCACCTGGAGCGCCTGCGGATCGGCGTTGCCCACATCCTCCGACGCAAACCGGACGAGGCGCCGCGCGATATACAGCGGGTCTTCCCCGGACGCCAGCATCCTCGCGAGCCAGTAGAGGGAGGCATCGGGATCGCTTCCACGGAGGCTCTTGTGCAGGGCAGAGATCAGGTTGTAATGCTCTTCCCCGGCCTTATCGTAGAGCAGCGCCCGCCGCCCTGCTGCCTCCTGGGCCAGCTTCAGAGTCAACCTCCGGTTTCCATCAGATTGCCGGGCTGCCATCTGGGCTGCCAG
>JBGQJI010000122.1:0-7358 GCA_041498975.1 Methylomirabilis sp. (SeqCode)
GCTCATGACCTTCCGTTATTTCTCGGACCAGAAGGGGCTGAGGGTTGTTAAAGACAAGATCAAGGCGCATCTGCTGGGGATCAGGCTGTTTAAGGATGACCCTGCACTGATGGTGGCTGAACAGGGGCATCTGTTCAGCGCGACCTTTACCTATATGAGATACGCGTTGACACCCTTTGCCGTGATGCTCATCCCTTTCATCATCCTGGTCCTTCAACTGAATTTCTACTTCGGGTACCAGCCGCTGCGACCCGGGGGGTCAGCCATCGTCTCGCTAAAGTGGCGCCCGCTGATCCCGTGGAATGAAATGGCCGTGCCCATCCATGTTCCGGAGGGATTGGCGGTCGAGACGCCCGCACTGCGGATCGCAGGAAACAGGGAGGTGGACTGGCGGCTGAGAGCCAAGCATGAGGGGAGGTTCGAGCTCATATTCCAGATCGCCGGGCAGGCGATTCAAAAAGAGGTGCTGGTAACCGACCGCCTCGAGCGGGTAACGCCGACGCGGAGACAGGCAAGTCGCCTCGAGATGGTGTTGCCCCGGGGGGAGGCCCCCCTCCCGCACAATGGGCTGGTCGAGGCGATTGAGGTACGGTATCGGCCACTATCATTCGGCGTATTCGGATGGCGTCTCCACTGGGCCGTCCTGTTCCTTGTGTTCTCGCTCGCGTCTGCGTACACGCTGAGACATGTGCTTCGCGTGGAGATCTAGGCCGGCCCCGAACTCTCCCCGCCCTCCTGAGACACAGGGAGAGCGATCATCCACAGGTCGGAGACAGGATCCGGCTGTGATCCATGAAGGACGTGGAGCCCCCAAATGGTGAGGCATCGGCTTGGTGGTCGTGTCGTCCGGCGGCTGGGCATTGCGCTTACAGGCGGCCTGAGTGTCCTGTTCCTGGTCGCCCTCCGCCCGGCGAAGGAGTTGAACGTGATCCTGATCACCGTCGATACGCTGCGCGCGGATCATCTCGGTGTGTATGGGTACGCGCGAAATACCAGCCCGAACCTCGATCGGTTCGCCAAAGACAGCGTCCTCTTTCGCTCTGCGTTCTCTCATGCGCCTCATACGAATCCCTCGTTCAGCAGTCTCATGACCTCTTTCTATCCTCACGAGACAAAGGTGCTGAGTGTGCACAATTCACTGCCCCCAGGCGCTGTGACAATGGCTGAGATCTTGAAGGCGAACGGGTATCACACCGCCGCCATCATGAGCCACTTTAGCTTGCGCCGCGGATCGGGCTTCGAGCAGGGTTTCGACGAGTACAATGATCATATGGAGTACCAGGTCTCGGGGCGGATGGAGCGGATTGCGCCGAAGACGACTCTCGCGGCCATCAAGTGGATCGAAGGAAATTACAAGAAGAAGTTCTTTCTCTGGGTGCACTTCGATGATCCGCATGGTCCGTATACTCCGCCACCCCCCTATAACACGATGTTTCTCGAGCGCTCGACCCTCAAGAAGAAGGCGCTCCGAGTTGGGGATCTCGTAGGTGAGATCCCTCCTTACCAGCAATTAGGCAAGCAGCGGCATACGGAATACTACATCTCCCAGTATGACGGGGAGATCCGATTCTTCGATCAAGCCTTCGGAGAGCTGATGAAGAAGATTCAAGAGCTCGGCCTCCTAGACACCTCCATGCTCATATTTACGTCGGATCACGGCGAGGGGATGGGAGAGCATGACTACTACTTTACCCATGGGCAATTCCTCCACAACGGGCAGATCCATGTACCCCTTATTCTCCATTTCCCGGGTCAATCACCTGCGGTGAAGCAGGTCCGATACCCGGTGGCCCACGTCGATGTGCTTCCGACAATTCTGGATAGAGTAACAATCCGTCATCCACTTGCCTTCAGAGGCCAGAATCTCCTTGCAAGTCATGAGAATCGACAGATATTCTCTGAAACAGACAAGTTAGGCTCGAAATACGCGTTGATTGTCGATAACCTAAAATTGATGGAAGGGACCAAGTATGAACTGTATGACATTCAAAAGGATTTCTCTGAAAATGCAAACCTAATGAAAGGAGGTAGGACCGTCGCCACCTTTCCTCAGGCTGCCGCTCTCAAAAACCGACTGGACGCCATTCGGCGGGAGGACGCGTTGCGCTTGGGGCCGCCGATTGTGTGGGCTAAGGGGAGTTCAATGAGAAAGGAGCTTCGCGCCTTAGGGTATGTCCAATGACCGATACCTCGTTACCGTTCAGAGGGTGCCGGGCTATAGGAATTTCAGAAGGCCAGAGGTTTCGTGGCCGCGTCGTCCGTCTGCTGAGCGTTGCGGTTGCAGGCAGCCTGAGTCTCCTGTTCCTGGTCGCCCTCCGCCCGGCGAAGGAGTTGAACGTGATCCTGATCACCGTCGATACGCTCCGCGCCGATCATCTCGGGGTCTATGGCTATGCGCGGAATACCAGTCCGAACCTCGATCGATTCGCCAAAGACAGCATCCTGTTCCGCCATGCGTTCTCTCATGCGCCTGAAACGAATCCCTCGTTTAGCAGTCTCATGACCTCTTTTTACCCGCACGAGACGAAGGTGCTGCGTATTTTTCATGCGTTGCCCCCAGGGGCCGTCACGATGGCGGAGATCCTGAAGGCGAACGGGTATCATACCGGCGCCGTCATGAGCCACTTCAGCTTGCGTCGCGGATCGGGCTTCGAGCAAGGCTTCGACGAATACGACGATCGTGTGGAGGACCGGGTTCTGAAGCGAAAAGAGCGGATCGCGCCAAAGACGACCCTCGCGGCCATCAAGTGGCTCGAAGGAAACTACAAGAAGAAGTTTTTCCTCTGGGTGCACTTCGACGATCCGCATGGTCCGTATGCTCCGCCACCTCCCTACAACACCATGTTTGTCGAGCGCTCGGTCCCTGGAAACAAGACGCTCCGAGTTGGGGAATTCACAGGCGGGATACCTCCTTATCAACAATTGGGCGAGCACCGTGACCCGGAATACTACATCTCCCAGTATGACGGCGAGATCCGGTTCTTCGATCAAGCCTTCGGAGACCTGATCAAGAAGATTCAACAGCTAGGCCTGCTTGACAATTCTGTTCTGGTATTTACGTCGGATCACGGCGAAGGCATGGGAGAGCACAACTACTACTTTGCCCACGGGGAATTCCTCTACAACGCGCTGATCCATGTGCCCCTCATCCTTCGTTTCCCGGGTCCATCGCCCGCGGTGAAGGAGGTCCGATCCCCGGTGTCCCACATCGATGTGCTTCCGACGATTCTCGATGCAGTGTCAATTCGTCATTCACATCCATTCAGAGGGCGGAACCTCCTTGCAGGGGGTGAGGATCGGCAGATATTTTCTCAATCACATAAGATCAGCTCGAAATACGCGCTGAGTGTCAATAACATGAAACTGGTAAAGGGGGCCAAATATGAACTATATGACATTCAGAAGGATTTCTCTGAGAATGCAGACCTGATGGAGGGGGATAGTTCCTTCGCTTTCTTTCCCCCGGCTGCCGCTCTAAAAAACGGGCTGGATGCCATCCCGGGGCAGGATGCGTTGCGCTTGGGGCCGTCGATTGTGTGGGCTAAAGGGAGTGCAATGAGAAAGGAGCTTCGCGGGTTAGGGTATGTGCAATGACCGATGACTCGTTGCCGTCCAGAGGCTGCCGGGCTATCAGGACCTCTGATAGCCAGGGGCTGCGCCGAAGCGAGTAGTAGGGGGAGCTGGACAGAATGGCGCTGCGTCGCTGCACCGGTCCCCTTGGCAACCAAGGTCAATAGGCAAATCCTGCCTGGACAGGTTCACGCCAGTCCCCACAGGCGCCTCATGATTTTGCGTGCGCGTTTCACACGCGGTGGTCCCAGTATCCGGCTCCCGTGACCTCACAGTGGAGAGTTGATGCGACTCGCGGTGATCGGCCTGGATTGTGCCACTCCCCAACTCGTCTTCGACCGATTCCGGGGGGACCTGCCCAACCTTTCCCGGTTGATGGACGCAGGGGCATGGGGGCTCCTGGAAAGCACCCATCCCCCGATCACCGTGCCCGCCTGGGCCTGTATGATGTCCGGCTATGACCCCGGACAACTGGGGATTTACGGCTTCCGAAACCGGAAGGACCACTCCTACGATAAATACGTCCTCCCCAATGCTCTGACACTGAAGGTCGATCGCGTCTGGGATACCCTTTCAAGGGCCGGGAAAAAGGTGATCCTTTTGGGTGTCCCGCAGACGTATCCCATCAAGCCCATCAACGGCTACGTTGTCTCGGACTTCCTTACCCCTTCAACCGGGCATGCCTACACGTATCCAACCGACCTGAAAGCCGAAGTGGAGCGGGTATCGGGAGGCTATGTCCTCGATGTGGAGGACTTTCGCACCGATGATAAGGTCGCCTTGCTTGATCGGATATACGAGAAAACCCGAAAACACTTCGCGGTGGCCAAGCATCTGCTGCGGAGTAAGCCCTGGGACTTCTTTATGCTCGTCGAGATGGGGGTGGACCGGATTCACCACGGGTTCTGGAGCTACATGGACCCCACGCATCCTCACCACGAGCCTGGGAATCCATTCGAGACCGCTATCCGAGATTACTATCAGTACGTGGACCGAGAGGTCGGGGAGGTTCTGGATCTCCTCCCAGATGATACGGTGGTCCTCGTGGTCTCGGACCATGGAGCGAAGAAGCTGGACGGTGGGATCTGCTTCAACGAGTGGCTGATCCGACAGGGCTATCTGACGGTAAAGGCGTACCCAACGCAGATCACCCCGATTGATCAGGTGGAGATCGACTGGTCGAGGACGACGGCCTGGGGAGACGGCGGCTATTACGGCCGTGTCTTTCTGAACGTTCGGGGCAGGGAGCCTCAAGGGACAATCGATCCCCGGGACTACGAGAAGGTCCGGACGGAGTTGATCGAGAAAATCCAGGCCATCGAAGACCCGCAGGGGAGGAGCCTGGGCTCGAAGGTGTACCGGCCAGAGGCGTTGTACCGAGAAGTGAACGGAGTCGCGCCCGACCTCATCGTCTACTTCGGGGACCTCAACTGGCGCTCGGTGGGCAGTCTCGGATTCCAAGGCGTCTACACGTTCGACAACGATACGGGCCCTGACGGGGCGAATCATGACTGGCACGGCATCTTCCTGATGAACGACATCGGCTGCCAGAAGGGGAGTTCTCCAAAAGGCCGGCACGATCCTGTTAGGATCTGCGATGTGGGACCCACTGTGCTAGCCTACTTTGGCCTGGCGCCGAGTCCCGGTGGAGTTGGGAAGCCGATGATCCCGATCCTCGCCTGATCATTCCCGACCCGTGGACCAAGTTGTACGCTTCTTGAGTCGCCGAAGGTTTCAGCCACGCGTCGCAGGTCATGGCCTTCTTCCCCGCCATCAAGAGAGCCCGGTCCCTCTGCTCCTCGGAAGCGTTTCTTGACCCGCTTCAACACGCGAGACTCAGGCCCAGAAAGAGGTAGTCTCTGGAACCCCAGGCCGAGATCATCGCCTCTTGGGCCGAGATAGAACTCGAGGGGGCGTGAGATCGCCTCCCCGCAGAGGTTTGAGAGAAGTGGACAGCATGCACCCGAGTCAGCACCCGTTGCCTCCGGCGGCGGACCACGATCACTCGGCCGTTACGCCGGTCTCCGCGGCCTCCTCTGAGCGATGGCTCTTGCGGGCCTTACTCGCCCTGATCCTGTTCGCCGTGGTGATTCGCGTGCCTCTGGTCGTCAACATGAGTCTCGAGGGCGATGAGACCGAGCATCTCCACGCGGCCTGGGCGGTCGCTCACGGCCAGGTGCCCTACCGCGATTTCTGGCAGATCCACCCCCCGCTCCTGTACTACCTCATGGCTCCGGTCTTCAGACTCATGGGCGAAGATCTCCGGATCATCTATGTGGCCAGGGGCTTCATGCTCCTGTGCATCATTCTGATCCTGCTCCAGCTCTACCGGATCGGCCGGGCGTGCTTCGACCCGCTGACGGGTCTGCTGGCGGCTTGCCTCCTGAGCTACTTTCTCCTCTGGTGGGAATCGTCCTACGAGATTCGTGCGGACCTCCCCCAGACGCTGCTCATCCTTGTTGGCCTCTGGCGGTTCATGCGGGCCTGGGAACGCCGCGGCCGGTCCGACTTCCTCGCCGCCGGTGCGATTCTGGGGGTAGCTTTCTGGTTGCTCGTCAAGACGTTGTTCCCCCTGGTCGGCCTCACGCTGGTGTTCGTCCTCTCCACCGGGTTTCGGCGCTCCAGTGACGCCCTTCGGGAGAACCTCACCAACCTTTTCCTCTTCCTGGTTGCCTTCGCCATCCCAGTCATCCTCGGAGCTGTCCTGCTCTGGATGATCGGCGCTTTGCCTGGATTCCTCAAGTGGGCGGTGTTCGGCGCACTCCGCTGGCCCGTACGGTTCTCCCCATTCCGCCTTCTGGACCCCCAGGTTCACTTTGTGTTCTGGGCGTTGGCTCTTCTAGGGGTGGCCTGGACAGTGAGCCGGATGGTTCGGAGTCGGGCTGTGGACGAATTCCAACTCGCGCCTCTCCTTGCCGGATCTGTAACGGCAGTGGTCTATCTGTTCGCGATGCCGGCCCCAAATGCCCAAAGTGCATTGCCCTTCCTGCCCCTGGCCGCCCTGTACGGGGCCGCTGTGCTACGGCGAATTGTGGCGCGGGCAATGCCGTCAGAGCCCCTGAAGGCTGCTGATCTGCCGCTCTGGGGCGTCCGTGCGCCGGCGCGCCAGGCCTGGGCTGCGCTAGCTGCGCTCATACTGGCTGGTGCTTGTCTGCCACCGTTGTGGACCGTGATGAGGGAGATGCCACCACTTCAGGATGAGTGGGCCGGCCGTCGGCAAATGATCCGCGACGTGCTCGCGCTGACGTCGCCAGACGAGAGCGTGTTCGACGCGTACGCACTCTACATCTTCCGGCCGCACGCCACGTATTACTATAGGTATACAGCCCCACTATTTGCGTGGTTGAAGACCGGAGTGATCCCGGAAATGGATATCGTGGATGAGCTTCGGAGGAAACACTGCAAGGTCGTGATCTTCTCACCGCGGCTGCTCGAGCTCCCCCCCACGCTGTTGGGATTCCTGAGGTCGCACTACGTCGCTACAGACTTCCAAGATGGGACCCGTCGGGTAATGGTGGCCGGACAGGTGCTCCATCCCGCCGATTTTCTGGGCAACGGGGCGACGGTATCCTTGGTCGCCTCGGCGGAGTACGCAGTACGCCCACGAGGTGGCTCGCCGAGGGTCACGATCGATGGCCGGCTGTATCAAGCCCCGCTGTTTCTTGCGCAAGGCGAACATCAGGTTGGGGTCGAGGGAGAGTTCGATTCACTCACGATCTTCTATAGCAGGGTATTGGCCGTCCCATCCCGCCGCCACGATCGTCCCTCGACCGATCATGAGGATCGGA
>JBGQJI010000123.1:0-7341 GCA_041498975.1 Methylomirabilis sp. (SeqCode)
AATGTAGTCCGACGCCCGGCCGAGCGCATCACGCGCGGCCTTTTCCGGCCCGCGCGGCCCGTAACTGATGACGAGGTGATACAACCCCAGTTCGGTATAGCGTCGCTGGATCGTGGTATAGTCGGACACCCGCGCATCTGCCAGGAACACATCCGCGCCGGAGGCTTTGACCTTTTGCAAGAGCGCGTCGGCATCCTTGATATTCAGTTCAAACCCTTCGTTCAGCGCAACCCTGAAGCGAGCGGGGGCGGCATTGGCGCCGTCTTCGACGCCTTTGCGGAACTCAACCCCGTGCGACGTGTTTTCGCCGACCACCGCGATCTTGAGCGGCTTCGGCAATTTGCCGGCGTCTTGGTGGAGCGCCATCCATTTCATCAGCGTCGCGGAGCACCTCGAAATGTCGGCGATCAGCCCGAAGATGTACTTCATCCCTCGCGCATAGATGTCGCCCCCAGCCCCGCCGCCATTCACGTATGGAATCTGATATTTTTCCGCCACGACCGTGTTCGCCTGTATGAGGGGCGTGGCGTACCCACCCAAGAAGAAGTGGACCTTGTCGGCGGATGCCAGTTTTTCATACATCTGCACGGAGGTCGTCGGATCGCTCTTGTCGTCGTAAATGATGAACGTGACGGGGATTTTCTTGCCGAACTCTTTGACCATGATTCCGCCGCCGGCATTGACCTCCTTCAGGGCGAGTTCATAGGCCTTCTTGAAGAATCCGCCCTCGCGCGATTGGGCCCCGGTGAGGGGGACCGCGATGCCGATCACGATCTGGCTGGGGGCGGGGGCGTCCGCGGCGTACACCATTGGGCTTGCCACACCGACGAGCAACGCGGCAATGCTAAGAGCTAAGTTTCGCATCATTCGCCTCCTTGATGAGCGTGCTAACATCCTGAGGTGAGGGCGATAATGGCACAGGACGCATGATTAGCCTAGCACAGAATTGGCGCAAGGGAAATAAGGTCGCTGGGGCGCCAGGGGCCCAAGTCAGGCGGGTCTGACGAGCCGCACAAAGGGGGTATCAATCCGTCGCCCTCACCCCGCTGCGGAATCACGCACCTCACGTGCTTCCGGCCGTCCGCCTTACGTGGTGCAAGATTGAGCTTGACGTCCGCGCGGGCACTGTGATTTTCTGCTCCGTGGCACTCCTTCTTTCATAAAAGGGGATCTGTGAATGCCGCAGCGGGTCAGATTCGGGATCGAGAAGCTTGATAGTATGCTGGGTGGAGGACTCTTCCCTGGATCGCTCACAGTGGTGTACGGGGCGACGGGGGTTGGGAAGACCCAACTGGGGCTCACCTTCGCCGCCAATGGAGAGCAATACGAGGGGCAGCGCGGGATCATCTTCGATATGACGGCCCGTGGGGACTCCCAACGCCACGACGAGTACGCGAAGAGGCTCTTCGGCTGGGAGCTTCAGGTCTGGGACCACGTCGTCCGCCCCGGCCAGGACAACCCCTTCCCGCCGACCTCAGCCGTTGACGCCATGCGCTATTGTCACGAATTCGACTACGGAGGACGCCTTGCCGAGTACCAGGTGACCAAGCCGGAGGGCCGCCAATTTCGATGGGAGTGGCTGGCCGCCTACTCCCGGCGGTGGAAGCGGGTCCTTCCCTTCTTCTATTTCCAATTCGCCCACGGGGTGAGGAGAGTCGTCGTGGACGGCTTCGACCCCACGCAGGCCCCACACGAGTCGATCCAGCTCCATCTCTTCGAGGAGGTGTACCGGAAGATCATCCACCAGGATTCGGAGACCCTGGGGATGGAAATCCTGATCCCGGTCTGGAAGCACCGGGACTTTATCGAGCAGCGGCTCTACGATCACAAGCAGGTGACGACACTCCTCCTGGTTACCACGGAGGAAAACCTGCTGGACGACTTGCTTGCCAGGAAGGTGGGGGAGGGGGACATCGGGGCGTCGGCCAACACGGCCATTCTCATGGGGAAGCGGATGATGCAGGGGCGGGTCGGCCGAGCCCTGCATGTTGCTAAACACCGGGGGAGCGCCTGCAGCGAGGAGATCGCCGAGTACACCATCACCGACCAGGGCCTCGTCTTCCCCTGACCCAGAGGTTTCCTCTTGCAGTCCCGTAGGGGCGCTGCTTGCTGCGCCCTCTTTGGGCTCACCTTAGTCGCTCGCACTACCTCATGAGCCATTAGCGCGTCCATGTGCATGAAAGTCCATGGCTGTTCACCCCGGCGTCTTGTTATTGCGAGCGATCAAATAAGCCGAAGCCCAGAGCCCTTCGGCTTCGCTCAGGATAGACTCCGCGAAGGAGTGGCAATCCGACACGTAGTGTCATTGCGAGGCGGAGCCGAAGCAATCTCGAACTTGGCATGATGGTGGGATAGATTGCTTCGGCCGACTTCATCGGCCTCGCAATGACAGGCGAGGGGTCTCGCTCCTCGCAATGACCCGAGCGAGCGGGCCTTCGAACCAATGACAACCTCAGCGCAGTCACGGGATTCCTTTTAAGAGGGGTCGTGCCCCCGAAAGGCGGACTTCCGCTTGACGACCGCGTTCACTCGTGAGTATTATAGTGACATCACTACATTTGGATCGGGGGGAACATGCGAATCGGATTGCGTGAGGCAAACCAGCAGTTTTCGAAAGCGATAAGGGCTGTCAAGGCTGGAGAAGAAGTAGTATTGACCGAGCGGGGGAAGCCTGTTGCCGTGATCAGGCTGTTGGAGAATTCGGAACGAGGTGAGCCGTCGGTCCGACACCTGGAGGCTGCAGGCCTCCTGCAGCCTGCTTCCAAGCGGCGGCCTCTGCCGGCCTGCGCCCCACGGCCACTGAAAGGACGGTCGCTTGATCGGACCCTGCGTGAAGAGCGAGACGAATCCTGATGGCCGCGCCTTGGGCGTACTGTGATACCAGTGTGCTCCTGAAACGGTACATCCGTGAAAAGGGATCGATGCAGACGCGAAAGCTCCTGCGCCGATACCGTTTCCTCTCATCGGCCATCACGCCGGTCGAGGCTACCTCAGCCCTGTGCCGCCGGCGAACAGCGGGGGACCTCGCTCAGCGTGACTTCGACGCAATCCTTTCCCACATTCGAAGAGACCGCGCCTATTGGGAACTCGTAGCCGTGAGTCCTCTGGTTCTCACTCGAGCAGAAGAACTCATCCAGACGACGAGTCTGAGGACTCTTGACGCCCTCCATCTGGCTTCAGCGCTAGTGTTCCAAGCGACCTCGGGTATCAGGATTCCGTTTCTCACAGCAGATGTACGACAGCGCGAAGCGGCGAGTGGGCTAGACCTTGATGTCGTATGGGTTGAGTCAACTGCTGGATGACGAGCCAGAAGGAGATATTCATGAAGCGAACGGCTTTCGTGATCGGTTTGACCCTGGCAGTGGGCATCGCCCTTGGGGCGATCGGGAATCAGATTCTGCACGCCCAGCCGGAGCCCCTCAAGCGCACTGTCCTCCTCAAGACGGATCTGGTTGGGATGAAGGGGAAGGAAGCGATCCTGGCGCTGGCGGAGATCGCCCCAGGGGCGGCAACCGAAAAGCACAGACACCCGGGATACGAATTCGCCTATGTCCTCGAGGGCTCCGGAAGATTGGAAGTGCAGGGTAAGCCAGCCACTCCCCTGATGGCTGGTACGGCCATCTACCAGCCGCCTAGGCAGGTGCACCGAGGCGTGAACGTCAGCACAACGACTCCGCTCAAGATTTTCACGCTTTATATCGCTGACAAGGGTCACTCTTTGGCCGAGCCCGTGAAGTAGCGGGGTTACACTGATCGGTGGGGAATCTGCGCGCGGAATAACAGCTTACAGCTCCTCGGCCAGCAGTTGGGCGATGTGCTTGACCTGTATCGGGCTCCCTTGCTGCTCCAGCCCGCCCCTGATCTGCAGCATGCAACCGGGGCTATCCAACGCCAAGACTCTTGCCCCCGTCCTTTCTATGGTTGCGATCTTCCGGTCCAGGACGTGCCCGGCCACGTCCGGATAGTCGAAGGTGAAGTGGCCCCCGAAGCCACAGCATTCGCCGATCTCATCCATCTCCCTGAGCTCGTAACGCCGGAGGGTCTTCAGGAGCCTTCGGGGCGCGTCGTAGATCCGGAGCCCTCGGAAGCCGCTGCAGGAGTCATGGTACGTCAAGGGGGTCCGCTCGCCTTCCGGCATCTCTCCACGGCCGTCGCCCAGCCTCAGGACCTTGACGAGGAACTCCGAGAACTCGAAGCATTTCTCGGAAATCGC
Organism: Methylomirabilis sp. (SeqCode); assembly: GCA_041498975.1. Lineage (GTDB taxonomy): Bacteria > Methylomirabilota > Methylomirabilia > Methylomirabilales > Methylomirabilaceae > Methylomirabilis. Next base: position 4,214 of record JBGQJI010000123.1, read on the forward strand.
CTTCGCCTTCATCTCCAGAGGGTCGCCCTTTAAGAGCTTGGGTAGGTACTGCTTGATCGCGATCCCGCAAGGGGGCGTCGCCGAGATGATGTAGTCGGAGGGCTCGGCGTCCAGGACCTCGACCAGTTGCTTGGCCATCCTTTTCGCTGCCTCGTGATGTCCCTCATAGTACGGCGGAAGGCCACAGCAGCTTTGGGCCTTGGGGAAGCGGACCTCGACCCCGTGATGCGCCAAGACCTTGACCACCGCTTGGCCGATCTCGGGGAACATAAAGTCTTGGAGACAACTTCCGAAAAAGATAGCCGTCGCTTTCCTCTCACCCTGGGCGGAAGTCTTCTCGCCGATCAGATCCCTCAAGCGACGGAGGGGCAATGCAGGGAGAATTCGGTTCCCGGTTAAACGCTTCAGCGGGCCCGGGAGACTTCTGATCCTTCCATCTTGGGCGAAGGGGGTCTGACCCAGCGCGAGAAGTCTGAGGGCCATGCGGAAGAGGGGAGGGTTGGGGAGGATATGGTTCAAGAAGAATGCCCGAATCCCCTTCGTCGGCTTCCGCTCCTCGAGTCTTTCCCGGACCGCCAGCACCATCCGTGGGAGGTCGATTTTGCTTGGGCACGCATCGAAGCAGGCCCTGCAAAGGAGGCAGGCCTCCTGGGGGACGGCCGCCGCATCCCAGCCGTGATGGAAGGGGGTGATGACGGTCCCGATCACCGCCGTATAGATGTGGCCGAAGACGTGGCCTCCGATCACGCGATAGGTCGGGCAGACGTTCGCGCACGCGGCACAACGGATGCAATACAGGGCCTCGCGGAACTCCGGATCATTCCGCATGGCCATGCGGCCGTTATCGAGGAGGACGATATGCAGCTCAGGCTGGGTCAAGCCCTTGAAGCCGGCGGGGCGGGGAAGCGCCGAGGCATCGACCTTGCCCGTAATGAAGGTGGTGTAAACCGTCAAACCCTGGGCAGTGGCGGCCTTCGCCAGGATCTTGAGTTGGTGAGCGACCCCGTCGAAGGTGGGGACGATCTTGTCGTAGCCGAGCAGGGCAACGTGGATCGGTGGAAGCGTGGTCACCAGGCGGCCGTTCCCCTCGTTGGTCACGATGACGATGGTCCCCGTCTCGGCAACGGCAAGGTTCGCTCCCGAGAACCCCATCCCGGCTTCGACGAACTTGCCGCGCAGCTCCTGCCGTAGCGTGGAGACCATGAAGGGAATGTCTGGGGGGATCGGGCGGCCTAACGCCTTCGTGTAGATCGCTGCCACTTCTTCTTTGCTCAGATGAATGGCCGGCATGACGCTGTGGGAAGGCCGCTCTCCAGCCTGCTGGATGATCCATTCGCCGCAATCGGCTTCCAACGCGTGGATGCCGAGCTTTTCCAGGTAATGGTTCAGCTCGATCTCCTCCGAGACCATCGATTTCGACTTCATGACCAACCTGACCCCTCGCTCCTTGGCGAGGTTGCCGATATAGGCGCAGGCCTGGTCTGCCGTGTTGGCCTCGTAGACGACGGCGCCGGCCTTTCTCGCCGCCTCGATAAATTGGATCGCCAGCTCGGGGAGGCGCTCGATGGCCTCTTCTTTGGAGGCTCTAAGCTTCGCTCGATGGCCTTCGTAGTCCAGGACGGCCAGGGCCTCGGCCCTTGCCAAGCGGTACGCCGTGCCGAACCGGCCCAGGGCGTTTCGTATGCCAGGCTTGGCCAGGGCCTCCGCCGCCCTCCGTCGAAACTCCTCTTGTCTGGTCATCGTGCGCTCCGTTTACGGGACGAGGAGGATATGAAGCTCTCGAGGGCCATGGACGCCGATCGTCAAGGCCCGCTCGATATCTGCCGTCCGGCTGGGTCCCGTGACCCAGGAGATATACGACGGTTTCCCCTGAGCGTGCAGCGTGAGGATCCGATCGCGGGTCATGGCGATGCCGTCCTCCAGGGTTTCCACCATGGCCTCGCGCTTTAAGAGGGCGACGTGAGTGAGCGGAAGCATCGTGACCAGGCGCGAATCGACAGGATCGAGATGGGTCAGCAGCGAGCCCGTCTCGGCGATCCCGACGACGGCGTCCGAGACACCCAGGTCCGCCGCTAGGAGCCGTTCCGGGTCTGGGCCCGAGACGAGAATCCCGGAGCCCTCCAGGGAAGAGCGAAGCCCGAGCTGATCGATCAGGTTGTGAGAAGAAGTCTGGACGAGCTTGGCCTGCGTGGCTTTGGCGAGATCGGCGATGTACCGGCCTGCCGCCAGAACGTCTTGAACCTCAGCGATCTGGCAGCCCACTTTCTTCGCAGCCTGCGTGAAGCGTGAGAGCAGATTGTTAACCATCGGATGAGGACTCTCGAGGATCTTCTGAATCGTTCCCTGGGAGGAGCGCAACAATGAGGGGCTTCATTAAGAGCTCCTGAGGCTCACGGGGTGGTGATCGTAAAGGCGAAGCTTCTCCGGATGGTAGGTGTATAGTGTGCAGGTGTCAATCCTGAAACGCCAAGCGCATTCTGCCGCCCGGCACATCCCATCACTCACCTCCAGGGCCGCGACGACGAGGGCGCCCAGGCCAAGCCCAGGGAAGATGAACGCGTTGTTGCTTTGGCCGATTCGGGACGTGCGGCCGCCGTTCAGTTGCGAGCCGCCGGCGGAACGGACCGCCCGAACATCGGTTCAACCATGATCGCTCGCGTGCTCGTCAACTGCAACTCTGGTGAGGATCACAACAGAGCGAGGTCAGCGAGCAGACACGATCATCACGATTCCGGTCAAGGCACTGATGGCGCCAGCGATCGTGAAGAAGATACCCCATTTTTTGACGAACGCAGCGTTGGCCTCGGGGTTCTTGGAGACCCGCGCCTTGCCTAAGCCGATCAAGAGGAGTGTTACGCCGATGATGACGCTAACAATGCCTTCGATCATCTGTACCCCCCTGTGGTCCTAACAGGGCGTGAACGATCTATGACATGTGGTGTCCGGCCCGCCCTAAGCCGGATCCATGGGCAGGAACTGAGGTTATTTTCTCTTCGGCAGGTACAGATCTGTAATGGTGCCTTCGAATGCCTCCGCCGCCATGGCCAGTGTCTCCGAAAGGGTCGGATGCGCATGGATGGTCATGCCGATATCCCTGGCATCACACCCCATCTCGATAGCCAGAGCGG
>JBGQJI010000124.1:0-7287 GCA_041498975.1 Methylomirabilis sp. (SeqCode)
ATCACCTACCGGAAGCTGCAGAACATCCCCGGGGATTGGGGGACAGCGGTCAACGTCCAGTCCATGGTCTTCGGCAACCTGGGTGACCACTCGGGTACGGGCGTCGCCTTCAGCCGGGACCCCGCGACGGGCAAGCGCCTGTTCTTCGGCGAGTATTTGATGAACGCCCAAGGCGAGGATGTGGTGGCGGGCATCCGCACGCCGCAGCCGATCACCCAGCTCAGGAAGACAATGCCCAAGATCTACGCGGAGCTTACCCGGATCTACAAGCGGTTGGAGAGACACTATCGGGATATGCTGGACATCGAGTTCACCATCCAAGAAGGCACGCTCTACATGCTGCAATGCCGCGTCGGCAAGCGCACCGCGGCCGCTGCGGTGAAGATCGCCGTTGACATGGTGAAGGAGCGGCTCATCGACCAGCGCCTTGCGGTCCTTCGGGTGGAACCTGGCCAGCTCGATCAACTCCTCCACCCGAGGGTGGACCCGGCGGCCAAGGTGAAAACGATCGCCAAGGGCCTCCCGGCCTCCCCCGGCGCAGCGGTAGGTAAAGTCGTCTTCACTGCTGCCGAGGCCGAGACGGCAGCAGCCAAGAGGGATCGTGTCATCCTGGTCCGGACCGAGACGTCCCCCGAGGACATCGGCGGGATGCACGCAGCCCAGGGGATCCTTACCGCCAGGGGCGGCATGACCTCCCATGCCGCCGTGGTGGCCCGCGGGATGGGGAAACCTGCCGTGGCCGGATCCAGCGACATCACGGTGTACGAGGAGCACGGCTACTTCATCACCCGCGGCCTCACCGTGCGGCGCGGCGATTACATCACGCTCGACGGTGGCTCCGGGGATGTGATGCTGGGCGAAGTGAAGCTGATCCAGCCCGAAATGTCGGGCGACTTCGCCACACTGATGCGCTGGGCCGACAAGTATCGCCGTCTCGGTGTCCGCACCAATGCCGACACGCCCAATGACGCGAGGATCACCCGCAAGTTCGGCGGCGAGGGTATCGGCCTCTGCCGGACAGAGCATATGTTCTTCGAAGGTGACCGCATTGACGCGGTCCGGGAGATGATCCTGGCGAATGACGCGGAAGGCCGAAGGCGGGCCCTTGCCAAGCTCCTGCCCATGCAGAAGGCGGACTTCAAAGCCATCCTGGAGGTCATGGGCGACCTGCCGGTAACGATCCGAACGCTGGACCCGCCGTTGCACGAGTTCCTACCCAAGACGGACGTGGAGATCGAACATCTGGCCAGGAAGATGGGCCTGCCGGCGGAACGGCTCAAGGCCAAGGTGGAAAGCCTGCGCGATTTCAATCCCATGCTGGGCTACCGGGGCTGCCGCCTGGGGATCGAATACCCCGAGATCACTGAGATGCAGGCCCAGGCCATCTTTGAGGCGGCCTGCGAGCTCCGCAAGCAGGGCAAGAACCCGCACCCCGAGGTCATGATCCCGCTGGTCGGGACACTGCGGGAGTTCCAGATGCAGGGGGACATCGTGCAGCGCGTGGCCAGGGACGTCATGAAGCGGGCGGGGGTCAAGGTCCGCTACATGCTCGGCACCATGATCGAGGTCCCTCGGGCCTGCCTGGTGGCGGACGAGATCGCCCGTGAGGCCCAGTTCTTTTCTTTCGGCACCAACGACCTGACCCAAACCACGCTGGCCCTTTCCCGCGACGACGCCGGGAAGTTCCTCCCCGATTACGTGGCGCGTGGGATCTATCCCGAGGATCCCTTCGTGAGCATCGACCAAGCCGGCGTGGGCGCCTTGATGCGCATGGCCATCACCAAGGGCCGCGCGGCCCGGAAGGACCTGGAGATCGGGATCTGCGGCGAACACGGAGGCGAACCTCAGTCGGTCATGTTCTGTCACGAGATCGGCCTGGATTACGTGAGTTGCTCGCCTTATCGGGTCCCAATCGCCAAGCTGGCTGCGGCACATGCAGCGCTGAGGGCCAAGGTCAAGGTCAAGGAGATGGGGGAGAAGTAGTGGGGCCGGCTCTCAAGGACTTTCTCGCGCACATCATCGAGCCCGAGCGAATCCTCAGCCGGCCGATCGACCTGATTGCCTACGCCTCAGACGCGAGCTTCTACCGGCTGATTCCGCGGGCGGTCGTGCAGACCCGGACGGTCGAGGAGATCCAGGCGCTCTTCCGGTTCAGCCATGAGCACCGGGTCCCGCTGACCTTCCGCGCCGCCGGCACCAGCCTCTCCGGCCAGGCGATCACCGACGGGATCCTGGTCGAGGTGGCGCGTTACTGGCGACAGATCAAGGTCGAGGACGGCGGGAAGAAGGTCCGCGTGCAGCCCGGCGTGATCGGCGCCCACGTCAACCACGCGCTGCGGTCCTACCATACCAAGATCGGGCCCGATCCCGCCTCGATCAGCACCGCCATGATGGGCGGTATCCTGGCCAACAACTCGAGCGGGATGTGCTGCGGCGTGAGCCAAAACGCCTACCACACACTCGACTCGCTCACCCTCGTGCTCCCGTCCGGCACGGTGATCGACACGGCCGACGCGAGCGCCGACGAGACCCTCCTCAAGCGGGAGCCCCTGCTTGCCCAGGGCCTTTTGGACCTCAGACACCAGATCGAGTCCAATCCAGCGCTATACGAGAGAATCCGGTCCAAGTACCGGACGAAGAACACCACCGGCTACTCGCTCAATGCCTTCATCGACTTCGGCCGACCGGTGGAGATCCTGCGGCACCTGCTGATCGGATCAGAGGGCACGCTGGCCTTCATCGCTGAGGCCGTCCTCAATACGGTGCCCGACCTGCCGGTCAAATACACCGGCCTGCTGCTTTTTCCGAACCTCCATGCGGCCTGCGCGGCGATCGTCCCCCTGCGCGACGCGGGGGCCAAGGCGCTCGAGGTGATGGACCGGGCGGCGCTCCGCTCGGTGGAAGACCAGCCCGGGATCCCACCCTCGATCAGGACCCTGCCAGACGGAGCGGCGGGCCTCCTCGCCGAGTTCCAATCTCCTGATGAGGCGGAACGACCCGCCCTCGAGGCCCAGGCTGCCGAGGCCGTAGAGGGCCTGCAGTTGGTCGAGCCGGCCCGCTTCACCCACAATCCGGCTGAGCAGGTCTTGCTGTGGAAGATCCGGCAGGGGATGTTCCCCTCAGTAGGTGCGGTCCGGAAGAGCGGAACCACGGTGATCATCGAGGACGTGGCCTTTCCGATCGAGCGGCTGGCCGACGCTGCAGTAGACCTGACCAAGCTGTTCCGGAAGCACGGCTACGACAACGCGATCATCTTCGGCCACGCCAAGGACGGCAACCTGCATTTCGTCATCACCCAGTCATTCAACGATCAGGCGTCGATCGACCAGTACGCCCGTTTCATGGACGACGTCGTGCATCTCGTGGTGGAGCGCTACGACCGCGCGCTCAAGGCCGAGCACGGCACCGGGCGCAACATGGCGCCCTTCGTCGAGGCCGAGTGGGGCGCCGAGGGCTACGCGATCATGAAGCGCCTCAAGGAACTTGCGGACCCAGAGGGCCTGCTCAACCCGGGTGTGATCATCAACCCGGATCCGAAGGCGCACCTCGCCGGCCTCAAGCGGATGCCGGTGGTGGAGGACGAAATTGACAAGTGCATCGAGTGCGGCTTCTGCGAGCCGAAGTGCCCGAGCCGCGATCTCACCCTGACCCCCCGCCAGCGGATCGTGGTGCGGCGGGAGATGGCGAGGCTCGAGGAGAGCGACAGGGATCGACAGATGCTGGCCGCTCTGGAGGCCGAGTTCCCCTATATGGCCCTCGACACCTGCGCGGTGGACGGCCTCTGCGCCACCGCCTGCCCGGTGGGGATCGACACCGGCCAGTTGACCAAGCGCTTCCGCCAGTTCCGTCACTCGCCCGCGGCCCACCGCCTCGCGCGGCGAGTAGCAGAAAACTTCGGCGCTCTGGAGCCGATAATGCGTCTCACGTTGCGGATGGGCCACCTTGTCCAGTCGCTCTTCGGGCCTGGGCCGATGACCGGGGTCACCCGCGCAATGCGGGCGGTGGTCGGCCGGTCATTTCCGCTGTGGAGTCGGGAGATTCCTCGACCGGCCCGCGGAGGGCGCCCGATTACCGGGCGGGCGGGCGCCAGGGCGGTCTACTTTCCGAGCTGCATCTCGCGGGTGATGGGACACCTCGCTGGGGAGCCGGACGAACTCACGCTGATGGAGGCCTTCGTCACCCTGGCCCGTCGGGCGGAAGTCCCGATCTTCATTTCGGAGAACATCGTCGGGACGTGCTGCGGCGTGCCGTTTTCGTCCAAGGGGTACGACCAGGGGCACCGGGTGGCACTAAACCGCGCCATCGAACGCTTCTGGGAGTGGTCGGACCACGGGCGGCTGCCGATCGTCATCGACACCAGTCCCTGCGCCTACGGCCTGACGACTTGCCGGTCCTCCCTTACACCGGAGAACCAGCAGAGATTCGACAAGCTGCAGATCCTCGACAGCGTGGCCTTCGTCCACGACCAGCTCCTGCCGCGTCTGACAGTCAGACGGCAGGTCCGGTCGGTGGCGCTGCACCCGGTCTGCTCCGTGGTCAAGATGAACCTCTCGCCGAAGCTCGAGGGGATCGCCCGGGCCTGCAGTGACGAGGTCGCGGTGCCGCTTCACGCAGGCTGCTGCGGATTCGCGGGCGACCGGGGGTTCCTGTTCCCCGAGCTGACCGAGTCAGCCACAAAGCGCGAGGCCGCCGAGCTTCAAACAGTCCACCACGACGGCTATTTCTCCAGCAGCCGGACTTGCGAAATCGGCATGACCCGCGCCACGGGACAGGTCTACCGCTCCTACATCTACCTACTCGAAGGGGCGACCCGGTAGTGAGCCGTCTGGAGGTAGAAAACGCCCCAGAGGTATCGTGGCGTGACCGAGTAAGCGTTTGGGTAATACAAACGCACTGCATGTTGTTATACTGTCATCGTGAGCGACCAACGGCAGCGCGGCAATCTCAGCGGACTTTGCCCGAGAGATTGCTTTGTCGCTTTGCTCCTCGCAATGACGCGAAAGGACATTCGGGGCATTGACACCGCAATTAATGCGTTTGAAGTAGAACGTGCTGGCCAGCTCGATCCCGGCCAAATGGCCGATTCCCGATGGCTCTCCAATCATGGGAGGAAGGTGCATGAACATCGCGAGTATCTTAGCGAAGAAGGGGCCGAAGGTGATCACGATCGACCCCGAGCAACCGATCCGGCAGGCCCTCGCCCTGCTGGCCGAGCACAATATCGGCGCCCTCGTCGTTGTGGACAAAGCCGGCAAGCCCGGAGGCATCATCTCCGAGCGCGATATTGTGCGCGAAGCAGCCAGAAACGAGGAGGTGTTCTCCAAAGCCGTCAGCAAGATCATGACCAAGGGGGTCATCTTCGGCGCGCCCCAGGACGACCTGGTAACGGTGGGCCGCACGATGACTGAAAAGCGAATCCGCCACCTGCCGATCATGGACAAAGGGAAACTTATCGGGATCGTCACCCTCGGGGATGTGGTCAAGGCCCAGCGGGACCAATACCGGGGAGAGGTTGACACGCTGCAGATTCAGATCATGGAAGGGCAAACCTAAAACCATCCATTGGGGGTGACTGATGGCTCAACCAGGAACTGAGGCTCTGCCGCTGCGGGTCGCAATCATCGGGGCCGGGCCAGCGGGATACTACGCGGCCGATCACCTCTTCAAACGCCAGGGACAGGTGGTCGCGATTGACATGTTCGACCGCTTGCCAACACCGTACGGACTCGTGCGTGATGGCGTGGCTCCCGATCATCAGAAGATCAAGTCGGTCACGGCGACCTTTGACAAGATCGCCGCCAACCCCGGCTTCCGCTTCTACGGCAACGTGGAATTCGGCAAGGACCTGACGCTGCCGGACTTGAGAGAGCACTATCACCAGATTCTCTATTCCACCGGCGCACAAACCGACCGGCGGATGGGTATCCCCGGCGAGGACCTGCGCGGGAGCCACCCGGCCACCGAATTCGTGGCCTGGTATAACGGCCACCCCGATTACTCCGATTACCAGTACGATCTCCAGCAGGAGCGAGCGGCAGTGGTCGGGATCGGCAACGTGGCGATAGATGTGGCCCGCATCTTGTGCCGTTCGATAGACGAGCTGAGGGCCACAGACATCGCCGATCATGCGCTGGACGCCCTACGGCACAGCCGCATCAAGGAGGTGTACCTGCTGGGGCGGCGCGGGCCGGCCCAAGCGGCGTTCACGAACCCAGAGATCAAAGAAGTGGGGGAGATGGCGGATGCCGACATCATCGTGCGTCCGGAGGAAGTCGAACTTGATGATTTGAGCCGGGCCGCTGTGGAAAAGAGCCAGGATCGGGCCACCATGAAGAAGGTGGAGATCCTGCAGGGCTACGCCCTTCGAAAGCCAACCGGGAAATCCCGTAGGCTTTTCTCGCGCTACCTGGTTTCGCCCGTGGAGCTGATCGGCAACGACGCTGGTCAGGTCGTGGCCATGCGCCTGGTGAAGAATACACTCGTCGCCACCCCCACCGGTGCGCTGCAGGCCAAGGCCACCGATCAGTTTGAAGAGTTGCCGGTGGGCCTGGTGTTCAGGTCCGTCGGCTATCGGGGGGTCCCATTGCCGGGCGTCCCGTTCCATGAAAAGTGGGGCGTCATTCTAAACGAGAAAGGGCGGGTGCTCGATCCTGAAACCCAGCAACCCATAATTGGCGAATACACCGCCGGTTGGATCAAACGTGGGCCTTCCGGTGTCATCGGCACCAACAAACCCGATGCCGCGGAGACCGTGACTTTAATGGTAGAGGACTTGGCTCGTGGCGCGATCCTTCACCCTTCCCATCCCGAACCCTCCGCCGCCGATGTGCTGATCCGCCGGCGTCAGCCGAATTGCGTCTCCTGGGAGGACTGGGTGCGGCTTGACAAGCTTGAAGTGGCCAAGGGACGGGCAGTTGAGCGGCCCCGCGTGAAGTTCACCCATGTGGCGGACATGCTGGCCGCGCTGAATCGGTAGGGCCTCGCTAGGGTCCAGGGTCGTGCCCCAAGAGATCCAGAATCAGCCACGAGACCTATCGGCCTCTGTTTGTCGCGTCAAATATTCATTTCGGGCTATACGATATCCGCCCTTTGCTGCTGGTGCCGTGAATGCGTTCCCGTCGGGGTGCGGGCGCGTATGTATACGAGGTGATCCATGGCTGCGAAACCCGACATCGATCCCCAGGAAACTCGTGAGTGGCTTGATTCGCTTGACTCCGTCCTGGAACGCGAAGGATCAGATCGAGCTCACTTCCTCCTCGAACAGCTCATCGAAGAAAGCCGCCGGAG
>JBGQJI010000125.1:0-7252 GCA_041498975.1 Methylomirabilis sp. (SeqCode)
CCATCACCCACCGCAGGGACCCGATTTACCAGGCGATCATCGTCGGCCGCCCGCCCATGGAGGATTGCCACATGGGCGCCGCCGTCGAACGCCTGACTCGCCCGCTGCTGAGAAAACAACTCCCTGAGGTCGTAGATTTCCACATGCCCTTCGAGGGGATCTTCCACAACCTCTTCATCGTCAGCATCGAGAAGCAGTACCCCGGCCACGCGCGCAAGGTCATGCACGCGATCTGGGGCCTTGGTCAAGCGATGTTCTCCAAGGTGATCGTCGTCGTGGACAAGGACGTGAACGTCCGGGACACGGCCGAGGTGGCCTGGAAGGTTCTGAACCACATCGACCCGCAGCGGGATATCGAGTTCGTGATGGGCCCGGTCGAAACCCTGGACCACGCGAGCCGGCTGCCCAAGTATGGCTCCAAGATGGGGATCGACGGGACTCGCAAGTGGAAGGAGGAAGGGTTCACACGGGAGTGGCCGGAGGAACAGGTGATGGACGACCAGACGAAAGCCTTGGTGGAACGTCGCTGGGAAGAGTACGGCCTGGACTGAGGTGACGCCAGCCGCAACCACTATCTCTTCGGAGGGATCACACATGAGCGATACCTTGAAACGACCACCGGCGGGCCGGTGGTCCCGGAACGCAATCGCCTGCTTGACAAGCCTTCTCATCGTGGCGCTGGCTTTCCAGGCGGCGCGGGCTGCTGCCCCTGTACCGGACTTCACGCTACGGCTCCTGGATGGGAAGACCGCCTCCCTTCAGGATTATCGCGGGAAACCGGTCCTGATCAATTTCTGGCACTCCAAATGACCCCATTGTCAACGGGAGGCTCCCGTTCTGGCAAAGATTTACAAGGAGTACAAGAGGAAGGGGCTCGTGATCCTGAGCGTGAATGTCACCTGGGACAATGAGGCTGATGCCCGGAAGTTCATTGAACAGTACGAGGTCCCTTACCCGGTCGGACGTGACACCACAGGCGAGATCGGAAGGCGGTATAAGGTGGAGGGGACCCCGGCCAGCTTCTTGATCAATAAGGATGGCACCCTATTCGGAGAACATCAGGGAGCGATGACCGAGGAAGAGTTCAAAAAGAATGTCGACGCGCTCTTGAAACAGAAAAAGACGAAGTGAGCGATCAGCGATTCGCTTTCAGCGGTCAGCAATCCGCAGTCAGCTATCAGGAAGACAAGGAGAGATAGCTGCTCACGCGCAAACCCTTAGCCGGGGAATTGTCTTCTGTTCCTCGATCGCCTTCGTTCTCGCTGAAAGCTGATGGCTGATCGCTGAAGGCTATCCCTGCTGAAAGCTGACGGCTGATAGCCGAATGACTGCCGAACTCAGGCTTTGCGGGAAATGGCCCGCTCCGTTCGGGCGGTGTGATAGCTCAGGGTCTTCAGGAGAACTGCCAGGTCAACATTCTGGAGCTTGACCGAATTGGGGGCCGTCAGTTGGGCGGGGACGAAATTCAGGACCGCGGTGATGCCGGCCTCTACGAGAAGATCGAGGACGTCCTGGGCAGTAACGGCGGGAACGGCCAAGATCGCGATCTTGATCTTGCGTTTCCGGATCACGGGAACGATCTTTGACGCGTCCATGACCTGGATGCCTTCAACCCGCCGATCGATCTTCGTCGGGTCCTGATCGAATACTGCAGAGATGTTGAACCCTTTCTCGCGAAACCCTTTGTAGCGGATCAACGCCGAGCCCAGGTTCCCCAGCCCGACCAGAGCCACCTCCCAATCACGCTTCAGGCCGAGGATCCCCTCCAGGCTGTGCCGGAGCGGCGTGATGTAATACCCCAACCCCCTGACTCCGAACTGACCGAAGTACGCGAGGTCTTTTCGGACCTGGGCGGAGTTCAGGCCGAACCGATCCGCCAACTGCTTGGACGATACGCTGACCCCCCCGTCGTCCTCCAACTCCTCCAAGCATCTCAGATAGATCGAAAGGCGGGTCACCGTCTTTTCCGGGACCTTGATCGCCCTCATTGGATCAGCAACACCCTCCTATCCCCCCAGCGTGGCGACCGATTGGCGGGCTAGATCGAGCAGCCTCGCAGGGAACAAGCCGAGTTGAAGGGTTCCCACTGCGGACAACGCCACAGCCCAGATGGCCGGGACCGACAGCGGCACAAGCGGCCGCTCGGTCGTCGCGTCGCTCATGTACATGACGACGATCAGCCGCAGATAGAAATAGACCGAGACCACACTGTTCAGGACACCGATCACCGCCAGGCCTGGGTAGTGAGCCTCAACCGCTGCACTGAAGATGTAGAACTTCCCCATGAAACCGGCTGTTGGGGGGATCCCAGCCAGCGAGAACATGAACAGGGCCATGCAGGCCGCAAGGACCGGCCTCCGAAATCCAAGTCCTGCGTAGTCGCCAAAGACGAGCAGCTCTTGCCCATGACCTTGCAGCGCGATGATCACGGCGAAGGCGCCGAGGTTCATCAGCGCATACGCGGCGAGGTAGAAGAGGACGCTGGTCGCACCGATGGATCCGCCGGCGACGAGCGCGACCAGCACATACCCGGCATGCGCGATCGAGCTGTAGGCAAGCATCCGTTTCACGCTATTCTGCACCAGGGCGACCAGATTCCCCAGCGTCATGGTAAGGACCGCGAGAACCCAGATCACCGCCGACCACCGGACCTGCAGGGTCGGCAATGCGAGAAAGAAGACCCGCAGGAAGGCGGCGAACGCCGCGGCCTTGGTGCCGGCGATCATGAACGCGGTCACCGGAGTAGGAGCCCCCTCATACACGTCAGGCATCCACATGTGAAATGGGACGGACGCGATCTTGAAGCAGAATCCGACGAGCAGCAGGCCCCCACCGAGCACGAGCAGCGGGCCAGGGGGGCTCCCATCGGCGAGGAAGGCGGCGATCCGGCGGAGCACGGTCGTGCCGGTGGCCCCGTAGATCAAAGCGATGCCGTAGAGGAAAAAGCCGCTGGCAAAGGCTCCGAGGAGGAGGTATTTCAAGGCCGACTCGTTGGAGCGAAGCTCGGCCTTCTGGAATCCACAGAGGGTGTAGAGGGCCAGCGAGAGCGTCTCCAATCCCAGAAAGATGACGATCAGATCGCCTCCCCCGGCCATCAGCATCATCCCCAACGCCGAGAAGAGGACGAGGCTGTAATACTCGCCCTGGTCAGGCGTTCTCGCGTCGAGGTATCCCATCGAGAGCAGAATCGTCAGGAGGGAGACCACCGCGAACACCACATGAAAGAAGAGCCCAAACCGGTCCAGCATCAGGGCGTCGTTGATCGAGAAGCGGACGATTCCCCAGAGGCCGATCGAAAGAAGGATCGAGATGGCCAGCGCAACCAGGCCAAGGATAGCGATGGAGGTCTTCCGCCCTGCCGGCAGGAAAAGGTCTCCCACCAATGCCGCCAGGCCGCCAAAAGCGACCGGCAACAACGGGGCCAGCGGAGCCCAGTCGATCTGAGGCAGAACGAGGTCCATGCTCACAATACGTTCCTGGTTCCGGGTTCCGGCTTCCGAGCTAAAGGGGCCGAACCTGTTTGCCCAGGGTTCCGGGTTGAAGACAGCGTAAACAATGTTTCCAACCCGACACTTGGAACCCGAAACCCCGAGCCGCGAAGCGGCAGCGACAGTTCGGCCCGTGGCGCACCAGCCATCTGCGCGAGGAGCTGAGTGACCGAAGCATCCATCTTTCTGAGAAGAGGATTCGGGGAAAGACCGATCCATAGGATGAGCAGGATAATCGCCACGAGGATCGTCATCTCCCGGCGGCCAAGATCGGCAAGGTTGAGATTCTCGGGTCGCCGGCTCTCCCCCCACATCACGCGTTGCCACATCCAGAGCAGATAGACTGCCGCCAGGATGATTCCGAGCGTGGCGAGGATCGTTAATCCCTTATGGACGCGGAAGGTTCCTGCCAGGATCAGGAACTCCCCCACGAAGCCGTTGAGGCCCGGCAGGCCGATGGAGGACATCGTCACCACGAGGAAGCAGAGGCCAAAGCGGGGGAGGACCCGGCTGAGTCCACCGAACTCCTCTATCATCCGGGTGTGGCGACGCTCGTAGATCATCCCGACCAACAGGAAGAGGGCGCCGGTGGAGAGGCCATGATTAACCATTTGAAGGATCGAACCCTCCACCGCCTGCAGATTCATGGCGAAGATCCCCAGCATGACGAACCCCAGGTGGCTCACCGAACTATAGGCTACAAGCCGCTTCAGGTCGTCCTGTGCCATGGAGACCAGCGCGCCGTACAGGATGCTCACCACGGCGAGCACAGAGATCAGCGGCGAGAAGGCGGCGGCGGCTGCCGGGAAGAGAGGCAATGCGAACCGGAGGAAACCGTACGTCCCCATCTTCAAAAGGACCCCCGCTAACAGCACGCTCCCCGCCGTGGGGGCCTCCACGTGAGCGTCCGGAAGCCATGTGTGGAACGGGAACATCGGGACCTTGATGGCAAAGGCGAGGGCGAAGGCGGCAAACAGCCAGAGCTGCGCGCCATACGGGATCGGCCCGCCGAGCAGCTCGAGAAGATCGAATGTCAGCCGACCCGTGGTCCCACGATGTATGGTGGCCAGGGCAATCATCGCGAGCAACATCAGGACGCTCCCGGCCATCGTATACAGCACGAACTTCAACGTGGCGTAGATCCGCCTCGGGCCGCCCCAGATGCCGATCAGGAAATACATCGGGATCAGCATCCCCTCCCAGAAGACATAGAACAGCACGAGATCCAGGGCCAGGAACACGCCGATCATGCCACCCTCCAGGAGGAGCATGCAGATCATAAACGCTTTCACCCGGCGGGCGATTCCGGAGAAAGACGCGGCAATGGCGATGGGCGATAAGAACGTGGTCAGGAGCAGCAGCGGAAGGCTGATCCCGTCGACTCCGAGGAGGTAGCTGCTCCCGATCGAGCTGATCCACGGCGACTTCTCCATGAACTGCATGCCGCCAACGGCGGGATCGAAGCGCGCGTACACGATCAGTGAAAGGAGGAAATCCAGACCGGAGATCGCCAGGGCAAGCCGCTTGATCAGCTCCTCTCGTGCGCCATCGACACGCGCAAGCAGTATGGCGCCGAGCAGAGGGAGCGCGATGAGGGTTGAGAGGATGGGGATCGCTGTCTGGCTCATGTCTTCATCGGTGTTCTATCCGAGAAATGCCAGGTATCCCAGCAGGACCACGACACCCACCAGGATCGAAAGGACATAGGCCGGAACATGTCCCGTCTGAAGTCGCCGCAAGAGGCCACCGGCCCTGCCCGCAAGAGCGGCGATGCCGTTGACCGACCCGTCTACCACGCGGGCATCGAACGAGGCCGACAGGCTTCGAGCCGCACTCACGATCGGGCGGACCACACAATCCTCATAGAGTTCGTCAACCCAGTACTTGTGGAGGAGGGTCTGGTACAGGGTGGGGTACCGGGCGGCCAGCGCCTCGGCTCTCCTGGGGTCCTGAAGATAGTAGCGAAAGGCCATGACGATCCCGACCAGCGCCATCAGAAGGGATGCCAGCGCGAGCCCCACCTCGGAGGCCGGCGCGGTCGGGCCCCCCTCATGCGCAGAAACCGGGAAGACCGGATCGAGGAAGCGGTGAAACGGGCCGGATTCTGGCGGCACACCGAAAAACCCGACCGTCGCCGCTCCGAGGGCCAACACCACGAGCGGCAGGCGCATGCTCCATGGCGCCTCGTGCAGATGGCCCGCCAGATGAGGGTCACGCCTGGATTTCCCCTCAAAGGCGAGGAAGTAGAGCCGGAACATATAGAACCCGGTGCCTGCGGCGGTCAGTGCCCCAAGGACCCAGAGCAGCCGATGGCCAGAGGCATACGCAGCAGCCAGGATCTCGTCCTTGCTCCAGAAGCCGGCGAAGGGGATGATCCCGGCGTTGGCCAGCGCGCCGATCAGAAAGCTTCCAGCGGTCACCCGCAGCGGCTTTCGTAGGCCTCCCATGTTTCTCACGTCTTGTTCGCCTGCCAGCGCATGAATCACCGACCCGGCGGCGAGGAAGAGCAGGGCCTTGAAGAAGGCGTGCGTCATCAGGTGGAAGATCCCCGCGGCGTACGCCCCGACTCCCAGCCCCAAGAACATATAGCCTAGCTGGGAGATGGTTGAGTAGGCGATGATCCGCTTGATGTCGGTCTGAACCAGGGCGATGCTGGCGGCGTAGAGGGCTGTCAGGCCGCCGACCCATGCCACGATCTCCAGGCTCGCGGGAGCCAGTTGAAACAGAGGGGCGGAGCGAGCGATCAGATAGACCCCGGCCGTCACCATGGTGGCGGCGTGAATAAGTGCCGACACCGGCGTGGGGCCCTCCATCGCATCGGGCAGCCAGACGTAGAGTGGAAGCTGGGCCGACTTTCCCGTTGCCCCAGCAAAGAGGAGGAGCGAGAGGACCGTTGCTGCAACGGACCCGCGCAAGAACGCCGCCGGTGCTCCCCTAAAGACGATCTGGAAGTCCAGCGACCCGAATACGAAGATCATCCAGATCAGCCCGACGACGACCGCCGCGTCCCCGATTCGATTCACCAGGAAGGCCTTGGTCCCTGCTGACGCCGCAGCAGGTCGTTCGAACCAGAAACCGATGAGGAGGTAGGAACAGAGACCAACCCCCTCCCATCCCAGGAAGAGGAGGAGGTAGTTATCGGCCAGGACGAGGACCAGCATCTCAGCCAGGAAGAGATTCAGCAACGAGAAGAACCGGTGGTAGTCGCGGTCGTCTCTCATATAGCCGATCGAGTAGACATGGATCAGGAAACCGACCCCCGAGACCACCAATACCATGATGGCCGATAGAGGATCAAACAGGAACCCGAAGGCCGCCGAGAAGTCTCCGGACGCGATCCAGGGGCCGATCGATTGGCGGAGGAGGCGCCCCTCCTGGGGCAGCGAGAGCAGGCGAGCAAAAGAATCGAGAGAAACAAGCAGAGCGAGCAGCGCGGCCCCGCAGGCGATGATCGCAACGGAACTTCGCCGCATCCGGCGGCCAGTCAGGCCGACGACGAGGCTCCCCAGCAGCGGGATAACCGGGATCAGCCAAATCTGGTTCAACATCTGTGCGGGGTGCGGGGTGCGGGATAGATCCAACGATTCGATGTGCTTCGCACTTCGCACTTCGGACCTCGCACTATCCTCGAAGGAGATTGATCTCGTCCACATCGACGGACTCCTTGTTCCTGTAGAGCGCAATGATGATGGCCAGGCCGAGCGCCACCTCGGCTGCGGCCACCGCCATCACGAAGAAGACGATGATCTGCCCATCCATCGAGG
>JBGQJI010000126.1:0-7137 GCA_041498975.1 Methylomirabilis sp. (SeqCode)
AGCGATAACTTCGAATCGGTCGGCGACGGCAGCCAGCCGGGCGACAGCATCCAGAGCTCGACCCCGGTCGCCTGGTGGCGGTTCCGCCTGCGGCCCGACAACAAGCCACCGGTCGGCAACCCGCCTGACTTCATCCACTCCGGCCGCGGCCTCGTGGGGGTCGTCCTCTCCTCGACGTCCACCGCCACCACCGGGGTCGGCGACGTGACCCGGCTCTGGCACAAGGACCCCTGCGAGATCGCCCAGAGCGGCTTCACGTGGGGGCCGATGCACGTGCGCGATGCGGCCTCGCTGTCGGCCGCCCAAAATCACAAGCACTTCGCCACGGATATAGCTCAGGATGTGTCGGGCGAGCCCGTGGCGTTATTCAACATCTGGAGCTTCGACAACCAGGCTGCTCTGTGTCGCGGCGAAGGCGGGGGGCTCTGTGAAGGCATCCTGTTCCCGTTCGACCCGCCATCAAGCGGCGGAGGAGGAGTAGTAGTGTGCGATGACGACGCCTAGCTGATTAGCGATCGAGCGCGCCTGAACACGTGCACCGACGCACGGGCCGGGGAGTTTCCCCGGCCCGTGCTGTTTTTTTGGCCTCGACGACACGGCGCCACCAGTCTCCATCATTGGACGGCGTCGCGTGCTCGCCAAGCGATACGCCGCCGGAATCTGACTCACTCCCTGGCTTAGACCCGTGGGACACGCCGAGGGATGAAGCCATCCATAGCGAGGTGATGACAGACGGTCGTTTTATATCAGTTGTTTTCTACGCTGGTCTTCCCGCAACTACGGCTCCGAAAAAGGTTGACTTCATGTGGAAAAGCGTAGTAGAAAATCCCCCGAACGAATGAATGTGATGGGTCCAGGGTGACCATAGCACTTCAGGCACCCATCGAAGTCCTAATCGGCGATTGATTCATTGCAACGCCAGGAGCAAGGGGGGGGAGCCGCCGCCCACCGTGAAGGTCCAGGCGATGCGGTGAAATAGGAGGGTGGGCCTTGACTAATCCACAGCGAACAGGGACAGGGCTGCACCGGAACTTCCGGTGGCGGTGCCTTTTACTTTTCGAGTTCCGGCAGGCCCTCGTGCCGACTCTCCTCGTTGGCCTCCTTCTCGCGGCTCTGCCGTGGGCGGTGGCAGTGACCGCCGAGGAACTGGCCGGCCGCTTCTTGAGCATTCAGGGACAGGTCGAGGTGCTGCGCGGCACCCAGACCTTCGCCGCCACGGGGCAGCTCGCACTGCAGACGGGGGATGTCATCCGGACCGGCGCGAATGCGCGGGCGGCGATCCTGCTCTCTGATGGGACCAAGCTCAAGCTCGGCGCCAATTCGACGGTGCACCTCAAGCGCCTCTCGCCCGAGCGACTCGGCAAGGTCACGCCGGTCGCTGCCGGAGGGCTTCAGACTGTCATGCATTTCTTCTTGGGCGAAGGGTGGCTACAGAGGACGGGCCCGGCTGATGCGCTCGAGATCGAGACCCCGACGGTCAGGGCCGCGACGAAGGGGACCGAGTTCGCCCTCGACGTAGCCCCTGATGGGAGCACCGTCGTCAGCGTCCTGGAGGGCCACGTCCGGGTCGGAAATCCCCAGGGTGATGTGCTGGTGGCCCAAGGGGAGCAGGCGTGGGTCGGCGGAACGCAATGGATGAACCGGAAGTATGGGGTCTTTCCGGACCAGTATCCCATCCTCGGCCAGGCGGGCCCCAACAAGCGCGTCCTCTCGAACCCTCTCGACGCTGTGCAGTGGTCGCTCTACTACCGGGGGAGCGTGAGCCCCAAGGACTATCCCGCCCTGCCGCCGGCTGAAGTGGCCGAGCTCGAGGCGATCCTCGCCTCCTACCGCGCGGGGCGTCTGACCGAGGCACGGGATCGGCTTGAAGCCGCCCGGGCCGCGCGCTCCACCGCCCCAGCCCTCCTGGACGTTGCCGCGCTGCTTTTCCTCGCGCAGGGCCAGGTCCCCGAGGCGAAAGACGCCTTGAAGGCTGCCCTGGCGGGGGACCCCACCGACGCCGCTGCGCACGCCGTTCTTGCCGAGATCGCGCTCGTCCAGAACCGGATCGCCGACGCGGAGGCGGAGGCCGATCAGGCTCTCGCCGCCAACCGGGGGGCGCCGAGCGCCTGGCTAGCCGTGAGCCATGTCCGCCAAGCGCAGTCTAAGCTGGAGGAGGCGCTGCAGGCGGCGGCGCAGGCTCGCGCGCTCGACCCCCAGGACGTCCGCGCCTTGGTGCAGGAGGCGACGCTTCTCTTCTGGATGGGCCGGACGGAGGAGGCCTGGGCGCTCACCCAGCAGGCCCGGACCCTCGCCCCTGGGGAGGCTACGCCCCTCTCGCTCCTGGGCTTTCTGCAGTTGGCCCGCGGCGAGAAGCAGGCGGCGCTCGGGAGCTTCCGGAAGGCGAGTGCAGCCGACTCGACCCTCGGGGAGCCCCACCTGGGGGCCGGGCTCGTGCTATTACGCCTGGGGCAGGTGGCGGAGGCGGTGGAGGAGATCGAGGCCGCCACCATGCTCGAGCCGCAAAATGCACTGTTCCGGGGCTACCTTGGCGAGGGGCTCTACTGTGGGGGGTATTTTGGGAAGATCTGTCGCAGGGGCTTGCGTCCGTGACTACGAGGTGAGGCGTAAAGGCGAGGCGTGAGCCGCCCGCACTCACTTGAAGAGGATTGAAAGGAGTTCCGAGTAGCGGCCTATCACGTGTGACGAGGGGCTGCGGCGCCGCCTTCCTGCCGCGACGACATGCCGCGAGGGGTCCAGGATGCCGATGGGGTTACGCTCTCCGTTTTCGCGTGCCACGCCACCGCCGTCGAGTTGTTGCGCTTCGACAAGCACGACGACGTTCAGCCCGCCCAGGTGATCCAGCCGGAGCCGGTGGGTTCACAACGCGAACCTCTTGTGGCACGCCTACGTGAAGGGGCCGAAGCCGGGCGCCCATTACGCCTACCGCGTCGATCCTCCGTCCATATGCTCGCTACTTTCCGGTGCAAGAAGGGCCGGTGCGGATGCACCTCCGGCTCCCGGTAAACCGGACCCTCTTCACCCCTTCAACGAATACACGATGCTGATCGAGCATCCCGCACTCTTCGGCGCCCTGAGTGTCCAAGTCCACGCGGAACCGGAAGGGCACCTCCTTGCAGGCTTGGTCAGCGATTTTTTCATCCACGACGCCGAGGAGCTTCAGGTCGCCGACTTTACCGTGGACCGGATTCCCGCGCGGCAGGTCTGTATCTTCGGACGGGTGAACGCTTGACAGGGAGCGGAAGACCATGAAGACCCGATGGAGAGTCGCATGCGGCAAGCTGCCTTCCTTGTGGCAGTAAGGTCCAGGCTGGATTCTTTATTTCGCAAGCGAACAGGCGGCGTCAGCCGTCGGCGAAGGTTGATCCTGGGCGCCCTGGCCGTCGGATTGAGCTCAGGGCTTGTGCTCATAGCCTTCAGTCGGATTCCGGCGGGCACCGCGCTCGAGCTGCGCACGCTGGACTTGCTCTTTCTCTTACGCGGCCCGCTGGCCCCGCCTGAGTCAGTGGTCATCGTCGGCATTGACGAGGAATCGCCGCCGGTCCAGCATCTCCGCTGGCCTTGGCCCCGCCGCTATCATGCGCGACTCCTCGACACATTGCGGGCAGCAGGCGCCAGGGTCGTTGCTTTCGACCTGCTCTTCGACCAGCCATCGACCACGGCGGACGATCTCGCTTTCGAGCACGCTTTGGTAAGGGCGGGCAACGTGGTGTTGGCGGCCGATCTGGCTTTCAGGGAGACGCAACAGGTCCAGGAGGCTTACGCCCTTGAACCGCTCCCGCGTCTTGCGTCGGCGGCCAGGGCCCTAGGCATGGTGCCGATCCCCGCCGATCCTGACCAGTATCTTCGCAGCGCCAAGTTCACCTTCCTCCGACGGTCGGCGTTCGCCCTTGAGGTGGCGCGCTTGTCGCTGCCTGACGGCGCCCTGCAGCTTACGGCAGGCGGCGACCGACTCCTCATGGGCGGCAAGGAGGTCCCTGTCCTGCGGCCAGGCCGGATGCTGATCAACTATCTCGGCCCGGCCCAGACCGTAGCCACGGTCCCGTTCGGCGAGGTGCTGGGCATGGACGCAGCCAAGGCCAAGCAGGTATTTCAGGACAAGATCGTCCTCGTCGGCCGTGCGCCCCTCTCACTCCTCGATCTTCGGAGGCTCATGACAGATACCTTCGCCACCCCCTTCCTTCACACCTCAAAGACCTATATGCCGGGGATCGAGGTGCATGCCAATATCCTGGCCACCATCCTGGAGCGGCGCTTTATCGCGCCGATCCCATCCACAACGCATGCGGTCCTTTCCCTGGTTTGGGGGGCGCTCCTCGGGCTGGCGATGATCGGCATGCGCCCGCTTCGAGGCGGACTTCTCGGCCTCGTCACCATGCCGATCCCACTCTTGGCGGCCTATCGCCTGTTCAGCAGGAACCTCATCTGGCTTCCCTGGGCAGGCTTGAGTCTGGAAGTGGGGCTGGTCTATGCGGGCGTCCTCCTTGTTCGGCATCTCCTCACCGCACGTGACCTGGCCTACCTCCGCCGTGCCTTCCAGTACTATGTCCACCCGGCCGTCATCGAGAAGATCGTCGCCAACCCCGAATCGCTCAAGCTGGGGGGGGATACTGTCTACGGGACGATCCTCTTCGCTGACCTCAAGGGCTTTACGACATTCTCGGAACGGGTCTCACCGGAGACCCTGGTGTCCTTCCTCAATGAATACCTGACGGCCGGGACCGATGTGATCCTTCAGCATCAGGGCACATTGAGCCGCTACATCGGAGACGCGATCATGGCGCTCTGGGGCGCGCCCGTTCCCGTTGCCGAGCATGCGCGCCTGGCGTGCGAAGCCGCCCTGGAACTTCAGCAGGAGGTCGCCAGACGGAACCCGGAATGGACGGCGCGGGGCCTGCCCACGTTCGAAGTCCGGATCGGCGTGCACACCGGCCAGATGGTTGTGGGCAACGTCGGCTCTCGGGAGCGATTTGACTACACGGCGATGGGGGATGCCGTGAATCTGGCCAGCCGCTTGGAGGGCCTCTGCAAAACTCTTGGGGTTGGGATCCTGATCAGCGAGGCCACCCGGAAGGAAGGCGACATTGCAGCTCGCGAGCTAGCCCTCGTGCGCGTGGTGGGCCGGGCAGAGCCGGTCCGGGTCTTCGAACCGCTCGCCCAGGGAGCGGACCTCGAGATGGTGCGTCTTTTCGAGCAGGGAGTGGCGGCTTACCGAAGTCGGGCCATCGGGGAGGCGATCGAGCGCTTCGATGAGGTCCTCCAGCGTGCTTCCGGTGACGAGCCGACGCTTCTCTACCTTGGCCGGTGCCGGCTGCTTCTCCGCGAGCCTCCCCCGCCTGTCTGGGACGGAGTCTTCGAGTTCGGCGTGAAATAACGGGAGGCCCCGGCGATCTGCAGGAGCGGGAGTTAGTGCCGTTCCAACTACTCACGCCACAATGGTGGGGCCGGCGAAGGCAACAGTTTTTCGCAAGACACCTGTCGTCGATTGGTTGCCACCAGTTGGAACGGCATGAGCCAGGCGAAGGAGGCCAGTGATAAGACCGGCCGATCCGTCATCGGTGAACGTCGAAGCGATCTCTCAAGTGGAACGCCGGAACTTCTTTCTGAACTCGCCGACCAGCCGGCCCATACAGGCGAACCACGAGCTGTTGCAGCAAGCCCCGTGGTGCTCTCCGCGCGCCGTCGGGGCGCTGCATCGAGGCTGTTGGGCACGGCCATAGAAGGGGTGAACCATGCGATTGCGAGTGTTGGGATGTTACGGGGGGGAGGCGCCCGGATGTCATCAAATCAGCCTCCTTGTGGATAGCCACCTGCTGCTCGACGCCGGTTCGGTTACCGCTGTGCTCTCTCTCGATGCCCAGGCCAGGATCGATCATGTGCTGATCTCGCATGCCCATCTCGACCATGTGGCTGCGCTTGCCTTCATCGTGGATAATGTGGTGACGATGAGGCGGGCACCGATAGAAGTGTGGAGCACCACGGGCGTGATCCGCCAGCTCAAACGACACGTGTTTAACGGAATCATCTGGCCCGACTTCACAAAAATCCCCTCTGGACTTCCTATCCTGTCCCTCCACGGGATCCGCAAAGGCCGCCCAACGAGGATCGGCAAGTACCAAGTCGTGGCGGTCGGGGTGAACCACACGACCGACGCGGCAGGCTATCTGATCTCCGACGGCAAGGCATCTATCATCTACGGAGGGGACAGCGGGCCCACAGAAGACCTGTGGAAGGTGGCGAATACCGCTGAGCGTCTTAGGGGGATCATTGTCGAGGCATCGTTTCCGAATCGGCTGCAGGACCTCGCCAAGGCTAGCGGTCACTTCACGCCCAAGACCCTCCGCAAGGAGCTGAAAAAGCTCAGGGTTGACGTTCCCGTCTATGCCCAGCACATGAAGCCCCAGTTCATTACCGAGATTGTCGCCGAGCTCGCCAAGCTGTCCGACCCTCCTGTCACCCCTTTGGAACAGGGTAAGGAGTACGCCTTCTGAGGCCGTTGATCCCACCTTCGGATCATTCCGCGCGCGCCCAGCCGCCAAGATCCTGAGGCAGCCTACGTTGCAGTGCAGGTCGACCTCGGTTCTAAGGAACGCACAGGTTCCGTGGTCGATTATTTGTGGAGGAGGGGATCGATGGTTCCGGGAAGGGCACTCAACGTGAGTCGCTTCAAAGCTGGATGGAATCAGAAGGATTCAGGTCTTCTTCAGCGCCGCTGAGCCAAGCTTTCAGTCTCGTCAGGGATTCGATGGGCTGGCAATCGGAATCGGCGGCGGACCACTCGTTGTCACCCCTACAACCACACCTGCAACACCCGCGACGCCGACCCCGACCGCAGCGGCTGTCAACCCTGCGAAGCCTGCTCCCACGGCCACCGGAAGCGCGACAATCCACGGCGGCAGGGCAGCAGCGCAGGAAGACTTCTTGTCGCGGAGGGTCTTGAAGTCCGGATCAGCCCCTTTGCCATTCTTGGCTCGAAAGTCAACTGTCTGACCCGCCTCGACGCCGTGTGACCCCCCACCATTGACCGATCTGGCCAGGATTTTGCCTTGGAGAAGCTCGATCCTGGAGTTCCCCTGGAGATCGACGGTAATCCATCCCATCCGGTCAGAGGAGTTGGCGGCAACCGACCCGACCTTG
>JBGQJI010000127.1:0-7132 GCA_041498975.1 Methylomirabilis sp. (SeqCode)
CGCGTCCTTATCCGCGAACTTGATCGACCGGACGGTCTTGTACTGAGAGATGCCGATGACGACTGCCCAGATCTGGCCCCGATCCACCACCCTGGTGACGGTCACGGTCCGCGTCGTGGAGAGGTTCTCCTGGTCGAACGCGGTCACGACGATCTCATTCTTCCCCTCGCGAAGAGGCAGCCGCTCAGCGAAGTCCAGGCTCGCGGTCTTCTCAGCCCCGGCCGCCCTGACGGCCACGCCGCGGCCCTCGCGCTGGGCCAAGAGCTGCCCGTTCACCCGGACCTCCACCCGCCCCACCCCTTTCTCGCTTGCCGCCGCTCCGATCAGTTGGATCCGGTCAGCGGTCACCTGTTGCCCCTCAGTAGGTGAAGCGAGGGCGATGACCGGCGGGGCATTCTGGAACAGCTTGACTACTGCTGGTCCGCGAACCGTCGGAACAGGCATCTCGCCTTTGGCCGTCACCGGTGGCTCTGCCACCTCCCCCTTGGCGACCCAGCCGACCTCCTTCTCGGAGATCTGCACCCGATACCAGTTCCCCAGCTCGCCCGTCACCGCAAGCGGCTGATCCTTGGCGGCCGAGGCAATGACCGACGTCTCGGGGCCAGCGCCGCTATGGATCTTGGCCGAGGCTTCTTTCACCGCAACGAGCTTATTGGTGGCCACGATCTGGGGAGGGAGACGGCTATCCACAGCGAGTATCAACTCTTCGTCCAGCATGACGGTCATTCCTTCATCCCGGATGAAGAGTTTGAGCGGGAGCTCAGCCGCCGTCAGCTCCTTCCGCACGGAGAGGTTCACCCTTGCCGTCTTGGTCTCATCGGGCTTGAGCGTCCCGAACTCGATGCGGCCACCCTGGATGCTGAGGCCCTGGATGGCGGGGCTCGTGATCTCAGCCCATGTGTATTGCGCTGCGATTGATCCGACATTCTTGAGTGTAAGGAGCAGGTCCACCGCCTCGCCCTTCTGGATCCGGCCGTCGCCGTTGCCGACCGAGTTCCCGCTGCCATCGTCGATGATCTGGTAGGTGTAGGCAAAGCGCGGACGCGGCAGCCCCTTCACGGCGACGATCGCCTTCAGAGAATCTGGCGCAAAGCCGTTGTACTCCTCAAACTCGACGGTCGTTGAGATCCCTGCATCTCCCCGGTCTCGCGGGATTTTGAAGTTGACGGCATCCTCCGCGCTCTGCCCACCCTCGATCTTTCCCAGGTAGAAGAGATGACCGTCGAATGCCGGGTCCGCGCTCTTGGTCTTCCCTTGCAACCGATAGAGTGACCCCTTCCCTTTGTTGGTGACCTTCACCACCAGGGTCACGTCGCTCCCGGCCGATGCCTCAAGGGGGCGGATCGACAGCTCGGCTTCCGGCAACGGCGGAGGGGACGGCGACGAGCCGATCTCGCTGCCGCGTCGCTTCATCTTCTCGGCCAGCGCCGCCCCGAGGGCGGGCGCAACGGGAGGCCGGAGGCGGACAACGCGATCCCTTCCGCCCGAGGCCACCAGGGCGCCGTCGGCGGAGAGCGCGAGAGCCCAGACCGGCCCCGTGTGCCCCGCCAGCGTGCTCCGCTCGTTTCCCGTGGCAACCTCCCACACGCGGACTGTGCCGTCCGCGCCCGCCGAGACCACGGTCCGGCTGTCGGCTGCGAAGGCGACCGAGTACACCTCTCCCGTATGACCGGAGAAGGCGTTGCGTTCGCGACCGCCGGCCAGGTCCCACACGCGCACGGTGCCATCTGCGGCGGCACTCGCCAAGAGCGAGCCGTCCCCCGAGAAGGCGATCGAGTAGACCTCGCCTGCGTGACCGGAGAGGGCGCTCCGCTCGCGGCCGCTGGCCAGGTCCCAGAGATGGACCATCGTGTCGCTTCCCCCAGTGGCGAGGGTCAGGCCATCCGGGGAGAAGGCGACCGAGAAGACGATACCCAAGCGGCCCCTCATGGCCTTGATCTCCTTGCCGCCAGCCCAGTCCCAAATACGCAGGCTTCCGTCATCACCCCCGCTGGCGACGAGTTGTCCGTCCGGCGAAAAGGCGATCGCGCGGATCGCCCCGAAGTGGCTCGTCAGCGCCTTGAGCTCCTTGCCCGAGCCGAGGTCCCAAATCCGGATGGTGGTGTCGGTGCTGCCCGATGCCAATAATGGACGGTTCCCGGAGAAGGCGAGCGCCCGGACCGGCCCCACATGGCCCCGCAGGATCTTGAGTTCCCGCCCTGTCGCTGGGTCCCAGAGACGAATCGTCTGGTCCCCGCCACCCGAGGCGAGTTGCCCGCCCCCGGGCGAGAAGGCCAGCGCAAAAACCTCTCCGGCATGGCCGGCGAGCAGGCGGGTCGCCAGGTCACCATCACCTGGTGAGGCCGCCGTCGCCGCCTGCGCACCCAGCGAGGCGAGCATCACCAACGCCAGGAAACACAAGCCTAGAGCCAGTCCGCTGCCAACCGACTTTCCGCTCTCCCTCTCTTTTTCGGGAAGAGGGCAAGGGGAAGTGGGGATCTTCACAGATTGAATGCTACGCATCACTCAAGTCCTCGCCTATTTGCGGGGCACCGCTGGCGCCAATCCATGGATGTGTACCTTATGACTACCTCTAAGATTAGACGATTCCGGCTGGCTCGTATTCATTCTCCGGCTTACAAACACAAAGGGCCTTCCGCAAGCGATTCCTTGCGGAAGGCCCGATCGCATTCGGAGACCCCGTGGCACATATCGCCACATCTTGGGGGGCTCCCTCTTATGTTACGCATTTTTAGCACTTGGCTTTTCTGATCTCGCTCCCAATCATCGATCGAGCCAGAGATCGCCTGGATTATAATGTGACTCAAGTTACCATAACAGCAATGGCCAGGTCAACAAAAGCGAATACAGGAGCGCTTGCCAGGTTGTTATGGATAGAGCCTCTAGGGAACCGAACTAGAGATGACAATCACGAGCACTCCATTCCCGTAGCCCGGGCCACCGATCACCACCGTCCCCCCGCTTTGCAGCCGGACGGTGGTATTGACGAGTGTCTCGCTGACCGACTTTCCCTGCACGATCTTCGCCTGAATGATGCGTGCCTGCAGCTGAATCGTTCCCCGGTCGATGGCTGTGGGCGTCAGCTCAAGTGTCCGCCCTCCCGGCGCATCCCCACCCGGAAGCTCCGCTCTCCACGGCTGTCCGAGGCCAGTCCGCCCGCCCGGGGTGCCCAACAATTGAAAAACCGAATAGGGGAGGGCCTTTCGAAGTTCAGCGATCAGGCTCGCCAGACGCGGATCTGGCGCGGGACCCGGCTGGTTTGAGGCCAGGAACACCTGGGCTTGCAAGGTCACTGTGGGCGCGGCAAATAGATCGGAGGGCCGCAGGAGTGTCGCAGCGACAAGGGAAAGGAACAGGACGGCAAACGGAGAGCTACCCCGCACACGACAGGCTCGATGAAATCGCGCGATGGCCAAGAGACCTCCTCTGTAAGGTCAGGACCTCCTCTGTTCCAGAACCCAGATGATCTTGAGCTGCTGATCGGGAGTGGAGAACAGAACCACCGAACTGTTGGGACCCCCCTCAACTGATTCGACAACAGTCTTCGGCCGCGCATCCGTTGGACCCAGCGGCGTGGGGGGCGGGATCGCTGGGCGCAGGAGCAAGTCGGCTGTGAACAGCAGGACTGTCGTGCCCAGGACGGCTGCCGAGGCCCACTTAAGCTTGGGGTAAAACCAGAACAGCTCTCTGACTCGATCCAGGCTCAACCACCGACGGGCCTTTGCTTCTTGAATCTTCCGCTCGACGTTGTCCCAGAATCGCTGGACATCCTGGCCTGCCAGCGAGACTGTCAGACTTTGGCGAAGGTGGTCGCGGAGGGTTCGGAGTTGGTCCAGTTCGGCCGAGCAGCTCTGGCAGGAGCCAATATGGGCTTCCAAAGACTGCCGTCTCGACTCGGCAAGCTCCCCATCGATGTAGGCGCCAAGCCGCGCAACAACAGTGGAACAGTCGGATTGATGAAACAAGAGAGCCTTCATGATGGGTTCACCAGGTCTCCAAGCATCTGCTGAAGCTTCTGCCGGGCGGCGTGGAGCCTAGACATCACCGTTCCGGTAGAGCAATCCATGATGCGAGCGATCTCCCGATAGGCTAATCCCTCGATCTCCCTCAGTGTCAGGGCGGTCCGCTGCTGAATTGGCAGCGAGGCCACCGCCCTGGCGATCTGTTCACCCAACTCCTTGGTCTCCAGTAAGGCGCGAGGGTCTGGCCTGTGTTCCCTTTGACCTTCGGCCATCCCTGGCTCATTCAGGGATATCGGGGTCTCCTTGCCCCTTGCCCGAGCGTGGTCAATGGCCAGATTTACCAGAATGCGATACAACCAGGTGTAGAACCCCGCGCTGCCTCGAAAACGGTCAATGGAGAGGTACGCTCGCGCAAACGCCTCCTGCGCCACATCTAACGCATCCTCGTGGTGACGGAGGATCTGGAATGCTACGTTGTAAGCTCGATTCTGGTACTTCCTCACCAGAACTTCAAATGCCGAGCGATCGCCGGCTTTAGTGCGCAGCACGAGATCCTGATCATCTACCGTTCCGAACTCTGGCGTCGCGCCCATAACCCGCCACTTCTTTAGACGGGACAACCATCGGTTTTATTCTCTTGTAATACTATGCCAGCCGGGCGCCGACGATCTTCACACGAATGAGCCCCAATTGGCTTTGGCCCCCGTCCACCAGAAGAACCTCCATTCGCCTCCACTACCTCCCCCTTCAACGGAGTAGAATGAGGATGACAGGGGCGCCCACACGTCGAACGTCCACACATGGTCACGCCCAAGACGGGCCTTTCCTATCACGCTTCCGCAGCTTTGTCAAACATCCCTGCGTGCGGTCCGGCGACAGCGCGCGACCGAGAGCAAGCTTGACCTTTTGATCGTTGCATGATAGCCATAAAGCGAAGACAATAGGGCCATAGTGAAGATCGGCTGGTGGGGGGTGTGGTGGGCGAAGAGTCCTTGCAAAAGGGAGAGTGAGTGACCCGTCTATGGTAATCGACAGGGGGCTTGCGTCGCCGGCCGATCGAGTTCCACCTACCCACCGCGCATGGGTTGAGGTCGACCTGGGCGCGATCCGTAACAACGTGAAAGCAATCCGGCAACTCCTTTCTCCATCGACTCGGCTCATGTCGGTCGTCAAGGCCGACGGATACGGCCATGGCGCAGCGGCCGTGGCTCGAACCGCACTGTCGGCGGGCGCCTCGTGGCTGGCGGTCGCCACGCTGGAGGAGGGAATCCGGCTGAGAACTGCGGGGATCGAGGCGCCGATTCTGCTCTTCGGCCCGACGATCTCCAAAGAGGAAATCGAGGCGGTTGCCGAGCACCGCCTGCAGCCGACCGTCTGTAGCCTCGCGCAAGCACATCGGTTCTCCGAGTCCGGTTTGGGTGTCATCCCAATGCACCTGAAGGTCGATACCGGCATGTCCCGCCTCGGAGTCGCGTGGCAGGACGCCCAACATCTCCTTGGCGCATTAAGGGGTCTGCCCAATGTCACCGTCGCCAGCCTCTACAGCCATCTGGCCACGGCTGATTCCCCGGACCTTCTCGCGGCCGCGCAGCAGGTCCAGCAGTTCGTAGAGCTAGTGGACGGGCTGGAGACCGAGAGAGCCCGGCCCCCATTGGTGCACCTGGCAAATTCAGCGGCGACGCTGGCGGTCCCCAAATCCCACTTCGATCTAGTCCGAGTCGGCTTGGCCCAGTACGGCATCTACCCGGCCTCGCACCTTCGCGACGCCGTGCCGCTTCTACCTGCCCTGTCAGTGCGAGCACGGATCGTCTTCATTAAGACGGTCCCGCCAGGGACCGGGGTCAGTTACGGCCATACCTTCCAGACGACTCGCCCCACGAGACTGGCCACTGTGGCCATTGGCTATGGTGATGGGGTCTCTCGTGCCCTTTCCAACGGGATCGATTTCCTCGTCCGCGGCCGGAGGGTTCATCAGGTCGGAACGATTACGATGGACCAGTGTCTGATCGATGTCACCGAGGTGCCGGAGACAATCGAGGGGGATATCGCGACGCTCTTAGGGCAGGATGGGACGGAGTCTATCTTCATCGGCGAGTGGGTCGAACGCCTGGGGACTGTCCCCTACGAGATCCTGACCACCCTTTCGCCTCGTCTACCGCGGATTTTTTGCTAGCGTGATTCGAACCCCCCTGCGATGTCCCATTTTTGGAGTTGACGGGCCCAAGAAATATTGCTAGAAAGTCGGTCGGCGCGCCGACTCCCTCGTGCCTGGGCCGGGCGAGGCTTTGTAGACACAGCTTTCGCCCTATGCTATAGTGATGCTGACCCACGCTGGGAGACCGACGCGAGAGTGGCGGAATGGCAGACGCGCTGGACTTAGGATCCAGTCCGCCTCCGGCGGATGGGGGTTCAACTCCCCCCTCTCGCACCACCAACGGAGCCCCTGACCCCAACGCGTACATGAAAGTAGACATCGAAGAGATCAGCAGCACCAAGCGCGCGCTTCGAATCGAATTGCCCCTCCAGAGCCTCCTGGACAAGCTCGAGGAGGCCTACCGGCATCTTTCCAAAGAGGCTCGCCTTCCTGGCTTCCGCCCAGGGAAAGCTCCGCGGGACGTCCTGCGCCTGCACTTCAAGGAGGAAGCCAGGCAGGAGGCTCTCCGGGAGCTCATCCCCGCGGGCTATACCCAGGCCCTCAAAGAGGCCAATCTGGATCCGGTCAGCGAACCCACGGTGGATGAGGTGGTGTGCGAGGAAGGAAAGCCACTGAGCTTCCGGGCCAGCTTCGAGGTCAGGCCGGCGCTGCAGCCGTCGGGATACACGGGGGTTCAGGCCTACAAGGAGACGGTCGATGTCGCGGACTCGGAGGTGGACCAGGCCCTGGAGTATCTTCGCGAACAGGCATCGGAGTACGTGCCGATGGAGGGCTGGCCGGCCCTGCGCGAAGACTTGGTGGTGGTGGACTACGAGGGCTTCATCGGCGGCAAACCACTCAAGGGTGCGACCGCCCAGAATGTGTCAATCCTCCTTGGCGCCCGCCAGTTCATCCCCGAGTTCGAGGAGCAGCTCCACGGCCTCAAGAAAGGGGAATCCAAGGAGTTTCCCTTGGAGTTTCCTGCTGATCACGGGCGACGGGAGCTGGCGGGGAAGCGCGTCCTCTTCAGGGTGGC
>JBGQJI010000128.1:0-7067 GCA_041498975.1 Methylomirabilis sp. (SeqCode)
AACCTCAGTCTCCCCCTGGAAGGGGCAACAATCACCGCTGGTGCAGATGAAGACATGCCGTCGATACTGGCCCATTAGCCCTTCGTCCCCTGCGCTCCCGCACCGACAAAAAGAAAAGGAGGATTGGGTCGTCCATCCTCCCTATGGCACGCCGCCCCTGGGCCGTCCGCTGGCCCTTTACGGCTTTCCGTCGCCCTCCGCCACCAGCTTGTTGACCTCCTCCATCAAGGCATCCGCGATCTCCGACTCCTTCACCTTGCGGATCACCTGCCCCTTCTTGAAGATCAACCCGATCCCTTTGCCGCCGGCGACCCCGATGTCGGCGCCCCTGGCCTCGCCGGGGCCGTTCACCTCGCATCCCATCACGGCGACATGGATCTCCTTTTTGATCCCGGCCATCCGCCGCTCCACCTCCTGTGCCAGCGCAATCAGGTCGATGTCGGCCCTGGCGCACGACGGGCAGGCGACGAAGGTCAGCCCACCCTTCCGAAGCCCGAGCGACTTGAGAATCTCGGTCCCGACCTTGATCTCTTCGACGGGATCGGCGGAGAGCGAAACCCGAATGGTGTCCCCGATCCCCTCGGCCAGGAGCGTCCCGATGCCGACCGACGACTTGATCGTCCCCACCCCGGGGGTACCGGCCTCTGTCACCCCGAGATGGAAGGGGTAATCCACCTTATCTGCCAGGAGCCTGTACGCCTCGATCATCATCAGGGGGTCGGACGCCTTCAGAGACACCTTGATCTCCGGGTAGTTCAGGTCCTCGAGGATCCTGATGTGACGCAGCGCGCTTTCCACCATCGCCTCGGGAGTGGGTCCGCCATCCCTGGCCAGCAGGTCTCTCTCCAGAGATCCGGCATTCACCCCGATGCGGATCGGAACCTTTCGCTCGGCAGCCATCTTGACGATCTGCTCCACACGCGAACGGTCACCGATGTTGCCCGGGTTGAGGCGGAGGCCGTCCACTCCCTGTTCGAGGGCGATCAATGCGAGCTTGTAGTTGAAGTGAATGTCGGCAACCAGCGGGATCCGGATCTGCTTGCGGATCTCCCCGAGCCTCTCCGCCGACTCTTTCACGGGGACGCCCACCCGCACCAGTTCACACCCGGCCACCTCCAACGCCCAGATCTGATCGACCGTCGCCTGGACATCACGCGTGTCGGTCTTGGTCATCGATTGGACCGATACGGGTGCATCGCCCCCGATTTGGAGGGATCCTACCTGGATCTGCCGGGTCTTGCGTCGTTCGATCATCGCTCCCTCATGCGATAGGGCCTCGAGCGCCAGCCGTTAGTTACTTCCCAGGAGTCGGGAAACGAACCGGTACCATCCCACCCGCTCAAAGTCGTTATGAAACGCAAAGATCATCAGGGCGACCAGCAGGACGAGGCCGACCTGCTGGGCCACCTCTCGTTTCTTCAGGCTGATCGGTTTGCCGCGAACCGCCTCGATCAAGGCAAAGAACAGGTGTCCCCCGTCCAGGATCGGGATCGGAAGCAGGTTCAGAATCGCCAGGTTGATGGAGAGGAGCGCGGTAAAGAACAACAGATTTAGGACACCTAGGCCCGCCTGCTCTCCCGCCATCTGGGCGACCAAGAGCGGCCCGCCTATCGTCTTGGCCGGGACAACGCCCTGGATCAGCTTGACGAATGTCAGCAGGATCAGGCGGCTGAGCTCGAAGGTCTTGGAGACCGCCCTCCCAAATGCGGTGATCGGATTGGTCCGCTCCGTCAGGAATTCCTCCGCCGGGGCAATCCCGAGCAGACCGACTTCCTGCTCCTCTCCGAACAGATTCTTCTGCTTGGTCGCCTTCGGAGTGACTACGAGGTCGAAGGTGCGCCCCGCTCGTTCCACGGCCAGGCGAACGGGTCGCCCGGGGCTTTTATGGATCTGTGTCGCGAGCTCCTCCCACTTCTCGAGAGG
The DNA here is from genome assembly GCA_041498975.1 of Methylomirabilis sp. (SeqCode). Classification (GTDB taxonomy): domain Bacteria; phylum Methylomirabilota; class Methylomirabilia; order Methylomirabilales; family Methylomirabilaceae; genus Methylomirabilis. Next base: position 1,924 of record JBGQJI010000128.1, read on the forward strand.
TCGCCCGTCAATCGCGACGATTCTGTCGCCACGTAGCAGACCCGCCTCCTGGGCCGGAAAGCCCTCCATGACATCACCCACCTTGGTGGCGAGGGTAGGGACTCCGACCATGAAGACAACCCAGAAGATGGCGACGGCAAGAAGAAAATTGGATCCCGGGCCGGCGAGGATAATCAGCGAGCGCCATCCCACAGGCTTCGCGGAGAAGGATCGCTCCCGGTCAGCGACCTCTTCCTTCGGATCCTCCCCCAACATCTTCACGTAGCCGCCGAGCGGGATGGCGGACAGGAGGTATTCGGTCCCGCCGCGTGTGAATCCAGCGATCTTGGGGCCGAACCCGAGCGAGAATTTCAGGACCGCGACCCCTGCCCGCTTGGCGACCAGGAAGTGGCCGAGCTCGTGGACGAAGATGAGGACGCCCAGGACCACAATGGCCCACAACGCCATGTAACCGAACCGCGAGAGGTACGTCCCGAAATCGATCGCGGCCAACAGGCTGAGGGGCAAAGCTGTTACAAACCCGATCATAGTCGTGTGTACACCTCTCTCCTGGCTTCAGGCGTGGAGTGCCCCCTCGACGAGACGCCGGGTCTCGCGATCGGCCTCCAGGACATCTTCCAGAGAATCGATCTTGCGACCTCGATGACTGTCAAGCGCTTTGGCGATGAGTGTGGAAATTTCAGGGAAGGTGATGCGGCGGGAGAGGAACAGGTCCACCGCGATTTCGTTGGCTGCGTTCAGCGCGGCCGGATAGGTGCCGCCCGCCGCCAATGCCTGGTACGCAAATCCGACGCAAGGGAACTTTTCATGGTCAACGGGTTCGAAGGTCAGGGCCGACAGGGCGTGCAGGTCAAGGGCAGGCAGCGGGGTCTGGAGCCGGTCAGGGTACGAAAGGGCGTAGAGGATGGGCAATCCCATATCCGTAACCCCCATCTGAGCCAGGATCGAGCCATCCATGAACTCCACCATCGAATGGATAATGCTCTGGGGGTGGATAATCACTTCGATCTGTCTGGGCTCGAGGTCAAAAAACCAACTGGCTTCGATGATCTCCAGCCCCTTGTTCATGAGTGTTGCCGAATCGATGGTGATCTTTTTCCCCATAACCCATGTCGGGTGTTGGAGGGCCTCCTCCGCGGTGATGCCGCTGAAGCTCTCCTTTGGCCGCTTGCGGAAGGGTCCGCCTGAGGAGGTCAGGAGGACCCGCTTCAAGTGCGCATAGTTGTGGCCGGCCAGGCACTGGAAAATGGCAGAGGGCTCGCTATCCACGGGAAGGAGTCGGACCCCTCGTGCCCGGGCCTCTGCCATCACCAATTCTCCCGCCATGACCATGACCTCCTTTGTGGCGAGCGCGAGATCCTTTCCCGCCTTGATGGCCGCAAAGCTCGGAAGGAGGCCGGCGGCGCCGACCATCGCCGCGAGGACGATGTCGGCCTCGGGCGCCGTGGCAACATTCAGCAGACCCTCAACCCCCCACCCGATTTCGACGGGCAGGGCCGCCACTCGCCCCTTCAGGGTTTTGGCGGCCTCTTGGGTCCCGACGGCAACGAGCCGGGGAGAGAAATGCCTGATCTGACGCTCAAGGAGATCGATGTTGCTCCTTGCAGCAAGGGCCACCACCTCGAAGGAGTCGGGGTGAGGGTCGATCATCGCCAGGGCCTTGGCCCCGATGGTGCCTGTGGAGCCAAGGATGCTCACACGTTTCACTGCAGCCCCTTCTGCCATTAGGCCGTGGCGATCGGCAACGAGAGCGTCGCTGTCCCCTCGATCAAACGAGTAGTGAGTATAATAAGATCCTCAGGCTTTGGCAAGAGCTTTCGGGCTCGCTGGAGCGCTGGAGAGACCGGCGGAGCTCAATGGACGGGCTTGGCCTTCTTTTCAACAGGGGCGGGAGTGCGCGGGACGGGAACTGACCTCGTGAGACCGAACTGGTAGACCACTTCACCAGGCCTGACCAGGCCCAGATCCTCCCTGGCGATCGACTCGACCTGTCCTGTATCATTGGCAAAGGAGTGGACCCCCTCGGCGAGCTCCTGGTTCGCCTGCTTCAGCCGTTCGATCTCCCGATGAAGCTCAGCCCTTGTCTTATTCATCCGATAAATCCTGACAAGGCTCCGGTTGCCGCCAACAGAGAGGGCTGCGATGAGAATCGCCAGCAGGCCAATGAAGACAAGCCGCCGTTTGCGAGCGACCCTGGCCGCTGCGAGCTCTTCCTGAGCACTGGAGATAACCTGTCCCGTCCGCACCCTTACCCAGGCTCCCGGGCCATTAGACCCCCAAGATCTCCTTCGCGGCCGCGGTCAACTCTTCGATCTGTGCCTCGGAATGAGCGTCCATGTAGAGACGCACGACCGGTTCTGTCCCTGAAGGGCGCACGAGAAACCAACTGCCGTCTTCGAGCAGCAGCTTCTTCCCCTCCAGTGTCTCCACGCGCACCACCCGTTGCCCGGCCACCCGAGGGGGCAGGTCCTTCAGACGCTCGGCCAGGCGCTCCTGCTGCTCTCGTGAAAGATGGAGATTCAGGCGACGGGCGTGAATCACGGTCCCCACATCGGCATAGAGGGCATCCAGAAGGCTCCGCACGCTCCGCTTGGCGGCCATGGCGACCATCTCGACGACCAGCAGGACGGCGAGGACCCCGTCTTTTTCAGGCACATGCCCCTGAATCGAGAGGCCGGCGCTCTCTTCGCCGCTCAGCGCGACCTTGCCCTGGGTGATGAGTTCTCCCAGGTACTTGAAGCCCACCTTGGTTTCGTAAACGGGGACCGCGTGGCGCCTCGCCACCGCATCTACCAGGTGGCTTGTGGCCACCGACCGGGCCACGCCCTTACGCCACCCACGAGTCTTGATTAAGTGCTGAAGCAAAAGGGCCAGGATATAGTTGGGTTCGATGAAGGCGCCGTCCCTATCGAGAATCCCGTATCGGTCGGCGTCACCGTCCGCGGCCAGCCCGAGATGAAATCCCCCAGACCGTACGATGGCCGCCAGTTCCTGAAGGTTTTCCTCCGAGGGATCCGGCGCGCGGCCCCCGAACCCGGGATTTCGCGAGTCGTGCAGGGTGCGCACCTCGCAACCGGCCTCGAGCAAGAGCTGGTCCATATAGCCCCTTGCCGTCCCATAAAGCAGATCGACCGCCACCTTCGGACGTGCGGTACCGATCGCGCTGAAATCGACCAGCTCCCGCAATCGGGCGAGGTATGTCGGCCGCGGGTCGATGCGCTCCACCAACCCCTTGGCCTCCATCTCCGCCAACGCAGGGTACGGGGCCTCCGGTTGCGCCAGCAATTCCTGGACCCTGGCTTCGATCCGATCAGTGACCGAGGGCTGGACCGGGCCGCCCGATGCGCCGGAGAGTTTTAGCCCGTTGTATTCGGGGGGGTTGTGACTTGCGGTGATGGTGAGGCCGGCCGTTGCGCCGCGACGGGTCACTTCATAGGCGACGACAGGCGTCGGCACGTCCCGGTCACACAGGAAGGCCTGGATGCCGTGAGCCGCCAGAACCGCCGCCGCCTCGGCTGCAAAGGCTTCCGAGAGAAAGCGGGTATCGTACCCGACGATGACCCGCGGCTCGGGCGCCCCTTCGGCCAACAGGTATTCGGCGATGGCGCGCGTCACCAGACGGACATTTGCGAAGGTGAAGTTCTCGGCAATAATGTCGCGCCAGCCAGAGGTGCCGAACTTGATCGGCTTCACGCGACCACCTCCACCCCGGGCTGCTTCATGCACTGCGCGAGCACCTCTTGGTATCGGGCCAGAAGGGCTTCGGCTTTTGATCGCGTGTTCGCCTCAGCGATGATGTGAAAATGTGGTCGGTCCTGATCCGGATAGAGGATGACCCAATCGCTCCCTAGATGCACCTTGACCCCGTCCAGCAACTCGACTTGGTCCTCAGCGGTGGCGGCGATGAGTGCCCGCATTGTCCCGCCTTTCCGCTCCCAGGCGCATGGGACCTGCGTGCGGCAAGCAAAACGCTGGGGGATGAACCGGATGAGCTCATGGAGCCGGACATTCTGAGCCGCCAACATCTCCAGGAGCTTGAGGGTGGCAAGCATCCCGTCAAAGGCCGGCTGGAATCGGGGAAAGATGAAGCCGCCGAGACCGTCGCCCACGAAGAGGACGCCTTCCTTGGTCGCCCCTTCGGTAGAGGAGCGCGGAGCGGTTTGCGTCCGAAGGACCTGAAAGCCGTGGTCGCGGGCGAGCTCCTCAATAGCCGAGCTGGCGGAGATGGGAATACCGATCACCCCGGGAGGATGAGTCCGCATGACCAGGAGAGACACGACCGCGAGGGCCATGTCGTCCGTCAACAGGTCGCCCCTGTCATCCACCAGGAAGATCTTCTCTGCCCCGGTATCGAGCATGATCCCCAGGTCAACTCCTAGGGTCCTCACGATCTCCGAAAGTTGCCGTAGCGAGCGCTGATACTCCTCCCCGCTCTTGGTGATCCTGGTTTCATCCATGTAGGCGTTCAGGGCGATCACCTCGCACCCCAGGTCGCCCAGGATCTGAGGAAAGATCATCGACGAAGACCCGTACGCGTAGTCGATGACGATCCGGAGACCGCGCTGGCGGATCGACTCCCGATCGATAAAGCTCAACATCCCGTGCTTGTAGAACTCCACGTCGTAGACGGGCAGGGAGAGGCGACCGATCTCCTCGACCTTGGCGCGGCGGAAGTCCTCTCGAAAGAAAAGCCGCTCGATGCTCTTTTCCCGGCTGGAGGAGATGTCCATGCCGCGCTCGTCAAAGAATTTGATGTCCACCAGGTCCGGATCATACGGGGACTTTCGGACATGGACCCCACCCATCGCGCCGTGCGAGCCCATCTGGTACCGGACCACTGGGATGGGGCAGACACGAAAATCATGGACATCCACGCCCGCCGAGAGGAGACCCGAGATAATCGCGCGCTTGATCATGTGAGACGTCTTGTGATTATCGCGGCTGGTGCGGACAATCGCGCCCATTCGGAGAGTCGCCCCAAAGCAAGCCCCCAGCTTCGCCGCAAACTCGGGGGAGATCTCGAGATTCGCCAAGCCCGTGATGCCATACGCGCCGAAAAGGGACCGGGACCACTTCTGACCCCAGACCAGGCTTGTGGAAAGGATGGCCCCATCCTCCACCATCTTGTGTGGCCAGACCTTGAC
>JBGQJI010000129.1:0-6903 GCA_041498975.1 Methylomirabilis sp. (SeqCode)
TACCTTCGGAAACGGTTAGCGGAACACGGCCTAGCCAAGGAGATCCGGGTCAACAGGTCGGGCTGCTTCAGCCAGTGCGGCCACGGCCCTATGGTCGTGGTGTACCCGGAGGATGTCTGGTATGGTGGGGTCCGGATGGAGGACCTCGACGAGATCCTGCTGGAGCACCTGGTGAACGGCAGACCGGTGGACCGGCTGCGTTACACGGCGCCGCCGGGCCCCAACAAGGACCCCCTCCGCTATGAGAAGATCGGCCGCATGCCCGGCGCGGAGCCGGAAAGGAAGGGCTAACCAGGACAAACGTATTAGTGGGGGTGTCATTGCGAGGACCCAGAGCGAAGCGAAGGGGACAAAGCAATCCCGCCATAATTCAGACGCGAGAAACGAGATTGCCACGCTCCCGGTGGTCGCTCGCAATGACATCTCTAAGAGCGCCGACTTCGTCAATGTAACAACCTTTAGTGCGTTTGCAATAGTGCGGGCATTCTGATGCGCTGGTCCAGGTCACTGATCCCCACGCTGAAGGAAGATCCGGCAGAGGCCGAGGCGGTCAGCCACCGGCTGATGGCTCGAGCCGGCTTGGTGCGCCAACTGGCTGCCGGGATCTATGTCTACCTGCCGTTGGGGCAGCGGGTGATGGACAAGGTGTGCGCAATCATCCGGGAAGAGATGAACCGGATCGGCGGCCAGGAGATCACCATGCCGGTCCTGCATCCGGCCGAGCTATGGCAGCAGACCGGCCGATGGACGGCGATCGGCGAGGAGATGTTCCGGCTGAAAGATCGGGGCAGCCGGGACATGTGCTTGGGGATGACGCACGAGGAGGTCATCACTTGGCTCGCGGCACGAGAGATCCGGTCTTACCGAGACCTCCCGCAGACCTGGTATCAGGTCCAGACCAAGCTCCGGGACGAGGCCAGGCCCAAGAGCGGCGTCCTCCGGACCCGGGAGTTCGTGATGAAGGACTCCTACACGTTGGACCGGGACGAGGCGGGCCTGGACAAGAGCTACCAGCTTCACAAGGAAGCCTACTGCCGCATCTTCGAGCGATGCGGCCTGGCATTTCACGTCGTCGAGAGCGACCCCGGAATGATGGGCGGTGCGGGCGCGCATGAGTTCATGGCACCGAGCCAAGCCGGGGAGGATGAGATCGCTCTCTGCGACCGCTGCGGCTATTCGGCCAATGTCGAGTTAGCCAGTTCGCGCCCGCGTCCCCCGGAATTTCCCGACTGGAGCCTGGAGGAGATCGCCACACCGAACGCCGGGACCATCGAGGAGGTCTGCGCGTTGCTCAACGTCGAGCCAGCGCTGACCATCAAGTCGCTGCTGCTCGTGACGAAGGATGGACCACTCCTGGCCCTTGTCAGGGGAGATCAACAACTACACGAGAAGAAGCTCTCAAGCGTGGTCGGGGAGTTCCGTCCAGCCCATCGCGACGAAATCCTGTCTCACCTCGGGGCGGAGGCGGGCAGCCTCGGTCCGGTCGGCGCGAGGCTGCCCATCATCGCCGATGAATCGTTGCGTGTGGGTCGATACATCGTCGGTGCCAACAAAGACGGGTTCCACCTGCGCGGTGTCGTGCCGGGAGACCACTTCCAGCCCAGGTGGGCCGACCTCCATCATACCAGGAGCGGGGATGGGTGCTTTCGTTGCGGGGCAGATCTGCGGGTCGAGCGTGTCATCGAGGTGGGGAATATCTTCAAGCTCGGGACGAAGTACTCGGTCTCGCTCAGGGCGATGTACCTGAACGAGGCGGGCGAGGAGCGTCCCATCGTCATGGGGAGCTACGGGATCGGGCCTGCCCGCATCGCTGCCGCCGCGATCGAGCAGCACCATGACGAGCAGGGGATTATCTGGCCCGAGACCATCGCGCCGCATCAGCTCCATCTCCTGCCGGTCAACATGCGCGACGAGAAGATGGTGGAGCTGGCGGAGGCACTCTATGCTCAGCTTCAGGCCGAACGAGTCGAGGTCCTCTATGACGACCGTGACGAGCGACCCGGCGTGAAGTTCAAGGACGCCGATCTGCTGGGCCTGCCGGTGCGGCTCACCATCGGAAGCCGGGCCCTCAAAGAGGGGATGGTCGAGCTGAAAGCACGAAAGACCGGCCAGGAGTTTCGAGTCCCACCCTCCGAAGTCGTGTCCAAAGCCAAGTCCCTCCTCCCGCAATGGAAGCGTCATTGCGAGGAGCGAGGCGACGAAGCAATCTCGCAGTAACGCACGCCGGATACACTAATACAAATGACAATATTTAGAGTTATATAGGGCGGGTGGCCGAGGCGGGGCGCCCCATCCGCCCGCAACGGAAGGGCCCCACCGGGGGATGGGGGAGTGAGGACGGATGGGGCTGCCGAAGGACAGGACCCGCCATTGCAACAAGATTAATGGGGTTTGTATTAGATTACCACGCTCCCATTGGTCGCTCGCAATGACCCCAATGTAACGACGTTTCGAGCGTTTGCTATAGTCTCCTCACCTCCCCGCTCAGCCCCAGAAAAAACGAACCCCCCAGGGAGACGATGATCTCCGCTGGGGGGTCGGTTGCGTTCAAGCCTTGTTCGTCTATGAACTAGAGCTTGACGACGTTCGCGGCCTGCTTTCCCTTCGGCCCATCCACGACATCGAACTCCACCTCCTGGCCCTCTGCCAGGGTCCTGAAGCCGTTGCCCTGGATGGCTGAGTAGTGGACGAAGAGATCGCCGCCCTCAGCTCGCTCGATGAAGCCATATCCCTTGGCCTCGTTGAACCACTTCACCTTCCCGGTGCCTCGCACGTCCTCACCTCCCTTTCGTAGACTCTGGTCGTTCGTTCGCCGTCGAGTCGCTTCCTTCACGGCTCAAGGCCCCGGGCCTTCGCATAAAAAAACCGTGGCTGCTTACCTCATATAAGCGTCCGCGGTCCTTCGGCAGTCCCGACAAGCCAAACCTATATTCGGAAGCGGCGGTAAACTATCGCATCCCCTGTTCGCTGTCAAGCGATTTGTGAAGGCGCGGGCGCGCCGGAATCCGCGGGCGCCCACAGGAAGAGCATCAGGGCCAGGACGGTGAAGGTGCTCAAACCCAGGTAGAGGACGAAGCGCGAGGCGTGCGCAATGACCGCGGTGGCGATGAGCGGGCCGGCGGCATTGGCGGCAAAGCGAGAGGTGTTGACGAAGCCGATGGCGGCCCCATGGGCGCTCCCGGCCACTTCCGCAAAGACGATCGGGACCACACCGGCGATCAGGCCGACCTGGAGCGCCCGGACAAGGCCGAACGTCGTCACCGAGTCGGCGTGACCAAGCAGGAGCTGGAGTGCCGATGCAGCACAAGCGGCCCAGAGAAGGATGCGTCTCCTCCCCTGGCGGACAGCAAGTCGGCTGAGATAGTACGAGCCGAGCACCGATGTGAGACCGTAGGCGAAGACGATGATCCCAGCTACGCGAATGGCTTGCGCCTGCGGGACCCGAAGCCCGGAGAGGATTTCCGGCAGCACGCTGGGCAAGAAGACGATCTGGATGGAGGCGGCGAAGCAGAGCAGCCAGCCGGCGGCGAGCCCGCGGCGTGATGGGCGGCGATGTGAAGGCCCTGGCCGAAACGTGGGCAAAGGACTCAAGCGAACGCGGACATTCACGACGGCCGCCAGCATCAGGACGCCGCCCGCCAGGAATGTAGCCCGATACCCAAGCATGTCGGCAGAGAAGGCTCCGGCGATGGGGCCGGCGATCTGCCCTGAGGTGAGCGCGGCCTGGAAGAGGCCGACGTTGCCGGCGATCTTCTCCCTGGCGGACGTGGCCGACACGATGATCAGCGCGATGGTGGAAAGGCCACCGATACAGCCGATCAGCATTCGAAACACTAGTAACATCGGGAGGCTTGTTGTCAGCCCCATCAGGGCCATGAATCCCGCCTGAAGCAGCATCCCGATCTCCTACAGGCGCTTCGGGCTGACCCTGTCGGCCATCCCGCCCCAGATGGGCGCGAAGATGGTCGAGGCGAGCCCTGTGACCCCGAGGATCCAACCGGTCCACAACAGCGTGGCCTCGCGGTCATAGGGGCTGATCTGCTGGAGGTAAAACGGGAGGAACACGTAGACATAGGTCCAGGAGAACGCCGTCACGAACTGGCTCAGGACGACGACCCGGGTGTCGCGGGAGACCCCATTTGCGTCGCTCATTGGAGGCGAGATAAAAAGGGCGGGCCGCCCGTTTCGAGCGCCCGCCAGTTATCGGGTGATCCGTTTCTCAAGGACGATGGTTTGTGCCGTCTCCTCCTCCCCCCTCAACCTCACCTTCGCTCGCCTGAGTGTGTCGAAGGCTCCTCTCAGGGGAGAAGGGAGGGATGAGGGGAAGTGCGCGCCTTTCCGCTACCGTCCCTTCGCCGCCACGGATATCCTCGTGATCGCACGCTCAAGGGCCGCCTGGGCGCGGGCAAAATCGACCGTTGCATCCCCCCAGCGCCGCAGGCGCTCCTCAGCCCGCACCCTGGCCTCTTCCGCTCGGGCCCTATCGATCTCCTCCGCGCGCTCGGCGGCCTCGACGAGGATAATCGCCTTCTCCTGGCGGATCTCGGCGTAGCCCCAACTGACAGCGAGAAACCGTTCTTCCCCCCTTCTCTTGTAGGAAAGCTCCCCGATCTTCAGGGTGGTCATGAACGGGGTGTGGCCCGGCCACACGCCGAAGTATCCCTCCGTTCCCGGCGCCACCAACTCCTCGACGTCCTCGCCGATGATCAGGCGCTGAGGCGTCACTACCTCGAGCTGAAAGGTATGGCGATCTCTTTCTGCCACGTTCTCTCCAGAAGGGGGGATCGAGCCTACTTGCGTCCGCTGAGCCTCTCCGCTTTCTCCCGGGCTTCTTCAATCGTCCCGACCATGTAGAATGCCTGCTCGGGCAAGTCGTCCGCCTTCCCGTCAATCAGCTCTTTAAATCCCTTGATGGACTCCTTCAGCTTGACATAGCGGCCGGGTTGGCCCGTGAACTGCTCCGCCACGAAAAAGGGCTGGGAGAGGAATCGCTGGATCTTCCTTGCCCGCGCCACCACCAGCTTGTCCTCCTCAGACAGCTCGTCCATCCCCAGGATTGCGATGATGTCCTGAAGGTCTTTGTAGCGCTGCAAGATCTTCTGCACCGACCGGGCAACGGAGTAGTGCTCCTCGCCGACGATCCGGGGGTCGAGGATACGCGAGGTCGAGGCCAGCGGATCGACCGCAGGATAGATCCCCAACTCGGTGAGCTGCCGGGAGAGGACCGTGGTTGCGTCCAGGTGGGCAAAGGTCGTGGCCGGGGCAGGGTCAGTGATGTCATCGGCGGGCACGTAGATCGCCTGCACCGAGGTGATCGACCCGGTCTTGGTGGAGGTGATCCGCTCCTGCAGCTCCCCCATCTCTGTGCCGAGCGTCGGCTGGTACCCGACGGCCGATGGCATCCGGCCCAGCAGCGCCGAGACCTCGGACCCGGCCTGCGTGAAGCGGAAGATGTTGTCGATGAAGAGGAGCACGTCCTGTTTCTCCTCATCCCGAAAGTACTCGGCGACGGTCAGGCCGGTGAGCCCCACGCGCAACCGCGAGCCGGGCGGCTCGGTCATCTGGCCATAGATCAGGGCGGTCTTCTCGAGCACCCCCGACTCCTTCATCTCCAGCCAGAGGTCGTTCCCCTCGCGGGTCCGCTCCCCCACGCCCGCGAAGACGGAGATGCCGCCATGCTCCATGGCGATGTTGCGGATCAGCTCCATGATGACGACGGTCTTGCCGACCCCGGCACCGCCGAAGAGGCCGGTCTTGCCGCCCTTGGTGTACGGCTCCAAGAGATCGACGACCTTGATCCCGGTCTCCAGGATCTCGACCTTGGTCGCCTGTTCGTCGAAGGACGGGGCGGGGCGATGAATCGGGTAGTGCTTCTTCGCTTCCACCGGTCCCATCTTGTCCACGGGCTCCCCGATCACGTTGATAATCCGACCGAGGGTGGCCCGACCGACCGGGATGGTGATCGGCGCGCCGGTGTCGAGGACCTCCATCCCCCGGACGAGCCCGTCGGTCGAGGAGAGGGCGATGGTCCGCACGCGGCTCTCCCCCAGGTGCTGGGCCACCTCCAGGACCAGCCGCTCGCTGTAAGAGAAGATATCCTTGGCCTGCTTCGCCTTGACATCAAGGGCGGTATAGATCGCCGGCAGCTTCCCCGGCTCGAACTCGACATCGACGATGGGCCCGATGACTTGTACGATCTTCCCTGCGTTCATTGTTACACTCCTACCCCTCTATGAACCATGAACTCTGAACTATGAACTCGCTACCCGCGCGCCTGCCGGAGCGCCTCGGCCCCGCCGACCACCTCGAGCAGCTCCTTGGTGATTCGTTCCTGGCGGGCCTTGTTGAACTGCAGGGTGAGCAGATCGATCATCTCCGAGGCGTTCTTGGTCGCGGCATCCATGGCTGTCATCCGGGCGCCGTATTCACCGGCCAGCGACTCCATCAGCGCCCGGTAGACCTGGACCTCGATGTGCTTGGGCAGCAGGTTTTCCAGGATTGCTCCCGGCGAGGGCTCGTAGATGAAGTCGAGAGCGGCAAACTCCGCCGGGGGCGGTAACGGTTCGATGGGAAGCAGCCGTTCCACCACGACACGTTGGCTCGCGACCGACTTGAACTCGTTGTAAACCAACTGGATCTCATCCGCCTCTTCGCCTACATACGCCTTCACCAGCTCCTGGCCCAGGGCGGCCGCGTGGGCGTACGCCAGCCGGTCAAAGAAACTGATTTGCTCCGACCGAATCGTGTAAGGTCGCCGCCGGTAGAAATCGCGGGTTTTGCGCCCCACTACAACCAGGGTCATCGCAACCTCGCCGTCCGTTGCCCGCAGCAGCTCCAGTGACCGGCGCATGATGTTGCTGTTAAAGGCGCCGCACAGCCCCTTGTCGGACGCAATGACCACGA
>JBGQJI010000130.1:0-6799 GCA_041498975.1 Methylomirabilis sp. (SeqCode)
AACGCCACGGCTGACGCGATGACGCTTCCGGTCCAGACATCCAGCTTGACGTAGCCATACTCCTTGCGGCGGACCCCCTTATCGACGATCGAGGCCTGGATGTAAAACTGCATCCATGGCGCGATGGTGGTCCCAACGAGCGTGATAAGCATCGCGAGGTAGTTGCGCTCGATGTGAAAGTTCGGCCGGACGGTCTGGCGAAGTACCACCGGCCAACTGGGACCGGCGAGAAAGGCGGAGATAATGTACACGGCATAGAAGAGGCTGGCCCCGAGAAAGATCCGCTCGACGAGGCGGTAGGTCCCCTTGACCACCAGCCAACTCAACAGCAGCGCCGCCAGCGGAACCGCCGCGTAGCGGCTCCAGCCGAAGATTTCCATGCTGGCTGCGACGCCAGCGAACTCGGAGACGGTATTGGCCAGGTTCGCCAGCACCAGAATGAGCATCACACCAAGGGTGACCCGGACCCCGAACCGCTCGCGGATCAACTCGGCGAGCCCCTTGCCGGTCACGACCCCCATCCTCGACCCCATCTCTTGGACGACGGCGAGGGCGATCGTGATGAAGAAGAGCGACCAGAGCAGACCATACCCGAACTGGGCGCCGGCGAGGGAGTAGGTGGTGATCCCCCCGGCGTCCTGATCGACACTGGCGGTGATGATCCCCGGCCCCATGACGGCCAGGAATCGGAGGATCCGCCGCTTCTTGATCCGAGGAAGCCGCATCGAGTGTCCTGGGTGCGGGGTCGGCTAGATGTATTTCTTTGCTGCCCGTTGCTTCCATATCATCGGGAGGATCCGGTTCAAGACATCATCGACGGTGATAATGCCCTTCAACTCTCTCCCCTCGTCCAACACCGGCAATACCATCAGGTTGTACTTGGTGAAGGTTTCGGCGATTTCGCGCAGACCGGTCTCAGGCCGGACGCTGATGACCTGCGGTTCCATGATTTCCTCGAGCCGCTTGTCAGGGGCGGCCAGGATCAATTCCCGAAGGCTCAGGACCCCCAGCAGCCGCTCCAGATCGTCGGTGACGTAGATGGAGGAAATCGTCTCGGCCTCGGCCCCCTCGGGAGAGCGGAGCCGCCCGATCGCATCAGCCGCCGTCAGGTGGGGCGGCAGGTGAAACGCCTGCGTGGTCATCAGGCCGCCCGCGGTGTCTTCCTCATGCGTGAGCAGTTCGACCACGTCCTGGGCTTCCTCTTCTTGCATCGTCTCCAGGAGCTCCTGCGCCTTGGCTTCCGGCAGGTCGCTGAGGATGTCGGCCGCCTCGTCCGGTTCCATCCGCTCCAGGATGTCGGCCGCCTGTTCGCTCTCCATCATCTGGACCATCGAGGCCTGGACTTCCGGCTCCGTTTCGGTGAGGGTCTCGGCAGCGGTCTCCTGGTCCAGGGCGGCCAGGACCGCCGTCCGCTCGCTCGGGTTCAATTCCTCGATGATGTCGGCGATGTCTGCCGGGTGGAGCTTGGCGAGCTTGGCGTAGGCCGCCCGCCGCCTGGGCTTCGTCGGCTCGACTTCGACCGGCTGCACCACCTCCCAGAGGATCGGCTCTCGGTCCAGGCGGATACCAAGAAGGCGGGCGATCCGTTGGGCCAGCGCCTCGGAGCCCAAGTACCGCAGCAGACTGCGGAGACCTCCCTCGACCGCAACGAGCTGCAGCCGTCCGTTCGCTTCCTGGAACTCCAGATCATTCACCCGGATCACCTTTCGGCGCTTGGTGTCCACCACTTTCCGGTTCAGGAGGCTTTTCCCCAGCTCCATCTCTTCGGGTCGCTGTGGGACCGGCTGGAGTGAGCCGCGCGCTTGCGCGAGATGGATCGCTGCAGGGTCACGCTCGATGCGTGCCACTGTCTCCCAGGGCAGGATCAACTCATCTTTCTCCGGCGTCAGGACCACGAGCTTGGTCACCAGCGGGAGGGTCTCCAGGGGCAGAAGGATCAGGTCGTTGAGCTGACCCGCGGGCTGGCCCTCCGAATCGAGGACCGGACAGCGTTGCAAAGTGGAATACAGGAAAGGCGTCACTCGGTTATTCATGGGCTCTGGCGGGATTCTCCTGACCACGGTCTCCGGAAACGGGGAACCGGCGATCCCTCGCACAGGTGATCTCGGGGCGGGCTTTATCCAGAAGGTCCAACCGGCCAGACGTCCTGGTGAGGGAGAGGGCGGAGCTGATGCCAGGCTCGGTCATAGCGCCTGATGTCGAGCACCTCGGGCTTGGCGCCCGCTCATCCCTCTTAGCCCCGATCCGAAACTGTCCAACGGGGTGGGTAGCGAGGCCAGCGGGTCCTGTCGCAGTGATCAGCCCCCGTCGTCCTCGCTCCACCCATCCCCCAGTGGGGCCCTTCCGCTGCGGGCGCCGGGGGCGCCCGCTCACCGCGCCACCCGCTGGCTAGCCAGACATCGCTGGCCCATTAATTTCGGATTGGGGTTAGAAGTGCTCCCTGCGCGAGTTTTTTCATGTTTGTAGTATGAACGGTCCACTTTGTCAACCGTATTTCCACCGAAGGTATCGATGCCGTGGCGCCTTGTGGTGTGTAAGAGTGACACTCGCATTCCCTTTCGATGGTAGGTCGCGGAGACAGGTTCGTGAGGGAAGGGGAAGCAGTGCGCCTCGTGGCCGATCCGGCTGCGGGGCCAGCCAGGTGACTTAGAGGGATGAGGTTCGGCTCGCTCTCCGGGCATGCGCCGCCGGCTGAACCGTGGCACCGCTCTTGCGGCGATCCGATCGAACGGGCGTGCTCACGATGGCTCTTCGACCGATTTCCATAGTGGGAAGCCTCAACCGCGGCGGCGCGGTGCCCTGTGCAGCCTTCCTCGCCGGGCCGTCGAGGCAAAATTGATGGTCGTGCGTAGCCCTTTTTCCTGCCAAGCCCCGCCGACCTGTGGTATGATTCCCTGCCGCACAGATTGAGGGGAGCCAATGCTGCGTGTGGCCGGTGGGATGCTCGGCGTGAGGCTGCTGGTCTCTCGCGCGACGACGCAATCGGGGGAGATGGCACCACAGCTTGCAGTGAGCCATGGAAATAAATCGCGGAGAGGACCGCCAGAACCTTCCAGGAGGTTTGTGCTCAGAGGGTCGTTGCTCGTGATGCGGTAAAACCGCGATGTCTGAGGAGGCTAGATTCTTGGTCAGTTCAGAGGAGGATCCCGTGGCAAAGTCGATCCGGCAGGTGGCTCATGCAGCCCTCGTTGTCCTGTTTCTCTTGGTTCTCTCGCTTGTCTCCCCGCCCGGCTCACGGGCACAGGCCCAAGTCGGTGCTCCGGCGCCCGAGGAGGTGATCATCTATCCAGATTCGGTGATCCAGGTCGAGAGTCTGGCGCCGGCGGCCCCGGAGGAACGAGTGGGCAGGGTTGTCCCCCGGCGGGTCCCTGATCCCGAACTCCTCCGACAGGAAAAGGAGAAGCTGCGCCGGGAGGGCTCGAAGAGGGGACTGGCTCCTGAACCCCTCCTCCCACTGGCACCTTCAGCGGGTCCGAGCATCCTCACGAGTTTCATCGGCCTCAGGAAATCCGAGAGTGGCGGATTCATCCCACCCGACACTCAGGTGGCCGCCGGGCCCAACCACATCTTCGAAGTCGTGAACACGGAGGGACGAATCCTCAACAAGGACGGCAGCGCCCTCCCCACCCCCTTCGACGTTCCCTTCAGCCTCAATGCCTTCTTCGGCCTATCTCCCTCCACGTTCCTCACTGACCCGAAAATCCGCTTCGATCCCCTATCCAGCCGTTGGTTTGTCAGTGCGGCGACGGATGAGGACACGCAGGGGACGTGGCGGCTGGCGGTCTCCGCGAGCGACGACCCAACCGCGGGCTTCACCATCTATACCGTCACTATCATCGGAGCCATGCCCGACTTCCCGGCGATCGGGATCAACAACGATAAGGTCGTCCTGACCGGCGATGCATTTGCCTGCACGACCTCCTGCGACGGAGGGTTCCTGGGCACGATGTTCATTGTGATCAACAAGGCTGACCTCCTGGCGGGGGGCACGGCCCATGCCAACTTCTTCCCCCCGGATCAAGGCCTCTTTGCGATCCAGCCGGCCTCCTCCCTCTCGTCCACCACCACCCTGTATATGGCGGCGGTGAAGTTCAACAAGGCGAAAAAGGTCCGGATCTGGTCGGTGGTCGGGATTCCCGGTGTTGGCGGTGGGGCGAGCTTCACAACCGTTGACCGGTCCATCAACACCCTGAAGACCCCTCCTACCGCCCAGCAGAAGGGGACGTCTAGCCGGGTGGAGACCAACGACAACGCGCTCCTGGACGCCGTCTTCCGGAACGGGTCCCTCTGGCTTGCGGCGAACTCCGCCTGTCGCCCAAGCGGGGATAAGAAGACCCATGCCTGCCTTCGGTTCATCCAGGTGTTGACCGGAGCGATGAGTCTCAACCAGGACTTCGACTTCGGGACCGCCGGGGCCGACTGTTACTACCCGGCGATCCAAACGGATAGCGGGAATAACCTCATCGCGGTGTTCTCCCGGTCTTCCAAGTCCGAGTTCGCCTCGGTGTACGCCAGCGGGCGGCTCACCACCGATGCCTCGAACACCCTCCGAGCCCCCGTCCGCATCAAGGCGGGGGAGGCTGCCTATGGGGCCGACCGCTGGGGGGACTACTCGGGAGCAGCGGTTGACCCGTCCGACCAGACGAAGGTCTGGGTGGCCGGCGAGTACGCTCGGGTCGAGGGAGGGTCGGAATGGGGGACGTGGATCGCCGAAATCCAGCTCCCCTGATAACGTGGCATGGTCGCGTGGAAGGAGGGGGTTTCCCACCTCGCGTTGTGCGAGGCGCCTGACGTGACTGCCTAGCCGGTTCAGGGGGGACGATTTCGCCAATCTGCAGATCCAGTAACGGCTGCTTCTCCATCACTGCTGTTTCGCCTCGTGGCAGGTTTGCACCGCTCTTGCGCGCCCTGGTTTGGCCCCACCATCTAGCCCTTTTCACCTCCTAAACTGCTCATACATATGCTATTGTGATCTCCTCTGATTTCAGGGGGCAGAATGCGGCTCGTGGCCGATGCGATGCTGGGCCGGTTGGCCAAGTGGCTCCGGGTGCTCGGATATGACACGCTCTATTGGCGGGGCGACGATGCGGGGCTGGTGCGGCTGGTCTTGGCGGAGGACCGGCTCCTTTTGACGCGCGACACCCGCCTGCCTCCGCGCCTGCCGCCTGCGCGCACTCTCCTCATCGAGAGCGATCACTACGAGGAGCAGCTCCACCAGGTGGCTGACAGGCTCGGATTGCCCACGAAGATCGGCCACCGCTGCCTGCGATGCAACGAGCCTCTGGAGCCGGTCGCGAAGGCGGAGGTTCGCGGCCGGGTCCCGGAGTTCGTCTGGCAGCGCCATGACCGGTTCGCCCGGTGCCCCCGATGCCCTCGGGTTTACTGGGAAGGGACGCATTACGCCCGGATGATGGCCACGCTCGAGCGGGTCACTCCTGTCAAGGACCTCTAGGTCAGAGAGGGTGGGGCAAACTCCGGAGCGACATCGGTCCGGATGCGAAGAAGGATGGCCAATGCGCCTGAGCTTCATGGGAACACCGGCTTTCGCCCTCCCGTCGTTGCGGGCGCTCGTCGATGCGGGGCATGAGATCTGTCTGGTCGTGACCCGACCGGATCGTCCCGCGGGGCGCGGTCGGCGGGTGGTTCCTCCGCCGGTAAAACTCGCAGCGCAGGAGTTGAGGCTCCCGATCCTGCAACCGGAGAGGATCGGGGAGCCGGAGGCGCTGGCCGCGTTGCGGGCGGGCCGGCCAGAAGCCATCATCGTCGTCGCCTATGGCCAGCTTCTGCCAGAGGCGATCCTCGGACTCCCCCGGCACGGCTGTCTGAATCTCCATGCCTCGCTGCTGCCGAAATACCGGGGCCCTGCGCCGATTCCATGGGCGATAATTCGGGGCGAAATGGTGACGGGGATCACCATCATGCGGATCGAGGCGCGGTTAGACGCCGGCCCCATCGTCCTACACCGTGGTGAGCCGATCGGGCCCAGGGATACCGCTGGCACTCTTGGCGAGCGCCTGGCTATGCTAGGGGCTGATCTCCTGTGCCAGGCCCTCGATCAGGTCGCACGCGGGACAGCCCGCCTGATCCCGCAGGACGAGGGCCTTGCGACCTATGCGCCCAAGCTCACCCCGGAGGATACTCACCTGGACTGGGCCCGCGACGCTCACGCTCTGGATTGCTTGATCCGGGGCCTTCAGCCAGAGCCGGGAGCAGTGACCAGGTTCGGTGGGCGGCGAGTGAAAATCCTGGAGGCGCTCGTCGAAGCAGCGCCGGACGCCCCCCCTGGGGCCGTAGTGGCGATCGATCGCCACGGGGGGGTGCTCGTCGCGACCGGGCGCGGAGGTCTTCGGCTCACACGGGTGCAACCGGAGAACCGCCGTGCCATGAGTGCGGCGGAATTCGCTCGGGGCTACCGTGTCCAGCCGGGCGATGTTTTCGGATCGAGCTAATGCCGTTCCAACTATTACGCCAAAATGGTGAGGCTCGTGCCGTTCCAACTTTACCCGCCTAACATCACAATGACCCGCAGGCATCTGGATCGGCCGTCGCGACGCCTTGTCAGTTGTCCGAACAAGTTGGGACGGCACTAGAGGCAAGGATGCATGCGCGGCGTATGGCGCTCGAGGTGCTGACCCGGGTCGAGGAGCAGGGGGCCTATGCCAGTCTGCTCCTCGACGCCAAACTCCAGAAGGCGCACCTCTCGCAGCAGGACCGGGCCCTGGCCACCGAGCTCACGTATGGGGTCCTCCGCTGGCAGGGCCGCCTTGATTATTTGCTGGCCGCAGCCACCGACCGTCCC
>JBGQJI010000131.1:0-6791 GCA_041498975.1 Methylomirabilis sp. (SeqCode)
AATCCCCATGTGACCAGTCTTGTCGGATGGAAGCGCAACATCGCGATCGTGCGCTCCGACACCCCTTTCTCAAAAGGGATGAAGGTCAAAGGCTTCACGGGATATCTCACCCATTTCAATGTGATTTTGTTGGTGGCCCTCTCGATGGCCCCCCGACAGGTCGAATGGCGCCGGCGATGCAAGCTCCTGGCGATCGCGCTAGGGCTCCTGTTTGTCACGCATGTTCTGTACCTCCTTATCGGCGTGAAATATTTTGAGCAACCGGAGCTGGAGGCGTTCCAGAGCTCTGCGGGGCGCCTCTACGTATGGGGGGTGAATTTTTACCTTTCGATCTGGAGCCAGGTGTTTCCAGTACTGATCTGGATGGCTCTCTACAGGACCGTTGGTCGAATTCCGGAAAAAGCGCGCGGTGGCGAGAATGCTGAACCTGCCGGCCCTCCAGCAGGATGATCGAAGGGGATCAGACGCGAGCGTGGGCCGATGCGGGGAGGGGGGTGCGACTGCCCGGTTCGGGTTATTTCAGGATGCTTCGAACAGGAGGCTCTGCCTGGGTGGAGGATGAGTAGACGATCATTTCCGCCAGCAGGCCGAATGAGACGAGCTGCAGGCCGGCGATCACCAGGATGGCGCCGATGAGATAGAGGGGCCGATTCCCGATCCAGTGTCCGAGCAACCATCCAACGGACAGGTACCCGATGATCCCGAATCCGGCGAGCCCCAGGCCAAGGCCTAAGAGCCCGAAGAGGTGAAGCGGCTTGGCGGTGTACCGCGTCAGCATGATCACCGTCAGCAGGGCGAAAAAGCCCCGCGGGATCCGCTCGATCCCGTACTTTGATCGGCCGTACCTCCTGGGGTGGTGCTCCACCTCGATCTCGGTGACGGCGAAGCCTCGCCAACTGGCGAGGGCGGGGATGAATCTGTGCAGCTCGCCGTGGAGCTTGAGTTCACTGATCACATCCCGCCGATAGGCCTTGAACCCGCAATTGAAGTCGTGCAACCGCAGACCCGTCATCAGGGCCGTGACCCGGTTGAAGACGGCTGACAGGGCGCGTCGCGTCCAGGGATCCTGGCGACGCGCCTTCCAGCCCGAAACTAGGTCGTATCCCTCCTCCAGCTTCGCAAGGAACTTGGGGATCTCTTTTGGATCATCCTGGAGGTCGGCGTCGAGGGTGACGATGATCTCCCCTTGGGTTTCCCGAAACCCGACGGCCAGTGCGGCCGACTTCCCCTGGTTTCCCCGGAGCCGAACGATTTTCACGCGCTCATCTTTGCTGCGCAACCCCCTAATGACCTCGAATGAACCGTCTGTGCTCCCGTCGTCCACGAAGATCAGCTCGATCTGGCCGGCATGGGGCGAAAGGGAGGCGTCCAGCGCCCCATACAGTTCCTTGAGGCTCTCCTCTTCGTTGAAGAGGGGAATGACCACCGAGAGCCTGACGGAGCTACCCTCGTCTTCCCCGTTCACTTGCTTTCTCCCGGTCGATCTTTTCCAGCAACGCCCGCGCCTTCGGGAAATCGCTCTTTAAAGATAACGCCTTCGCGAGTTCTATTGCGGCGAGCTCTTTCATCCCCTGTTGGTAGTAGGCCTCTCCGAGCAGATGGTGAAACCGGGCGTCCGACCCCTTCAGGCGGGTTGCCTCGGTGAGCTCGACGGTCGCCTCTTTAGGCATCCCCTCTTCAAGATAGACCTTCCCCAGGTTTCCCCGGGCATCGGCGTAGTGGGGGTCGCGCCGCACGGCGTCCTCGAACATTTTTTTTGCTTCTTCGCGCCTGCCCTTCATGGCGAGGACGATGCCCAGATTGTTCAGGACTCGGGGCCTCCGGATCCGGGACAGCCGGCGGGACCGAAGGGCTTCCCTGAACTCCCGCTCGGCTTCATCCAATTTCCCGCGCCCGAGATGGACCAGGCCGAGGTTGGCCTTGGGGCTGCTGAAGGAGGGGGAGATCCGCGCGGCCTCCTGGAACTCCCGTTCGGCCGCCTCCAGTTGACCCAGGCGGAGCAGAGCCGCCCCGAGGTTGTCATGGTTCACCTCGTCGTTCGGTTTGATCCGCAAAGCCTGGAGAAATTCTTGCCTGGCCTGAACGACGGCGCCTTTCCGCAGGTGGATCTCCCCGAGGTTGGTTCGAGCCCTGGCGCATTGTGGGGCGGTCCGGACGGTCTTCGTCCAGAGCGTCAGGTCGTCCTTCCAGTCACGGTTGCGGACGACAGTCCTGACGCCAAGCAGAAAGACGACGAGCGCAACGGCCGTTGGGATCGCACGCACGTGGCGGCTCCGGGCCAGGAGTCGCTCGACCAGAAGCGCGACCGCAAGAAAGAAACCGGCGGACGGCAGGTAGAGATAGTGCTCCGCCATCATCTCATGATGAGGGATGATCTGGGAGACCGGGAGGAGGGTGATGAAGAACCAGACCCCGCCAAAGGCGGCCATCGGCTCGTAGCTCACGAGGCGAAAGATCCCCCACCCTACCGCTCCCAGGATCGCGAGGGCGAAGAGCACCCGTGGGTCGGCGAGGGAGTAGGAGATGGGGAAGGCGTTGTACGAATAGTCGGCATTCAGGGTCGAGGGGAAGACCAGGAGCTTGATGTAGTGGGCGAAGATCCTGCTGTCGGTCAAGAGCGTCGGCCACAGCCCTCCTCCCCACATTTCATGCTGTCGGGTCACGCGGGCAACGACGCGAAACGCGTAGTACCACGCGACGAAGACGAACAGCGCTCCTGTCAGGAGATAGAACCACTTGTGCCGCTGGAAGAGGCTCCGCAACCCCTCCCGGAGGGTTTGCCAGGAGCCGCGGTTTTCCTCACCGGCGGCGGGAAACGACTTGAAAAGATCGTAGCAGAAACAGAGGAGCGGGAGGCTGACGCCCATCTCTTTGGACATCAGGCTGAGCAGATACGATACGCCTGCGAAACCGAGGTAGCGCAGTCGGCCCGTTACCCGGTATCGAACGAAGCAGTAGAAGCCAGCCAAATAGAAGAGGGTGAAGAGGAGGTCGCGTCGCCCAGAGATATAAGCGACAGAATCGGTCTGGATCGGGTGGATGAGAAAGAGGATGGAGGCCAGCAACGCGGGCCGCACCTGGCCCAGGATAGTGCGCAGGATAATGAAGAGCAGCGAACCATTCAGAAAATGGTAGAAGATGTTGAATGCCCGGAAGCCCGATGGATTCAGCCCGAAGAGGGAGTAATCGATCGCATACGATGCTGTCCGCAGCGGGCGGTAACCCCCCATCACCGTCTCCGGGAAGAAGATGCGGGGAACCTGATCGAGCGAACGGATCTGCCGTTTTTTGACGACGAGTCCGTAGTCATCGAACACGAAGGCGTTGGGAAGAGAATTCGCATACACGAGGCCGACCAGCACAGCCAGCAAGAGCAGGGCCGAACGCGTGCGCAGGCGCAAGGTGGTGCCGCCTGCCCTCCCCCAATCACGCAGATGGTTCTGGATCTTCACGATTCGCGCGCGCGACCCCTTGGACTGTTACTGCCGTTCCAACTGGTTCGGATAAATGACACGGCTTTGCGACGGCCGATCCAGATGTCTGCGGGTCATTGTGACGTGAGGCGGATAAAGTTTGAACGGCGCCAGCCTCACCATTTTTGGGGTACATGGTTGGAACGGCACTAACGGGTGATCCTGATCTCCCGCGGCAGCCAGGTGGCTCCGTGGTCCGTAGAGCGGTTCAGGTAGAGCTTCAACACCCCGGTCTGATCGCTGCTCCAGGCGACATAAACCCGCCCCGTGCCGTCGGCGCTCAACCAAGGGAACCGTGACCCTTCTTTGCCTTTGCCGGCGCCCTCGCCGTCCAGGCGGACATCCTTGTCCGGCCACGTGGCGCCGGCGTCGCTGGAACGAGCGAAGTGGACTGTGCCCTTGTCTTTTGCCCCCTCCCACCAGACGACGTAGACGTGGCCCGTGTCGTCGTGCCCGAGCCTCATCGCATAGGAGAAGGTGTCAGGCCCATGGTGGTCCAGCCGGATCGGATGCGGCAACCAGGTGGTCCCCCGATCCAGCGATCGGTTGAAATAGACCGTGTACGGAACCTCCCGGCCGTCCTGCCAGACCAGATACAGGCGGCCTGATCGGTCGGCGGAGAGGAAGGGCAGAGACGACGTCGCGCCCTTCGGCCGGTCTGGCGTGAGGCGGAGCTCCTCTGGAAGCCATGTGGCTCCGCCGTCCATGGAGCGGTTGAGGTAGAGGTCGATCGAATCGTGGCGGAAGTCCTCCCAGACGACGTAGACCCCTCCGGCGTTGTCAACAACGAGGGCGGGGATGCGGGCTGTGTACCCTTCCGGCGGCCTGGCGTTGAGCCGAACGGGCGCATTCAGCCATGTCGTCCCACCGTCGCGAGACTGATTGAAGTAGATATCGCTCCCACTGGGCGTCTCTTGCTGCCAAGCGACAAACAGTCGTCCCGGCGCGTCGCTTGCCAACACGGGCCAGGCGGCATCCCGGGAGCCTCCACCCCGGCTCTTGCGGCCAGACAGCGTGGCGCTTTCCGGTCCCGGGATGTCCACGGGTGTCTTCGACCAGGCACCCGCCCCAGGGGCAGTCCGCTGCAGGCGGAGAGTGTTGGCCTTATCGCCCGTCTGCTCAGTCCAGACCAGGTAGAGTGCCCCATCGGCGCCCACCAGGGATACGGGGTAGTTGCCGCTGGAAAACTTCCGGGTGAGCGGCTTCTGGCTCCAGGTCGTCCCGGAATCCGAGGAGCGCCGGGAGCGGGCCTCTTTGATACGCCAATATTGCCCTTCTTTCCCCTCGATCGACCAGGTCACCGAGACGCCGCCATCTCCGATCGTCTCGAGGCGGTGGAATCCGATACGGCTCTGTGGGTGATCGGGCGTGTCCAGGCGCACCGGCTCTCGCAGCCAGGTGGTCCCACCGTCCAGGGACCTGTTGAAGAAGAGGCTGTAAATGGAGCCGCCTGTGCCGCCGAAGTAGGTGAGGTAGATGCGGCCGCCCGGCTCGCTGACGACGAACGGGTTCCAAGCCTGGACGCCGGAATCGGGCTCCTCGGGAGCACTCGGGGTCGGCTGGGAAACCTGCGGGGTCGAGCACCCGAAGATCCCGAGGCCAAACCCCGCCGTGATAAACACGGCCCAAACGATGGCGCCTGCACGAAGGTAGCGAATGAGCATGATCTCTCCTCTTCATATTCAGCGGTCAAAGGTCGCGCGCCCCCTCCGGGGCGGGTCGCGTGTTAACAGCCATCATATATACCAGAAAGCCCGGCGCATGGCAAGGCAGTTTCCCGATGCCCGGCAGCTTCCCGCGCCGCCACGATGAGACCGCCGTCGCCCGGGCGCCTCGGGACGGGCGCAGATGCAAGGCCGATCCGCAGTCGCTGCGGCCCCCAGGCGTCTGCTCGGCGCCCGATCTTGTTGACGCGCCCGAACCCGCTCAAGTATACTGGGAGACCATGCGGGAGGGTGCGGTGACTGATCAGTGCTCGGGGCAGGACGTCCCCCTTGCCCCACCGAGATAGGAGGGCGTTCACCTGCCATGACGAAACGGAACAACACGACCACCACAGGTCAAGCGGCGCCGAGCAGGCTGCTCTCGTGGATGTCCGTTCCCCAGACGCTTCATGCCGTCTTGCTCCTCGCCGCGATCGCCGCGCTCCTCTATGCAAACTCCCTCGGAAACAATTTCGTCTTTGATGATGCCCTCCTCATCACCGAAAACCGTGGGATCCAGAATATCGCCCAGTACCCGCGGATATTTCAGTGGGAATCCCGCCGCTCGGTCCCCCTCCCCTCCGACCGGGGGGTGACGCACCGCCCGGTCCGGACCGCCGTGCTCGCCGTCGAGTACTACTTCTTCGGGCGCCACCCCGCCGGGTACCGGACGGTCAACATCCTGCTGCACATCCTGAACGGGGCGCTGGTCTTCATGCTCCTCCGGACGCTCCTGGGTCGGCCGTGGCCCGCCCTGTTCGCCGCCGCCCTCTTCATCGTCCACCCGATTCAGACCGAGGCGGTCGCCTACATCGCCGGCCAGCGGGACGTCCTGTTCACCACCTTCTACCTCCTCGGCGTCCTCAGCTTCGTGCGGTACCGCGCGACGGACCGGCTCGGGTACCTGGCTCTCGCAGGCCTTGCCTATCTCTTCAGCCTCTTCACGAAGGAGATGGCGATCACCCTCCCGCTCCTCTGGGTCGGCTACGACCTGCTCCGCGCCCTCCCGGGCGCCGGCCCGGCCGTCGCCCCGCCGCTAGGCCACGCCCTGCGGGAAGGGCTCCGGGTGGTCCTCCAGCGGCACAAATGGCTCTACCTCAGCATGGCCGCCGCCCTGGCCCTGCTGCTCCTCTACTTCGTCTTCGTCGCCAACCCCAGCCACCAGCGGGCGCTGTACGGCGGGGGCCTGGGCCCGACGCTGGCGACCAGCGCGCGGATCGTCGTGCACTACCTCAAGCAGTTGGTCGCTCCCGTAACGCTGAGCGCCGACTATTCCTTCAATACCTTCCCTGTCTCCCGCTCCCTCGCCGACCCCCAGGGGCTCCTGGCCTTCGGGGTCCTGGGCGCGCTGGGCTATGGGCTGTTCCGCCTGCTCCGGGTGGACCGCTGGGCGACCTTCGGCGGGCTCTGGTTCTTCGTCGCTCTCCTTCCGGTCTCGCAGCTCATTCCCCACCACGAGCTGCTGGCGGAGCATTTCCTCTATCTTCCCTCGGTCGGGTTTTGCCTGGTTATTGCTCTGCTTATCGAGCGTGGTCTCGCCGTCCCCCGGGCCGCGACGGCAGTGGCCGCCGCCTTTGGCCTTGTCCTCCTGCTGTTCGGCATTCGGACGGTTCTC
>JBGQJI010000132.1:0-6790 GCA_041498975.1 Methylomirabilis sp. (SeqCode)
CTGCGGGCTGCTCGGTGAAGTGAAGTTGGCCGTCCCGACCGCCACGGCTGTGGCGCCCGCGATCAGGAACTCCAGGGCATCCTCCGCTGTCATGATCCCGCCCATCCCGATAAGCGGCAGCTTTACGGCTCGCGCCACCTCCCAGACCATCCGGACGGCGACCGGCCGGATGGCCGGTCCGGACAGTCCGCCGGTGACGTTAGCGATCTTCGGCCGGCGCGTTCGCACGTCGATCGCCATGCCGATCAGCGTATTGATGAGGGAGAGTGCGTCGGCGCCCCCCTCTCCCAAGGCCCGCGCGATCTCGACGACGTCGGTGACGTTGGGGGAGAGCTTGGGGATGAGCGGCAGCGTTGTCGCCTGCCGCACCCGCGCAACCAGTCTGTGAGCCAACGTCGGGTTGCAGCCGAAGATCAAGCCATCGGCCACGTTGGGACAGGAGATGTTCAGCTCGATTCCGGCCACTCCCTCCTGATCGCTCAGGCATTTTGCCAGTTCATAATAGTCCTCGATCGACTCCCCTGCGATATTAACGATGACGGGAGGGCCCAACCGTCTGAGGTAAGGGAGTTTTTCCTTGATGAAGGCTTCGAGGCCGACGTTCTGAAGGCCGATCGCGTTCAACATGCCGGCGGGAGTCTCGACGATCCGGGGCGGTCGGGCCCCGGCTCGCGGCTGGAGGGTGATGGTCTTGACCACGATCGCCCCCAGGTTGGACAGGTCCAGATAGGACTCGAACTCCTGGGCGTAGCCAAAGGTTCCGGAGGCGGTCATCACCGGGTTCCGCATCGAGATCCCCGCGACGGTCACTGCCAGATCCGGCCTTCGGCTGCGCTTCAAGGCTGACTTCGCGATCTTAGCTCCCATGCGTCGCACCCCGCATGTCGCACTTCGCACCTCGCACTTCTTGCCGCCGCTCCTCCTCGACGGCCGCCCTGTATCGCTCCTGGAGGAGGCGGGTGACCGGCCCGGGGCTGCCAGCGCCGATCTTTCTCCCGTCGATGGCGACGAGCGGCGTGACCTCCTTCAGGGAGCCGGTCACGAACGTCTCATCGGCAGAAAAGAGCTCATCGAGAAAGACCGGAGCCTCGCGAACGGTCATGCCCTCCTTCCTGGCGAGTTCGATCACCACCTCTCTGGTGATCCCGGGCAATAGCCCTGAGTTTTCGGCGGGGGTCGTCAGAATCCCACTCACGACCGAGAACACGTTGCTCGTTGTGCCCTCGACGACGGAGCCGTCTGGTGCAACAAACAACGCTTCCTGGGCTCCTTCACGTCGCGCCTGCGCCATCGCCAGCATGTTATAGAGGTAACTCGGAGACTTGATCCCGAATGGGTTGAAGGGGCTTCCCCAACGAAGCGCGATCGCGGCGACCCCGAGCCCCTGAGACTCCGAAATCCTTGCATCCAACGGCTTTGCGACGAGAAGGAGAGTGGGGGAGGGGGGAGTCTCGGGGGGCAGGAGCGTGCCGAGCGTGTCAGCGCCTCTCGTGAGGGTCAGTCGCAGGGAGCCGTCGCGGTCCTGCAGGCCATTCCGCCGGAGCAGCTCACCCATCACCCGGCGCCATCGCGGCAGCTCATCCTGGAACGGAATCCCGATTTGAACGGCGCCTTTCTTGAGGCGCTTCAAGTGGCGATCGAGGGCAAAGACCCATCCGGAATACGCCCGTAGCGTCTCGAAGAGCCCATCGCCAAAGGAGAAGCCTCGATCGAAGGCCGACACCTTCGCCCGCAGGGCTTGCACGAAGCGTCCGTTGAGATAGACGACCGCCATCCTCTCCCCTCACCTTCCCCCACCGAGGCCGGCCCCGAGGGTCCGGAAGAAGGTCTCGGCCTTCAACAAGGTCTCCTCGTACTCCCGCGTCGGCGATGAATCGGCCACGATCCCTCCGCCAGTCTGAAAGTAGATCCGTCCCGCTGCGACGATGGCCGTCCGGATGGCGATATTCAGCTCCATCGATCCGGAGAACCCGATGAAGCCGATCGCCCCCGTGTAGAGGCCACGAGCCGTCGGCTCGACCTCGTCTATCACCTCCATCGCGCGGATCTTGGGGGCGCCGGTGATCGAACCGCCGGGGAAGGTGGCTCGCAGGCAATCGATCGGCCCGGTCCTCTCCTCGAGGACGCCCCCTACGGTCGAGACCATGTGGTGGAGGGTGTGGTACGTCTCGATCGTTTCAAACTGCTCGACGTGGACAGAGCCGATCTTGCAGATCTTTCCCAGGTCATTGCGCTCCAAGTCCACGATCATCAGATGTTCGGCGCACTCTTTTGGATCGTGGCGGAGGTGGCCGATCATGCGTGCATCGTCTTCTAGCGTCATCCCGCGAGGGCGCGTCCCCTTGATCGGGCAGGTGGAGATCCGGCGGTCTTGCACCAGAAGAAACCGTTCCGGTGAGTTCGACAGGACCTGGAAGGCGCCGCAATCCAGGTAGGCGCCGAATGGCGCAGGGAAGCGGCTTCGGAGCCTCTGGTAGAGCACCCAGGGGTCCCCCGAGAAGCGCGTTGCGAACCGCTGCGAGATGTTGGCCTGGTAGATGTCGCCCGCCGCGATGTACTCCAATACCGCTTCCAGCGCCTTAAAGTAATCGTTCCTGGACATGTTACTTTCGAGTGGCGCCTCGGTCCGTGGCAGCTCGACCGGGGTCCTCGGGCCGGCCAGTGACGCGCGTCGAACCAGGTCAAGCCCCTCTTGCAGCCGTTCCCGGGCTCGCCGCCTACGATCGGCTCCCGGGGGGAACGGCAATCCAGAAGAGGCGACAAGCAATCGAGCGCTTCCCGGGTCGAACCAGAAGAGGAGGTCGTAGAAGTTCAGCACACAGTCCGGGAGTCCGAGGTCATCCACCGCCAAGGCCGGCAGCTTTTCCAGATGATGGCGAAGGTCGTAGCCGAAATAACCGATGACGCCGGTTGTGGGTTGCCCGTGGGACGCCGCGCCGTCACGATACTGCTGAAAAAGCCCGTTGACGCACTGGAATGGATCGCCCCTCAGGCGGCGGGACTCGCCCTGAAGGGAGACGGCGATCTCGTGGCCCTTGGACGTGAAGGTGAGGAACGGATCGTATCCGAGGCATGCGGCATTCCATCGATTCGCGGCCCAGGGGTCAGCATCCAGGAAACTGGAGCCTGGCCTGGCGGCAACCAGATCAAACAGGTCCGTTGGGGCGGGCGGGTTCGGGACTTCCTCGGTCAGCAGTTCACAGTTCATGGCTCACCGTTCACAGTTCCTTAGACCCAGAGAATGTCGCGGGCATTGAAGACGGGGCCGTCCTTGCAGACCAGCCGGTAGGTTCGATGTCCCTCGCCACCCCTGGCCGGCACGACACACCCCATGCAGGCGCCAAATCCGCAGGCCATGTTTGCCTCCAGCGAGGCGTGGTATGGCAGGTCGTATTTCTCGGCGATCGGCGTTAGGGCAGCCAGCATCGGGTGAGGGCCGCAAGCATATATGACAGTGCGGGGTGCGGAGTGCGAGGTGCGAGGTGCGGACTTTGGGGTGCGACGGGTGGAGTGCGAGGTACGAGGTGCGAGGTGCGAGGTGGATAAGAACTCCTCCAACAGCTCAGTCACCAGTCCTTTGTGACCGGCGGTGCCGTCTTCCGTGGCGAGACGGACCTTTGCGCCGGCCTTTCTAAAGTCGGCCACACATAGAAGGTCGGCCTTCGATTTGCCGCCCACAAAGACGGTCATCTCCATCCCGCGGGCAGTTCGCCGACTGGCGAGCGCCTCGGCGAGGGCGGCAATAGGAGGCACGCCGATCCCGCCAGCTACGAGGAGGACCTGCGTCGCTGACCGGGGGACCTCGAAGGCATTCCCGAGAGGCCCGAGCGCCCGAAGAAACCGCCCAGGCCGCGTCGCCGACAGGAGCGCCGTTCCTCGGCCGAAGACCTTGTAAAGGATCTCGACCTCGCACCTCGCACCCCCTCCCTCACCCTCCCCCCTCCGAGGGGGAGGGAGGGGTGGGGGGGCGCACTTCGCACGCCTGATACTCATTGCCCGAGGTAGGAGCGGATCGAACCCGTCCTCCCACCCGACCATCAGGAACTGGCCAGGTCGGAATCGCCCCAGGAAGGACGGTCCCTGCAGGCGCATCGAGAAATACGTCGGCGCGATCTCTCTGTTGGCGACGACCTCGACCCGAACCTCAGATGGCTTGGCCACCGGACTCATCAGATGTCCCTCGTCCCTCGCCCTCTGCATCTCGCGCCTCATGGTAGTCCTGGAGCGCCTTGACCCTCAGCCTTCCGTGCCGCATCGCCCGGATCGCCTCGACCGCAGCGTGCGCGGCAGCCATCGTCGTGAAGTAGGGAATGCCCACGCTGACGGCCGTTCGCCGGATCGAGTACGAGTCGAGTCGGGCATGGGGGCCCTCGGGGGTATTGATGACCAGGCCGATCTCACCGTTCTTCATCTTGTCCACGATGTGCGGGCGCACGCCGTCGATCACCTTGGCCACCGGCTCAACGGTCACCCCAGCGGCCTGCAGCACCGCCGCCGTCCCGGCCGTCGCCACGAGCCGGAAGCCGAGCTCGGCGATCTGCCGCGCCAGCGGCACGATGTGCGGCTTGTCTCTGTCCCTGACGCTCAGGAAGACGGTCCCATCGGGGGGAAGCGCGCCGCTCGCTCCCACTTGCGACTTGGCAAAGGCCAGGCCGAATTCACGGTCGATCCCCATGACCTCGCCGGTCGATTTCATCTCCGGCCCAAGGAGGGCATCGACACCGGGGAACTTCACGAAGGGCAGCACCGCCTCCTTGACCGCCACGTGGCGAAGCGTCGGCTCCTCCGTGAAACTCAGTTCCTTCAGGCTCATGCCAGCCATGATCTTCGCCGCCAGCTTGGCCAGCGGGACCCCGATCGCCTTGCTGACGAAGGGAACGGTCCGGGAGGCGCGTGGGTTCACCTCCAGAACGTAGACGACGCCGTCCTTGATGGCGAACTGGAGATTGATCAGGCCGACCACGCCAAGCTCCAGCGCCATGGCCTTGGTCTGAACGCGGATCTCGTCGAGCAACGGCTTCGGCACCGATCTGGGCGGGAGGGAGCAGGCGGAATCCCCAGAGTGGATGCCGGCCTCCTCGATGTGCTCCATGATCCCGCCGATCACAACCTCCCGGCCATCGCATAAGGCATCCACATCCATCTCGATGGCGTCCTCCAGGAACTTGTCCACCAGGACCGGGCGTTCCGGCGAAGCCTGGACTGCCCGCGCCATGTAGTCCTGCAGGCTCGCTTCGTCGTAGACGATCTCCATCGCGCGGCCGCCGAGGACGTAGGACGGTCGAACCAGGACCGGGTAGCCGATCTGTCGCGCAATCCTGAGCGCCTCGGCGACCGAGAGCGCGGTCCCGTTGGGTGGCTGATTCAGGCCGAGACGCTGGAGGAGTTGCTTGAACCGTTCTCGGTCCTCGGCCCGGTCGATCGCGTCCGGCGACGTCCCCAGGATCTTCACGCCCGCCTGCTCGAGGGGGATGGCCAGCTTCAGAGGCGTCTGACCGCCGAATTGGACGATGACTCCGACGGGCTGTTCCCGCTCCGAAATATTCAGGACGTCCTCCAGACAGAGCGGCTCAAAATAGAGGCGGTCGGAGGTGTCGTAGTCAGTCGAGACCGTCTCCGGGTTGCAGTTGACCATGATCGTCTCGTAGCCGATCTCCCTCAGCGCGAAGGCCGCGTGGACGCAGCAGTAATCGAACTCGATCCCCTGTCCGATCCGGTTCGGGCCGGAGCCCAGGATCATGATCTTCCGGCGGGTGGTGGGATTAGCCTCGCACCCCCGCTCGTAGGTCGAGTAGAGGTAGGGGGTGTACGCCACGAACTCCGCGCCGCAGGTATCCACCATCTTGAAAGTGGCCTCGACTCCCAGCCGCTTCCTGGCATCCCGGATCGTAAGCTCCTGGGAGCCAACGAGCTGGGCAAGCCGACGGTCGGAAAACCCCAGGGCCTTGGCCTCCCGCATCGCGGGAGCCGTCAACAGGCGGAGTAGAGACGACCCGCCCCGGCGCTGGCCACGTCCCGTCAGGCGATCTTCGAACTCCACGATCTCCTTGATGTTCGCCAGGAACCAGGGATCGATCGCCGTCAGCCCGTGGATCTCCTGCGCCGTCATCCCGAGTCGGAGGGCATCGGCGATATAGAAAACCCGCTCCCAATTGGCGATGCGGAGGCGGTCTCGGACCAGCTTCAGGTCGGCGTCGCTTGCCTCGCCGTTCTCGCGTCCATCCGTTCGCCTGAAGATCCGGCTCTCCAGTCCATAGGCCTCGATCTCCAGCGAGCGGATCGCCTTCTGCAAGGCCTCCTTGAAGGTCCGGCCGATGGCCATCGCCTCGCCGACCGATTTCATCTGGGTCGTCAAGGTCTCGTCCGCGCCGGGAAATTTCTCGAATGAGAATCGAGGTAGCTTGACGACGCAATAGTCGATGGTCGGCTCGAAGCAGGCCGTCGTCTCCTTCGTGATATCGTTGCTGATCTCATCCAGCGTGTAGCCCACGGCGAGCTTGGCAGCGATCTTGGCGATGGGGAACCCGGTGGCCTTGCTGGCCAGGGCCGAGGATCGGGAGACCCGCGGGTTCATCTCGATGACCACCATTCGGCCGTTCTTCGGATCCACGGCGAACTGGATGTTGCTGCCGCCGGTCTCGACGCCGATCTCGCGGATGATGGCGATCGCCGCGTCGCGCATGAGTTGATACTCTTTGTCGGACAGGGTCTGGGCCGGGGCCACCGTGATCGAGTCGCCCGTATGAATCCCCATCGGGTCGAAGTTCTCGATGGAGCAGATGATGACGAC
>JBGQJI010000133.1:0-6675 GCA_041498975.1 Methylomirabilis sp. (SeqCode)
CAGCAGATTGAAGGTCAGATGATCGCGCCCCAACTGAACTATCTGCTGAAAGCCCTGGATCAAAGCCTTGAAGGCGAACCCCTGGCACTGTGGCAGTCGTGGCGCCCCCGTTACCTTGGCGAACTGCAGAAGCTGATGGCTGAATTTCGTCGCCAGGGGGCGAGCAAGAGCCGGCGCCAGAGCGACACCGTGTCGGCGGCGATCGATCCCCTGCTGCCGGCCGAGCAACGAGGCGAAAGCTTGTCCCGGAAGGCTATCTGGGTCCTGGCCAGCACCCCCGGCGTGAGCTGTGTCCTGAACGGCATGCGGACCCCGAGCTACGTGGACGACTCCCTCGGCGTCCTCGCCTGGCCCCCGCTCGCCGAGGTCATCCCGATCTATCGGGCCGTCCAGACGCTGAAGCTGCCAGTTCTCTAAAACAGAGCCTGGAGTCGAGGGGTAAGACCGGGGAGACGGTTGGTAATATGGCGGGCCGCCGCCGCTCATGCCCGTGGTGCCCAGGCGTGAGTTTTCGCTTGACACCCCCGGAGCCCATGCGCCATGCTCCCGCCTGCTGAAGGTCGCCCGGGCTCCGACGGGCAGGCGACGGCTCGGTCGACCCCCGGCCCAAAAGCAAATTGCTATCCCTTTTCCTACGAACAAGCCGCTGTGCTCCAGCATCTATCCTTCGAGGCCAGGGATGGGGAGACCCTGCACATTCCCGGACCTTCGGGGGCAGGCAAGACCACGCCGCTGAACCTCATCGTGCGATTCTATGATCCTACTTCCGGTCTAATCCTCTTCGACGGCCGAGATTCCCGGGAATTTCGCCTCGCCGACCTGTACGCCAAGCTCGCGAATGTCACGCAGGCGCCCTTCCTCTTCGCGACCATGGTTCGCGAGAACATCCGAGCCGGGTCCGACGTGATCGGCCTTGGTCCGACACGGACCAGCCTGCCGCACTGCTGCCTGATGGAGCCATCGGCCGTCGGCTGCACCGTGCTGCTCCACAACGGCGAGTGCTTATCATCGGAGGCGCTGGATAGCCTCCCGGCCCAGATGTACCCTACTACCCTCGACAGAGAAGAGAGGTAGCATGCGCGTACTCGTCACAGGCCACAATGGCTATATCGGGTCGGTCCTGGTTCCGGTGCTAAGGGCCGTCGGCCACGAGATCGTGGGGCTGGACACGTTCTTCTTCGAAGACTGCACACTGGGGCAGGACGGTGAATCGGTCCTGGCTATGCGCAAGGACATTCGCGACATCCGCCTCGCTGACCTGCAGGGATTCGACGCTGTCGTGCACCTCGCGGCCCTCTCCAACGACCCGCTGGGGGACCTGAATCCGGAGATCACCTACGACATCAACCACGCCGCGTCGGTCCGCCTCGCGCGGCTTGCGAAAGAAGCCGGCGTGTCGCGTTTCCTCTATTCCTCCTCGTGCAGCAGCTACGGCAAGGCAGGCGACGGCCTCGTCGACGAGACGGCCGAGCTACACCCGATCACGCCCTACGCCATCTCGAAGGTCCGTGTCGAGCAGGACGTTGCGAAGTTGGCGAACGGCTCGTTCAGCCCGACGTTCCTCCGAAACGCGACGGCGTACGGCCTGTCGCCGCGCCTGCGCGCCGACGTGGTGCTGAACAACCTGGTGTGCTGGGCTCACACGACTGGGCGCGTCCGAATCATGAGCGACGGCACGCCCTGGCGGCCGATCGTCCACGTCCACGACATCGCGCGAGCCTTCGCCGCGGCCCTCACCGCCCCGCGCGAGGCCATCCACAACCAGGCGTTCAACGTGGGTGTCAACGACGAGAACTATCAGGTGCGTGAGCTGGCCGAGATCGTCCAGCAGGTCGTCCCCGGCTCGCGCATCGAGTATGCGAAGGACGGAGGGCCCGACCCGCGGTGCTACCGGGTGGACTTCCGGAAGATCCACCGCGTGCTCCCGGACTTCAAGCCGCAGTGGAACGCGCGCCGGGGAGCGGAGGAGCTCTACGCCGCCTACCGGAGCGCCGGACTGGTGCTCGAGGACTGCGAGGGGCCGCGCTTCACGCGCATCGACCACCTGAAGCACCTGCTCGCCACCGGCCGGGTGGATGCCACGCTTCGCTGGAGAGCCACGCAGCATGGCCACCTGTAGTTTCTGCTGGGAGCCGCTGTGCCACACGTTCGTGGGTCTGGGCATGTCTCCTCTCCGCGAAAGCTACGTGAGCCCGCTGGCGCGTGAAGAATAGAGGAATAGATGATCTTCAGCGAGACGGAACTCAAGGGAGCGTTCATCCTTGACACCGAGCCCCGCGAGGACAGCCGCGGGTTCTTCGCCCGGGTGTTCTGTCAACACGAGTTCGCCGACCACGGGCTGAAGCCGCTCATCGCCCAGGCAAACATCGCGTTCAGCAAGAAGAAAGGCACCCTTCGTGGGATGCACTTCCAATACCCACCGGCCGCGGAGACGAAGCTGGTCCGGGCGACGAGAGGGGCCATCCTCGACATCATTGTGGACCTGCGGCCCGAAAGTCCCACCTACCTCCAGCACATCGCCATCGAGCTCACGGCCGATAACCGCAGGGCGCTGTACGTGCCCGAGCGTTTCGCGCACGGATACCAGGCGCTCGAAGACGGGACTGAGACCAGCTACCAGGTGGGAGAGTTCTATGCGCCGGACTGCGAGGGAGGACTCCTGTACAACGACCCCCGGCTCCACCTCCAGTGGCCCCTGCCGATTGCCGAGATCTCCGAGAAGGACAACCACTGGAAGCGGCTCGACGAGATCGAGTCAGAGTTAAAGCGCAAGATGAGCATTGATGCGCTTGGGGAGCGCCGCAGCGACGGGAGGACGTCATGATTATCGTGGATAGGGCGCTTGGCGTCCGCGAGGAGCAGGGAAAGCCGATCCGTGTCGGTATGATAGGTGCGGGCTTCATGGGACAGGGGCTCACCAACCAGATCGTCAATAGTGTCCCTGGGATGCGGATGGCGGCGGTCTACAATCGGAAGCCGGAGCGGGCGCTGGGCGTTTACCGGTATGCGGGCTGCGAGAATGTGGTCTTCGCGGGGACTGGGCCGGCCCTCGACGACGCAATCCGGCGGAACACCCCGGTGGTTGCCGAGGACCCCTTCACGATCTGCCGCTCTCCGGAAATTGATGTCATCGTGGACGTCACCGGCTCGGTGGAGTTCGGCGCACGCGTGATCCTCGAGGCCTTCCAGCATGGCAAGTCGGTCGTACTGATGAATGCCGAGGTGGACGCCACCATCGGACCGATCCTCCGCGTGTATGGGAAAAAACACGGTCAGATCCTCTCCGCGTGCGAGGGCGACGAGCCCGGCGTGCAGATGAACCTGTATCGCTGGGTCAAAGGGTTGGGCCTTACCCCACGAGTCATGGGGAACGTCAAGGGTCTTCAGGATCCCTACCGCAACCCGACCACCCAGCAAGGCTGGGCCGAGCGCTGGGGCCAGAACGCCGCCATGGTGACGTCCTTCGCCGACGGTTCGAAGATCAGCTTCGAGCAGTCCGTTGTGGCGAACGCCGTCGGCTTCAAGGTGAAATCTCGTGGCATGTCGCGCGGCCTCAAGTTCGACGGCTCGATCATGGACATCCAGAAGCTGTACGACATCGACGAGCTGCGCCAGATCGGCGGGCTGGTGGACTACACTGTGGGACCGCCGCTCATCAAGGTATTCTGCCTGGCTGAGCACCCGGACCCAAAGCAGCGCCACTACCTGAATCTCTACAAGATGGGTGAAGGCCCGCTCTACCCCTTCTGGATTCCCTACCACTTGGTCCACTTCGAGGCGCCGAATGCCATCGCTCGAGTGGTCCTGTTCGGGGACGAGGTGGCGCCGCCACTGGGAGGGCCGGTGGTAGAGGTGTGCGCCGTTGCCAAGCGCGATCTTAAGGCCGGCGACGTGCTCGACGAGTACGGGATGTACATGACCTACGGAGAGGCCGTGAACGCGGACGAGATGAGCGCGGAGCGCTACTTGCCGGAGGGTCTTGTGGAGGGTTGCAGACTGCGGCGCGACATCCCGAAGGACCAGGTGCTTACCTACGCGGACGTCGAACTGCCGGAAGGAAGGATCGCCGACCGTCTCCGGGCCGAGCAGTACCAGCACTTCCGAGGCGAGACTTGGCTCCAACATCACCCGGAAGCGTTAGGGGGCGGCGGCGCGGCTGTAGTGCCGGACCGCGCGCGACACACCACCCGGGCAGCCGGCTGACGCCGAGGAGGATGCAGCGGGTGGGCGGTATGGAGTTCAAGACGCTAAGGAGGACGAACCAGTGAAAGTCGTGCTTTTCTGCGGGGGCCTGGGCACACGACTGAGAGAGTACTCGGAGACCATCCCGAAGCCAATGATTAACATCGGATATCGCCCGATCCTCTGGCACGTGATGAAGTACTATGCCCACTACGGCCACACCGACTTCATCCTCTGCCTGGGATACCGGGGTGATCTGATCAAGCAATACTTCCTGAACTACGAAGAGCGCCTGCGCAATGACTTCGTACTGTCCAAGGGTGGCGGGGAGCTGAACCTCTCCAGCCGGGACATCGACCGCTGGAACATCACCTTCGTCGACACCGGCCTCGACGCGAACGTCGGCCAGCGGCTGAAGAGGGTGGAGCGGCACCTCGAGGGCGAGGACATGTTCCTGGCCAACTACACGGACGGGGTGTCGGACCTGCCCCTGCCGGCGTATCTGGATAACTTCTTCCAGCGGGACGCCGTCGCCAGTTTCGTCTGCGTGCGGCCGAGCCAGAGCTTCCACATCGTGGCCGTGGACGGCAGTATCGTGAAGGATATCCGGTACGTTGACCAGGCTGACCTGTGGATCAACGGGGGCTTCTTTGCCTTCAAGCGAGCGATCTTCGACTACATCGGCGCGGGAGAGGACTTGGTCGCGGAGCCGTTCGCGCGGTTGATCCAGAAGAGGGCCCTGGTCGCATACAAACACCACGGCTTCTGGGCCTGCATGGACACGTTCAAGGACAAGCAGCGCCTGGACGCCCTGAACGCCCAGAGCGACCGCCCGTGGGAGGTGTGGCGCCACGACCCGTCGGCGTGGAGCGTCGGCCAGGTGCCGGCGCATAACGGGACCGAGGGCGGGCAGGGACTGGGACTCCCGATGGAGCAGTGCGCGAACATCGTCCGCGGATGATGGCCTTGGTGAGGCTGGAGGCAGGAGGGGAGGGGTGCTGAGGCTTCAACTGGAGCCGCGGGTGGAGCCGCTCGAGGTCCTGTGCCTGGGGGCGCACGCGGACGACCTCGAGATCGGGTGCGGCGGGACGGTGCTCAAGCTCGTGGAGAGCGGGCGGCCGCTTGCGATCACATGGGTCGTGTTCAGTGCGGAGGGGGAGCGGCAGCGGGAAGTTCAGCACAGCGCGGAGATCTTCCTGGCCCGGGCCAAGACGAAGGTGGTCGTGGTGAAGGGGTTCCGGGACGGGTTCTTCCCGCACCATTGGGGCGAGATCAGGGGGGACTTCGAGGAGCTCAAGCGGCGCGTCGAGCCGGACCTGGTCTTTACCCACTACCGGAACGACCTGCACCAGGACCACCGGCTGATCTCCGAGCTGACGTGGAGCACGTTCAGGAGCGATCTCATCCTCGAGTACGAGATCCCCAAGTACGACGGCGACCTCGGCTCGCCGAACGTGTTCGTGGACCTCGATGAGTCGCTGTGTCGGCGGAAGGTCGAGACGATCCTGCGCGTGTTTCGGACCCAGGCGGGAAAGCACTGGTTCGGCGAGGACCTGTTCATGGCCCTGCTCCGGCTCCGGGGCATGGAGTGCAGGGCGGCCAGCAAGTATGCTGAGGGATTCTATTGCCGGAAGGCTGTGCTGTCCTCTGGGGCATGAGGGGGTGACGCGTCCGGTGTGATGGGTGCACAGCGCGTTGCTCCTCGCAATGACGCGCTCTGCTTGATGCGGTGTGACAAAGCGGGCAACGAGAGTGGATGCATAGAACGACCTTCTTCGCAAGGAACCACTAGAACCGGGCCAGGGTGAAGAGCCCAGGGAAAGAGAAGAGGCGTGTAAGAGCCTAACTCCTGACCCCTCCCCCCCTTGAATAGGCGGGACGCTTGACTTGGTCGGGGCGACCGGGTACCCTGGATGTGCTTCGGGGTCTCCAGGATCAACTGGGACGATTGCTGAACTTCGGCGGGCTCATAGAGTAACTTGCCATTGAAGGGAGTGTGTTTTCTTTGCCATCGAAAGGTGCTTTGGATATGCTCAGTGGTGCGCTGACGACAGCCGAGCATGCCCTTCCCGGATACATTCCTCCCCACAAGCGGGATAGACGCCGCGCCGATAACTTCCTGAAGACGCTCGAGAACCGTCAGAAAGAGAAGAGCGCGCTCGAGGAGCAACTACAGGCGAACCGCCTCCGGCGGAAGGAATTTTGGAAGCAGCAGGGCTATGGCTGGCTTCTGCGCCTTGACCGTTACGCAGCCTGGAAGGAAACCCTCTCGGCCTACAAAGCTCTTGGGCAGGAGCGGGCGCAACTCGTCGAGAAGCTTCAGCAGAAGGTCCTGGACCTAAGCCGCAGCCCTGACGATAAGGACGGAGACGGTCTGGTCGATACCGACCAGTACCCCGACAAGATCGGCCAGAAGAAAGCGAAGCTGGGGTTGATCGCCCTGGTGGATGAAGCCAACTGCTCAGGGTGCAGCGGCCACGATGTCAGAAATGG
>JBGQJI010000134.1:0-6562 GCA_041498975.1 Methylomirabilis sp. (SeqCode)
AGGGCGACCCGGATCGCCCGATCATCACCGGGCGCGTGTACAACGCGGAGTTGATGCCGCCGTACGCACTTCCGGCCAATGGAACGCAGAGCGGGCTCAAGACGCGCAGCTCGAAGAGCGGCGGCACCGCCGACTTCAACGAGCTTCGGTTTTCAAAGCTCCATATCCAATGCGGCAAGAATCTGGTCGAGAACAAGATGCCGGAGTCGCACTTCTTCAACGAGCTGATGGAGCGCGGCGCGAGGATCGTGACCATCGCGCCGGAATACAACCCGCCTGCGCCCAAGTCCGACTACTGGATCCCGATCAGGCCCCAGACCGACGCCGCCCTCTTCCTGGGGCTGACCAAGATCCTCATCGACGAGAAGAAGTACGACGAAGCGTTCGTGAAGCAATTCACCGACCTCCCGTTGCTGGTTCGGACCGACACACTCACGCGACTGAAGGCCGATGAGATCTTTCCCGGCTACAAAAACCAGGACATCACGCAGGGAGCAAGTGCCCAGGTCCATGGCCTGACGCCTGACCAACGGGAGCGGTTGGGCGACCTCGTAGTCTGGGATCTGAAGACCAACGCGCCCAGGGCCATTACCCGGGACGACGTAGGAAAGCATCTGGCCGCGAAGGGGATCGATCCGGCCCTTGAGGGGCGCTACACGCTCAAAACGGTGGACGGTAAGGAGATAGAGGTCTTCACCTTGTTTGAGCTGTACAAAATCCATCTTAAGGACTATGACCTCGACACCGTCCACGAGATCACCCACGCGCCGAAGGAGTTGATCACGCGCTTGGCGAACGACATCGCGACCCTCAAGCCGGCCGCCATCCATATCGGCGAGGGAATCAACCACTGGTTCCACGCCACCGAGGCCAACCGGGCCTTCTACCTTCCCCTCATGCTGACCGGCAACTTCGGCATCCCAGGCAGCGGTTGCCGCACGTGGGCCGGCAATTACAAGGCCGCCCTGTTCCAAGGCTCCACATGGAGCGGACCGGGCTTCAAGGGCTGGGTGGCGGAGGACCAGTTCCATCCCAACCTCGATCCATCTGCGCACGGCAAGGAGATCCATGCCCACAGCTACACGAAGGACGAGGAGCCGGCCTACTGGAACCACGGCGACAAGCCATTGATCGTGAACACCCCAAAGTACGGGCGAAAGGTCTTCACCGGCAAGACTCACATGCCGACACCGACCAAGCTCATGTTCTTCACCAACGTGAACCTGATCAACAACGCCAAGCATGCCTACGATATGATGAAGAACGTGGATCCCAAGGTCGAGTTGATCGTCTCGGTGGACATCGAGATGACCGCCACCATCGAGTACGCCGACATCGCGTTGCCGGCCAACTCCTGGCCGGAATTCCAGACCCTGGAGGTCACCGCCTCCTGCAGCAACCCGTTCCTGCAGATCTGGAAGGGAGGGATCAAGCCCCTCTATGATACGAAGGACGACGTCATGATCCTGGCCGGCGTCGCGGCCAAGCTGGGTGAGCTGCTCAAGGACACGCGAGTCAGCGATTACTGGAAATTCGCCCTCGAGGGGCGGCCGGAGGTCTACATTCAGCGACTCCTCGATTCCTCGAGCACCACAGCCGGCTATAAGCTTGATGACATCATGGCCGGCAAGTTCGGCGAGCCGGGCGCGGCGCTGATGCTCTTCCGCAGCTACCCCCGTGTCCCGTTCTGGGAGCAGGTGAAGGACCATGTCCCGTTCTTCACGCCGACGGGTCGGATCCAGGCCTACAACGACGAACCCGAGGTGATCGAATACGGCGAAAACTTCATCGTCCACCGGGAAGGACCCGAAGCGACCCCCTACCTGCCCAATGTGATCGTGTCGAGTAACCCCCACATCCGACCGGACGACTACGGCATTCCCCTGGACGCCATGGGGTGGGACGAGCGGACCATCCGCAATGTGAAGATGTCATGGCGGCAGGTCAAGGAGACCAAGAACCCGCTGTGGGCGAAAGGCTACCACTTCTATCTCCTGACGCCGAAGACCAGGCACCGGGTCCACTCCCAGTGGAGCGTGTGCGACTGGAACCTGATCTGGGATTCGAACTTCGGCGACCCCTACCGGATGGACAAGCGAATGTCAGGCGTCGGGGAGCATCAAATCCACATCAACCCCCGGGCGGCCAAGGACCTCGGGATCAACGATGGCGACTACGTCTACGTGGACGCCAACCCGGCCGACCGACCGTACATCGGGTGGAAACCGAGCGATCCCTTCTACAGGGTGGCCCGCTGCATGGTTCGGGTCAAGTTCAACCCGGCATTCCCCTACCACTGCGTCATGATGAAGCATGCCCCGTTCATCGCCACCGAGAAGAGCGTGAAGGGGCATGAGACGAGGCCCGACGGCCAGGCGATCTCCGAGGGTACCGGGTACCAGTCGAACTTCCGGTACGGCTCCCACCAAAGCTGCACCCGCAACTGGCACATGCCGATGCACCAGCTCGATTCCCTCTTCCACAAGCAGAAAACCTCTATGACCTTCATCTTCGGAGGTGAGGCTGACAATCATGCCATCAACACCGTGCCGAAAGAAACCCTGGTGAAGATCGTGAAGGCGGAGGATGGCGGCCTCGGCGGCAAGGGGGTCTGGGAACCGGCACGGACCGGCTTCACCCCGGGGAATGAGAACGAGATCATGAAGCGATATTTGGACGGCGGGTTCATCGAAGAGAAGACGTGAGGGAATCGCGATGCCCAAAGATGAGTTCGAAGCCGACGATCCAATGGAACTGGTTGGCGTGGCGCTGCCGGATGGGGACCCGGAGGAGCTGGCGGGCGCGATTGTGGAGGAATTCATCCGGATGGGACTCAGCAATGAGGAGCT
This sequence comes from Methylomirabilis sp. (SeqCode), assembly GCA_041498975.1. Taxonomy (GTDB): domain Bacteria; phylum Methylomirabilota; class Methylomirabilia; order Methylomirabilales; family Methylomirabilaceae; genus Methylomirabilis. Next base: position 2,850 of record JBGQJI010000134.1, read on the forward strand.
GCTCGCGCTCTTTCGCGACCCGTTCTACGTCGGCCCGCACGCCATCTGGAGGAGCCGAGGCGACGAGTATGTTCTGTGGCTGATCCGCTGCGGCCGCGAGCGTTGGGGCTTTCCGCGGTTCGCCATAAAGGAGTGACGCTGATGGCTGACGTCTACAACTGGCAGCTTGGACGGAGCATGCACTATCCCTATGAGGAGAAGCACCCGCGATGGCAGTTCGCCTTCGTCTTCAACGCGAACCGCTGTATCGGCTGTCAGACCTGCTCCATGGCCTGCAAGTCAACCTGGACCTTCTCCAAGGGCCAGGAGTACATGTGGTGGAACAACGTCGAATCCAAGCCCTACGGCGGCTACCCTCAATTCTGGGATGTGAAGATCCTGAAGATGCTGGATGAGGCACACAAGCGAGCCGGGCTCAGTGCCGCCTGGGAAGGCTCTCAGAAGGACGGAGCCAAACAGCCCTATGGCGTCTACAACGGGATGACGATCTTCGAGGCGGCGGTCAAGCGCTACGGCCCCGACGGGCATAAGCGCGCGATCGGCTACATCCCGACCGATGCCGAGTGGCGGGCGCCCAACATCTACGAAGACACCTCCACCGGTTACGAACCGGGGCCAATGGGGTTTGCAAAGGAAGGCGTGAGTCTTCCGGAGCACAAGACCTGGTTCTTCCATCTGCAACGGATCTGCAACCACTGCACCTATCCGGCCTGTCTCGCCGCCTGCCCACGGAAGGCGCTCTACAAACGACCTGAGGACGGCATCGTCCTGATCGACCAATCTCGCTGTCGGGGTTATCGCATGTGCGTTGAGGCCTGCCCATATAAGAAGTCGATGTACCGCTCCACAACGCGGGTCTCGGAGAAGTGCGTCGCCTGCTACCCAAGGATCGAAGGGAAGGACCCGCTGTCAGGTGGTGTGCCGATGGAGACCCGTTGCATGGCGGCCTGCGTGGGGAAGATCCGGTTGCAAGGGCTCGTGAAGATCAACGAGGACGGGAGCTGGGCCGAAGATCGCTCCCACCCGCTTTACTACCTCGTGAAGGTAGAAAAGGTCGCGCTGCCGCTGTATCCCCAGTTCGGCACCGAGCCCAACGGCTACTACATCCCGCCTCGTTGGGTGCCCCGTCCATATCTGCGCCAGATGTTCGGACCGGGCGTGGACGATGCCATCGCCAAGTACCTCGCCCCACCGCGCGAAATGCTGGCGGTGCTTCAGCTCTTTCGCACGACGCAAAAGATGATCTTCCGCTATGCCATCGAAGAGGGGCCGAAGATCTTCGAAACCCAGATCAACGGCAAGCCCTGGGCGATGTACAACGACACCATCATCGGATTCGACAAGACGGGCAAGGAGGCTGTGCGGGTCACTGTCGAAGAGCCGGTCTATGAGCGACCCAAAGAACGGCCGAACTCCATCTGAGTGAGGTGAAGCCATGACACTCAAAAGCGCGACGGAACACGCAGAGATCGATGTGGCATTACGTCGGAGCGACCTCTACCTGTGGCTCTCACGGGCATTCCGCTATCCGGACGCCGACCTTGTGGCGAGCCTCGACGAGCCCTCTCTCGCCTTCTTGGAGGAAGGGTTTGAGCGGCTTTCAGAGGGGTCGAGGGAAACCCTGCCCCCGGTCCTGACCACTCTTCGAGCGAGCGCGACCCGCCTTGACCTGGCCCATCTCCAGGCGGAGCACCCGCGGGTGTTTGGCCACATTGAATCATCTCCCTGCCCACCCAATGAGACCCGCTATGGAAGCCGCCACCTCTTCCAGCAAACGCAACAGCTTTCGGACATCGCCGGCTTTTACCGGGCCTTCGGCCTTGACGTCTCGGATGACGCCAAAGAACGGCCGGATCACCTTGCCGTCGAGCTGGAATTCCTCCACTTCCTCTGCTTCAAGGAGGCGTATGCCCTGGAGCATCACGGCCCTGAGCAGGCCGAGCTTTGTCGGGATGCAGAGGTGAAGTTCCTGCAAGACCACCTGCTCACCTGGGCGCCCTCCTTCGCCAGACGCCTCCAGGATGTTGCCGGGAGCGGGTTCTACAATTCGCTCGGGATCCTGATGGTGACCTTCCTGTCAACGGAGGCAGCCCGGTTGGGATGTCATCCCGCAGACGAGGCCGCTCTTCAACCAATCGCCTTCCTCCCTGAGGGGTGCAGCTTTTCGTGCGGCCAGGGCGGGCAGAGTGTGGACGATAGTATCAGCGAACGTTAGGGAGGGCATTCTATGACAACGATGCACCCACGATGGTTCACCCTTGTCGCGTTTGTGGCCCTTGCATGCAGCTTGGGTGCTCTCAGATTGTTCCCGAGCGAGGCGACAGCGCAGCAAAAGCCGCCTGGGGGCGATGCCACTCAGGGGAAGATTCTGTACGAGAAAAAGTGCGCTGTCTGTCACGGCGTGGACGGAAAGGGAAGCGGCCCGGCGGAGTTCGTCCTGTTCCCCAAACCCCGCGACTTCACCAGAGGGATCTTCAAGATCCGCTCCACCACGACACTGCCAACCGACAACGACTTGCTGCGAACGATCACGCAGGGGATCCCGGGGACCTCAATGCCTTCGTGGGGCACGCTCCCCGAAACCGACCGGTGGGATCTGGTGGCCTTCGTTGAGAGTCTTTCTCCGCGGTTCACCGAGGAGAAGGTCGGTCCGCAGGTCAAGATCCCCAAGCCGCCACCGCCAAACCAGGCGCTGCTCAACCTCGGAAAAGAGTACTACAAGGAAGCCGGCTGTTTTGACTGCCACGGCACGACAGGCAGGGGAGATGGCCCGGCTTCCGTGACGCTGAAAGATGATTGGGGCTATCCGATCGTCCCCTACGACTTTACGATACCCGGGCGGATGAAAGGGGGCTCTAAGATCCAGGATATCTACCGGACGCTCACCGCCGGAATCGGCGGAACCCCGATGCCCTCTTACGCCGACTCTCTCGGCGAACGGGAGCGATGGGCCCTCGGTTACTACGTGCTGTCCCTCGCGGGCAAGTCGGCTCCCACACCGGAGGCGCAAGAGATCACGACCATCCTCTCCCGCTTCGTGACAGGGCTTCTGCCGACCGACCCTACTGCCACTCTCTGGCAGCAGGCGAAGCCGGTAGCGATCCAGACGCGAACCCTGTGGCTGCGGCCGAGCGAAGCCGGACCGGTCAGAGTGGCTTCGTACCATAATGGGAAGGAGATCGGCTTCCTTCTCGAATGGGACGATCCGATTATGAATCAAGAGGTGCTTCGCCACGAAGATTTCCGGGACGCGGCAGCGGTCCAGTTCCCGCTCCAGCCCGGCGAGCCTTCCTACATCATGGGTGAGCAGAAAGGTCCGGTGAACATCTGGCACTGGAAGGCCGATTGGGAGGCTGACCTGGCCCGATTCCGCGATATCCAGGATGCCTATCCCAACATGGCCTGGGATGTGTACCCCTTCTTACGGGGAGTCCCCCGCGGCGATCGAAGCCAGGTCCGGGTAGCCACGGCCTCTCACGATCCGACCTACCTGGCTGGATGGGGAGCGGGAAATCTCTTCTCCACGCCCTCACGTCTGACGCCGGTTGAGAATCTAAACGCCATCGGACTTGGCACCCTAACCTCACAGGCACCCGAGCATCAAAGCGTCAACGGTCACGGAATCTGGACTGATGGGAAATGGCGCGTCGTCATGGTCCGGGCGCTTCGGACCGGAAACGAGCGGGATACCCAGTTCGAGGCCGGCGCCAGCG
>JBGQJI010000135.1:0-6545 GCA_041498975.1 Methylomirabilis sp. (SeqCode)
CGGGGATTCGCCGAGCCAGAAGGGGATGGTGGGCAACGCCCCGTGCGCGTCCTCCACTCTGACGCGTCCCGCCTCCACGCGGCGGATCCGCCAGGAGTGGTTGCCCAGGAGGAAGATGTCGCCGGCCAGGCTCTCGACCGCGAAGTCCTCGTTGACTTTGCCCACAAAGCTGCCGGCCGGTTCCTCGATCACGTCATAGTCAGCCGTGTCCGGGATGGCCCCACCGCCGGTGATCGCCGCCAAGCGGGCGCCGCGCCGGCCCTTGAAACGGTGATGGACTCTGTCGTGATACAGGTGCGCGCCGGCGCGCCCGCGCCGGGACGCCACTCCTTCCGACAGCATCTCGATGACCGCCTCGAAGTCGCGCCGGTCCAGGCGACGGTACGGGTAGGCCCGGCGCACCAGCTCCCACAGCTCTCTCTCTTCGATTTCGCCGGTGGCGGCGATGGCGACGACCTGCTGGGCGAGGATGTCCAGCGGGGCCTCCGGTATGGCGACCCGGTCCAGCACGCCCTGGCGGACCGCGCGGACCGCCGCCGCGGACTGCACCAGCTCGTCCCTGGTCAACGGAAAGAGGATACCTTTCGGGATCGCCCCTAACCAGTGGCCGGAGCGGCCCACCCGCTGCAGCAGCGTGGAGATCGCGCGCGGTGCCCCGAGATGGCAGATGAGATCGACATGGCCAATGTCGATCCCAAGCTCCAGGGACGCCGTGGCGACCACCACCGGGACCTCGCCGGACTTGAGCCTGGTCTCTGCCTCCAGGCGCGTCCGTCGCGAGAGGCTCCCGTGGTGGGCTTCCACTTTCCCCTCGCCGAGGAGCTTCGTGAGCTGATGCGCCACCCGCTCGACCAGGCGGCGGGTGTTCACGAAGACGATGGTGGTGTGATGTGTCTTGGACAGGGCGGTGATCCGCTCGTAGATCTCCTGCCGAAGCTCATGCGTGGCCACGTGGGTCAGCGGCTGGCCCGGAACCTCGATCCGGAGGTCGAGGGTTCGGCGGTGGCCCATATCCACGATGGCGCAGTCCGGAGAGCCGTCTCTGCGCTCTCGCCCCGCTCCGATGAGCAGGCTGGCGATCTCCTCGATCGGGTGCTGGGTGGCGCTCAACCCGATCCGCTGAAGCCGGCGGCCCGTCAAGGCGTCCAACCGCTCCAGCGAGAGGGCGAGGTGCGCACCGCGCTTGTCGGCCGCCACCGCGTGGATTTCATCCACGATCACGCTGTCAGCCGTGGCCAGATACCGCCTGCTGCTCTCGGCCGTCAGCAGAATGAAGAGCGATTCGGGCGTAGTGATCAGGATATGTGGGGGCTTGCGCACCATCCTGGCGCGCTCGCTGGCTGGCGTGTCGCCGGTCCGGACCAGGACGCGGATTTCAGGGAGCGGCAGGCCTTGGGCCTCTGCCAGCGCCTGGATCTCCCGCAGCGGTCGCTGAAGGTTCTTCTGGATATCGTTGCCAAGCGCCTTGAGCGGAGAGATGTACACGACATGAGTGCGGTCGCCAAGCGAGCCGCTGGCGGCCTCGTGCACGAGGCCGTCGATTGCCCACAGGAAGGCCGCAAGCGTCTTGCCCGATCCGGTGGGCGCCGCGATCAGGGTGTCCTCTCCCGCCGCGATGTGCTCCCACCCGGCCGCCTGGGGGGCCGTGGGCTCACCGAACGTGTCGCAAAACCAGCGGGCCACAAGCGGCTGAAACAGGTCGGTCATGGCACCTCTCGAGATTGGAAGCAGGGTTGTGATAATCGCTTACAGCGAACCATTATACTCCAATATACTCCAACTCCAGTATTTTTGCCTTGACGCTCGGGGCCAGCCCCTGATAGCGTCTTCAGCTATGACCCCCTGCGTGTCTTTGTGCCGATGGCGATGGGTTCACACAGGCTTGTTCGTGGGGCTTCTATCCACGATCGTCGGAGCATGCCAGACTGTTCCCATCACCGGCCGCTCTCAGCTTTTGCTCCTCCCGGAGTCGGAGGAACTCCAGATGGGGCTTCAGTCCTATCAAGAGGTGCTCAAAAAGTCCAAGATCTCCACCGACCCGGCTATGAACGATTTGGTCAGGCGCGTGGGCACCCGTATCGCGGCGGCGACCGGCCGGTCGAATTATCAGTGGGATTTCAAAGTCATCGAGGAACAGCAGGCCAATGCGTTCTGCCTGCCGGGGGGCAAGGTGGCGGTGTACACCGGCATCCTCCCCATCACCAAGGACGAGGCGGGCCTCGCAGTCGTTTTGGGACACGAGGTCTCCCACGCCATCGCGCGCCACGGGGCGGAGCGGGTAAGCCAGAACCTGCTAGTTGAGGTGGGCCTGGCCGGCACGATGGCCGCCCTCTCCAAAGGCGACCCGAAAACCGTACAAAACGTGGGGGCCCTCCTTGGTGCCGGCGCGTCAGTGGGTTTGCTCCTGCCGTGGGGTCGCGCCCAGGAGTCAGAAGCCGACCACCTGGGTCTCATCTACATGGCCAAGGCCGGATACGACCCGCACGCCGCCCGTGACTTGTGGTTACGAATGGCCGAAGCCTCCAAGGGCAGCGGCCGGCCACCCGAGTTCCTCTCCACCCACCCCGCTGAGGCAACCCGCGTCAAACAGATCGAGGGCTGGATCCCCGAGGCGATGCAGTACTATCATCCATCCCGTTAGCTGACGATCCACCTAGATTTCGCCTACGAATTGCCCAATGGTTTTCTGAGAATGGTCTGGAGTCGATGGAGATTTTGAGCATGGGGAAGTTTCAAGGGGTGGACTACTACGAGATCGAGGAGTTGTTTACCGAGCAGGAGCGGATGGTGCGGGACACCGCGCGTGTTTTTGTTGACGAGGAGGTCCTCCCTGTCATCAGCGCGCATCATCGGGCCGGCACGTTCCCGACGTCGCTCATTCCGAAGATGGGGGCGCTCGGATTCTTCGGCGCCAACCTGAAAGGGTATGGGTGCGCCGGGATCGGCAATGTCGCCTACGGCCTCATGATGCAGGAGCTGGAACGGGGCGACTCGTCCATCCGGAGCTGTGCCTCGGTTCAGGGGGCGCTGGCGATGTACCCGATCCATGCCTTCGGCAGCGAAGCGCAGAAAGAGCGATGGATTCCCAGGTTGGTCAGCGGGGAGGCCGTCGGATGCTTCGGCCTCACCGAACCGGACCATGGCTCAGACCCCGGCGGGATGACCAGCAAGGCAGTCAGGGTGAGGGATGGTTTTCTGTTGAACGGGACGAAGATGTGGATCACCAACGGGACGCTGGCCGATGTGGCCGTGGTGTGGGCCAAGCTGGATGGCGAGGTGTGCGGGTTTTTGGTGGAGAAGGGCGCTCCAGGTTTTCGCGCGTTTGAGATCGAGGGGAAGTTTTCCATGCGGGCCTCGGTCACCTCCGAGTTAGCTCTGGTGGACTGTCTCGTTTCCGAGACGAACCTCCTGCCGCAGGCGCGAGAGCTCAAGGCGGCGCTCATGTGCCTGGACCAAGCCCGCTATGGGATCGCCTGGGGCGCGGTCGGCGCGGCGATGGCCTGCTACGACACGGCGCTCGCGTATGCGAAGTCCCGGATCCAGTTTGGCAAGCCGATCGCCTCGTTCCAGCTCGTCCAGGAGAAACTGGTCACGATGCTGACCGACATCACGACGGCTCAGCTCCTCTGCCTGCGGCTGGGCCGCCTGAAGGACGCCGGGCGTCTACACACCGCTCAGGTCTCGCTGGCCAAGCGGAACAACGTGGCGCGGGCGCTCGACATCGCGCGCCTGGCCCGCGACATCCTGGGCGCCGCAGGGATCGTGGACCAGCACCCGGTCATCCGGCACCTCCTAAACCTGGAGACCGTCAAGACCTATGAGGGGACGCACGACATCCACACGCTGATCCTCGGCCGGGACATCACCGGCCTCTCGGCCTTCGAGTAGTCAGTGGCCGCGAGGGTCTCCGAATCGCCAGAGCGAGGCAAGGCCCGGTCCGCTCGACTGCATCGCCGTGCCCGTGTCGTCCTGGCGGCCCACAAGAGGGACTGTCCGGCTCCGCCATCACGGTACGGCGTGAAGATTGAGGTAAGAAACCTTGAAAGATTCTGTTTGACAGCTCGTTGCAGCTATTGGGACTCTATTGGCGTAGATCACTGGCCAATGGGGAAGGCAAAATGAACGATGGTCTGATGACGGCTCCTGAGGTGGCCAAGTACCTGAAGGTGGAGCTGCGGACCGTGTACCGCTATCTAAAGGACGGCCAGCTTCCGGCCATCCGTATGGGTGGACGCTGGCGCTTCCGCAAGGAAGACATCGATCGATGGCTCCTCCAGCACACTTCGCTCCAGGCCCAGCCGCAACAGCAGCCTCGGATCTTAGTGGTGGACGACGACGAGAACTTTCGGGTGGCGATTAACGATTTCTTCCAGGGGAGGGGTTACACGATACGTGGAGCCGGAGACGGCGAAGCAGCTCTGGCGCTTCTGCGGGAGATGACCTTTGACCTCCTCCTCGTGGACCTCCGGATGCGAAAAATGGGAGGGATCGAGCTGATCCGCCAGATAAGAACTCTTTACCCCGTCGTCCCCATTCTGGTCCTCACAGGTTATGGTGGCAAGGACAGCGCCATCGAGGCGTTGCGTTTAGGGGTGACTGACTACTTAGAGAAGCCGGTCCGACTTCAAGCGCTCGCAAGCGTCATAGAAGAAGCCTTGAGGCCAAAACCGAGCTGAGGTTAAGCAGCGGCTGATCCTCTTCCACTGCTACCCCAGGAAAAGAGAAGAGGGAAATGCCTATTGGTCACTGAACTCCTGCCGCGTCAGATCTCCTGCCTCCTGGATCATCTTCCTTAAAGCCTGGAGCATCAGTCTTAGCTCCCTTTCCGATTTCCTGCGTGTTCGGTTCCCTCCAGACACATGGTCGAGCTTCGGCAAAATCAACGAGCTTCGACTGTTCTCAACAGATTTATCCTAGTGTATATGTCCTAATAATGTATTCTGATACTATATCATATAAAACTATGATAAATAATGACTGGCATTGGTCTTGCAAAGCTAAATTGTACTTTTTTGTATCATTTGAGGACTAAAGATATCTAGTCATGCTACGGTCTCACAATTTCATTTGGCTATTCTTTTAGGAGAGAAACCAAGATGACCGAAGAATTGATGACAGTTTCCGAGTTAGCCAACTACTTGAAGCTGGAGCTTCGAAGCCTGGGCCGCTATTTGAGGGTCCATCCTCTCGCACAGAAGGATGCTCAGCTTCCGGCCATGCGCATGGGGGGACGCTGGCGCTTCCGCAAGGAAGATATCGATCGATGGCTCCTGCAGCACACTTCACTCCAGGCCCACCCGGAACAGAAGCCTCGGATCTTAGTGGTGGACGACGACGAGAACTTTCGTTCGATGCTGCTTGATCTGCTTCAGGCCTCCGGCTACATGACTCATGGGGTAGAGGACGGCGAGGCTGCTATTTCGTTGCTGCAGGAGCTGACATTTAATCTCCTGCTCGTGGACCTACGGATGCCAGGGATGGGTGGGCTCGAACTTATCCGCAAGGCCAAGAGTCTGTATTCTGACGTCCGCGTCATCATATTGACAGGCTATGAAGCCAAGGAAAGTACCTTCGAGGCGTTGCGTCTAGGGGTGACGGACAGCCTGGAGAAGCCGATCCAAGACCTTCGAGTGCTCGAATCTGCAGTGGAGCGGGCATTGAGCGATAAGCATGCGGAGGCTCAAGGGGACACATGCCAGAATCTACTCCGCCAACTTTGATTCGTGAAAGGCATTGTCCAAGAGAGGCATTCGGCGAGACCCATTCAATGCGGGTTCGGCAGGATATTCATCTCAAGCTTTCGGATGGGAGCCAGTGTGGTCAAGTATTAGACTTCGGATGCCTTGACCAGTCAGCGGAGAGGGTTCCGACGTATCTTACCCTCGCCAAGGAGGGAACATGAACCGGTGGTTGTCATATGTCTTAAGCGCTCTCGCACTGCTTTTCCTCTCTTCCCCTGCGGGCGCCGCCATCACGAGCTGTGCCCTCGATGGGCTGTATGTGGCGAGCGTGGCAATTGACGCGCCGCCCACCGACCAGGCGCTCCTGACCTTTACGTTTACCCCGCCTAGCGACTGCAGCATCGGGGCCAGCGGGACGGTCAGCATGGACGGGACGCTCCTGCAGTGGGGCGAGCTACCGCCGATCCCGGTCAACGTTGTAGGGGCCCCGTACGTGGTTGATGAGGACGGCTACCTTTTGATCAGTTTTTCTAGCGCCATCACGTTCGAGGGCCAAGTTGGACAGCTTGCCGGCACCATCGCAAATGGCTTTGTCTTTGCCGCGGATGACTCGACTACGCCGGGAGTCCGTTTTGCCGGGGTTGCCATGAAGCGCGAGCTCGTTGATACCTCCGGGGCCCAAGGATCTACCGGTTCACAGGCCCAGGGACCCCCTGGTCCTCCCGGCCCCCAAGGCTCCACCGGTCCCATCGGTCTAACCGGCCCTGCTGGTCCCCAAGGTTTGGCTGGCCCCGTTGGCGCGACCGGGCCCCAAGGCCCCATCGGCCTCATCGGTCTCACAGGGGCCACTGGCCCGACCGGCGC
>JBGQJI010000136.1:0-6525 GCA_041498975.1 Methylomirabilis sp. (SeqCode)
GACGCGACGGGTGGTTCTGTGGTGTGCTTCTCCATGGCGGTGTCCTCCTCTCTCTGACCGGGTGTCAGCCCGGCGGGTTCGTAAGTCACCCGAGAGGGTACACCGCCTTTCTCCTATTTGCACACCTTCTGATGGTACCTCCCTTATTGTACAGGCATATGCTCTTGCCTTCAGGGCTGCTGATAGGGCAGCTACAGGAAGGTAGGATGACGGAGGGTGGAATGAGAAATCCGGATAGGGGGACCCAAAGGCCCTATTGGGGGCCATTCGTGGCTGGAGGCGCGCTGGGTCTGACTCTGCTGCTGACTTTCTATCTGACCGGGCATGGCCTTGGAGCTTCGGGGGCTTACACAGCGGCCACCGCCGCTCTCGTAGAGACCGTCGCGCCCGGTTACGGTCAGAACAATAGCTACCTCGGGGGCTACATTACGCCGGGGCGCTCGCCGCTGTTGTCCTGGATCGTATTCGAGGTGCTCGGCATGCTGATCGGTGGATTTGTGGGAGCGGCCACGGCCGGCCGTCTGAAAGGCCAGATCGAGTGTGGCCCGTCTATCGGCAGAGGAAGCCGGGTCGGCTTGGCCTTTCTCGGTGGCCTCGTGATGGGGTTTGCCAGCCGACTGGCGAGAGGGTGTACCAGCGGGCAGGCGTTAAGCGGGGGCGCGGTGATGGCGCTAGGGAGCTGGGCCTTCATGCTGGCGGTCTTCGCCGGGGCGTTCCTAGCTGCGCCTTTCGTGCGGAGGGAATGGGAATGACCGGTCCGCTGGAGGTCCAAGGGCTGTTCGGAGAAACGTGGAGTCTGGCTCTCGCCTTCGGGGTCGGCCTCCTCTTCGGCTTTTTCCTAGAGCGGGCTGGATTCGGGAGCGCGAGGAAGCTGACCGCCGTCTTCTACCTTAGGGACTTCGCGGTCCCCAAGGTGATGCTGAGCGCTATCTTGGTGGCCATGGTCGGGCTGCTTTCCCTCGGGAGCGTCGGTTTACTCGACCTCGATCTCTTGGCCGCCATGCCGACCTATATCTGGCCGCAACTGGTCGGTGGGTTGCTTCTCGGGATCGGTTTCGTCGTGGGCGGCTACTGTCCCGGCACCTCGGCAGTGGCGGCGGCCAGCGGGAAATGGGACGCCCTTGCCTTCATGGGGGGGGTGCTCGCCGGGATCTTTGGCTTTGCCGAGCTCTTCGATCGCCTGGGTTCGTTCTATTTTTCGGGCGAGCTGGGCGACGTGACGCTCTCTGACTGGATCGGACTGCCACCAGCGGGGGTTATGGTCCTCTTGATCGTGGTGGCCGGTGGGGCATTCTGGCTGATCGGGCGGTTCGAACGGCGAACGGAGAGACAGGTCGAACGGATGGGTGAGAGCGATCGTGTCGAGCCCTCCCCTTCCGCGGTGCCCGGATCAGGAGGGGGACGCTCATGAAAAGGATGGCCATGGCAATGGTGGCGGCGGTTGGCCTGCTCGCAGCGATCGAAGGAGTGGCGGTAGCTGCCGGCTACGGTAACCCTCAGTTTCTCGTGGATACCGACTGGCTGGCGGGGCACCTAACTGACCGAGACCTCCGGATCATCGATATGCGCGATAGCAAAGAGGAATACGCGGCAGGTCACATCCCGGGTGCCGTCTATCTGGCGGTCAATGAGGTACGACTGGCCTTGAAGGAACCCGGGTTCACTATGCCCCCGGACTATCAGATCGAAGAGATGCTGGGACAGCTTGGTATCACGAGCGAGACCATGGTGGTGGCCTACGACGAACACGGCGGGCTGAACGCGTCGCGTCTCTTTTTTACCCTGGATTATGCTGGCCACGACAAGATGGCACTCTTGAATGGAGGTCAGACGATGTGGGTCGCCGAGGGGCGCGCCCTTTCAAAAGAGGCTCCCCAAGTGATCAGGTCTGCCTACCGGATCCGTGCCAAGACAAACCTCGTGGCGTCAGCGCGCTGGATTATGGCGAACATGGGGAAACCTGATCTGGCATTGGTGGACGCGCGTTCGCCGAAAGAGTTTCGCGGCGAGGATGTCCGTGCGAAACGGGGAGGACATATCCCGGGGGCGGCCAACATCGAGTGGACACAGAACCTGAAAGCCGACAAGACGTTCAAGCCGGGCGATGAACTGGCGGCCCTGTACGAGAAGGCGGGGGTGACGAGGGACAAGACGGTCATAGCCTACTGTCAGACGATGCATCGCGCGGCCCTCAGCTACTTCACGCTCAGGCTTTTGGGATACCCGAACGTTCGGGGCTATGACCGCTCCTGGGGCGAGTGGGGCAACGACCCCAGCTTGCCTGTGGAGCGGTGAGGGGAGGAGGAGGTGTGGACGACCACGGGGCCGAGCGAGGGGCTGGGTTGGTGTTGGCGACACGCTTTCTTCCTCCATTGGCCGACTGCTCAGGGGTTCGGCCCGCGATCCCGTCTGAGCAGATCTCTCTGTAGAAGGAGGTGAGATCAATGGTGATGACCAAGAAGGTCTGTTCGCAGTGCGGGACCGACCTGAAGAACGACGTCTTGGAAAAGGACTGGTATTGCCCTGAGTGCGATCCGGCCAGGGCGGCGAAGCTGGAAAAGGAGGCCGAGGTAGAGGCGTAGTGTGACCGAGGCGTTCGGCCCGGCGGTCCCGCGCCTTTTACAGCTCGACGGCCCTTCCGACGTGGTCCCTCACCTCGACCGTCAGGTCGCGCAGGATCTGGGCGGCCCGGGCTGGCCGCATCGGCTGGTTACGCAAGAGCAGGAGCCTCCTCTGAGAGGCCGTCGCCTGCCTGGAGGGAGGTGCGACGATGACCGTGGCAGCGCGCATGCGAGAGTGGCTGGATCAGCAAAAGGTGCAGTATGAGGTTCTCCCTCATATGGAGGCATACACGGCCCAGGAGGTGGCGGGGGCCGCTCATATCCCCGGTCGGGCCTTCGCCAAGGTGGTCGTGCTGAAGGGTCAGCAAGGCTTGACCATGGCAGTCTTGCCTGCCAAATGCCGGGTGGACCTCAATCGGATTGCGCAAATCCTACATGATAGCACCGCGACCCTGGCAAAAGAGGAGGACTTTGCCGGGACGTTCAAGGGCTGCGAAACGGGGGCTATGCCGGCGTTCGGGAATCTCTATGGGGTTCCGGTGTACCTTGATAAGGACCTGATAGGCGAGGAGATGGTCGCCTTTCCCGCCGGGACCCACCATGAAGTGATCCGAATCGCGTCCAAAGACTTCCTGCGGCTCACTGGCGCCCGGGTTGAAGAATTCTGCGAGGGCGAGTGATCAGGGCACGGTGCGGGGTCCTCGGGAGCCAATGGATGTGGGCGGCTGGTCTTTCACATGAAGCTATCCGCACTGCCGAGGATGATGTCGATGTCTGTTTGCAGTGGAGCGCTGTGCCGGCTGGATCGCTGAGTGTGAGGGCAGGACTTCGCGACAGGTCCTGCCGGGTTGGCGTTGGCGAATACTTAGGGTGGCGGGTCCGAGCGACACGATGGACTCGCGGAGCAGGAGGGAGGGAAGGTCATGTATAAGCGGATCTTGGTTCCCCTGGATGGGTCGAAATTGGCCGAGCAGATTCTGCCACACGTGAAGACGATCGCTAAAGCGACCGGCGGCAAGGCAGTCCTGGTGCGCGCCGTGCCAGTGCACGCGGAGTTTCTTCTCGAAGCGCCCAGCGAGACCAAGAAGTGGACCAAAGACGCGGAAGCTCGGGCGACGAGGTACCTGGAGGGGGTGGCCAAGGGCCTGGAGAAGGCAGGTGTGAAGACGAAGGTTGAGGTACTGCCGGGGGAACCGGCGGTGCAGATCCTCACGGCGGCCGAACGGGAAAACGTGGATCTCGTCGCCATGATGAGCCATGGCGAAACCGGGCTAAGCGCGTTTGAGCGGGGAAGCGTGGCCGAAAAGGTCCTTAGGCACTCGCCGAGGCCGGTCCTGATGGTTCGGGCGTTCCGCGCGCAGATCAGGCTCCTGCACGAAGGGGAGCTCTGGTCTCTGAAGGGCTAGCGCATCTCTCGTCCTCCGGCGATTGCTGCTCATAGCAGTCCACGCAGCAATCGTCGGGGGATACCTCGAAGCCCAGAAGTTGAATCTTCATTAGGGGAGCCGGGAGGTATAGTAGGAGGCTTCCATGGAAGCGGAGATCGGGAAAGCAGCGGGCATCGGTTGGGAGTACCTCGACCAGCACGGCGAGACAACCCTGAGCAAGCTGAAGCAGGGGACGAAGCTGTCGGAGCAGATCCTCCTCATGGCGCTCGGCTGGCTGGCCAGGGAGGGCAAGCTGAACTTCGTCCAGGATAGAAAGAGCCTGAAACTCTCTCTCAAAGCGCATTAGGCGAACCTCGAGATGATGCCCGAGGCCGCAAGGCCTCCGGTAGTACTTCAGACCGTGGCTCAACGGCGGGAGAGCGTTCGGTTTTCTGAGCCTCGCGTTGCACGATCCGTGCGGCGCTTCCCGGGCGTCACCGGTGTGGGTTGTCCTGTCACTGTTGCCCTTTCAATCACATGGAGGGGTGCCTTCCCGCATCGCGCGGCAGCGCTAGAGTTCAAAGCTCCCCGTGAAATCTGTTCCGTTGAAGCTGCTCCAGCGGCGGACCGCCCCTGAGCTCCGCAGGACCCCGGTGATAACCTCATGGCGCGGACGGGCAGCGGGGCGCGACCGATTCAAAAGCTGAAGAGGATTAATCCAGCGTTCTCTGCGGAGGTGGCGATCTCGCAGCGATGCGTGGTGGCAGCGGCGATCACCAGCATCAGCGTCATAGGCACCCCGACGGGATAGTCATGGCACCTACGCCGTCCTACCTGACCCTCCATCAACAAGGCGTCCTCGCGGAACGGATCCAGGCCGCTCAGGAGCTGCTACGGGCGTGTACCGTCTGCCCTCGCCTTTGCCGGGTAAACCGCTTCGAGAGCCGGCTGGGTAAGTGCCGGACCTATGCGCTCCCGGTCGTCTCGTCTTACAATCCCCACTTCGGTGAGGAAGCGCCCCTGGTAGGCCGTCATGGATCGGGCACCATCTTCTTTACCTCGTGTAGCCTCCGCTGCGTGTTCTGCCAGAACTGGGAGATCAGTCACTTGATGCTGGGCGAGGAGATTTCCCATCAACGCCTGGCCAAGATGATGGTGGAGTTGCAGGCCATGGGCTGCCACAACATCAACTTCGTCACCCCCACGCACATGGTCCCCCAGATTCTCGCGGCGTTACCGTACGCTATCGACTCAGGTCTCCGGATCCCCCTGGTCTACAATACCGGCGGGTATGACCGGGTGGAGACGCTCCGGCTCCTGGACGGGGTGTTCGACATCTACATGCCTGACATCAAGTATATGGACCCGGCTCACGCGGGGCGGTACTCGGGGGCAGAGGATTATCCCCAGGTGGTGCAGGCCGCCGTACCAGAGATGCACCGGCAGGTGGGCGACCTGGTCTTGGATGAAAAAGGGCTGGCGGTGCGCGGGCTGTTGGTGCGACACCTGGTGATGCCTGGCGGTGTGGCCGGAACCCGGGAGGTGATGCGCTTCCTGGCTGCAGAGGTGTCCCGTAACACCTACGTCAACCTGATGGACCAGTATCGACCCTGTGGCGAGGCATACCGGTATCCGGAGATCGCCCGGCCAATTACGCAGGAGGAGTTCGAGGACGCCACGGAGGCGACGCGCGAGGAGGGGATTCATCGCCTGGACCGGGACGTGGGCAGGCGCTTCCGCTTGCGGCAACTGATCGAACAGTAAGTGCCGTTACATCGTCATTGCGAGCGACCAACGGGAGCGTGGCAATCCGACACGCAGTGTCGTTGCGAGGCGCAGCTCCCTCGGCAGTGCTCGGGACAGGCCCACTTCGACAGGGCTCAGCGCAGGCTTCGACTTAGCTCAGGACAGGCGAGGGGTCTCGCTCCTCGCAGTGACATCACTTTCACAAGTGCGTTTGGAATAGGAACTCTTCAGGAGGTCGCTATGCAGCTTCCAGTGCACGTCACGCTACGCGACATCGCTCCCTCTGAGGCAGTAGAAGGGTATATCCGCGAGAGGGCCGCCAAGCTGGATGCCTTCTACGACAAGATCATGGGTTGCCGGGTCGTGGTGGAGGCCCCGGTTCGGCACCACCGGAAAGGCGGGCCGTTCAAGGTGCGCATCGACCTGACCGTGCCAGGCGACGAGCTGGTCGTGAATCGCCAGTCGGACGAGGACCTCTACGTGGCGATCCGGGAGGCCTTCGATGCAATACGGCGCCGGCTGGAAGACTATGCGCGCCGCCAGCGTGGCAGCGTGAAGGCCCACGAGGCTTTCCCACAGGCGCGTGTGAGCAAGCTCTTTCCGGAAGAGGGATACGGCTTCCTTGAAACGCCCGACGGGAGTGAAATCTATTTCCATCGCAACAGTGTGTTGGGCGAAGGATTTGACCGTTTGGAGATCGGTGCGGAGGTGCGCTTCGTCGAGGAGATGGGCGAGCAGGGCCCTCAGGCCAGTACAGTGACGGTCGTCGGCAAACACCGCGGGTGAGGGGTTAATCTTGTGTGGTTTTTGGGGTCAACTTTCGAAACCGGAAAACCATCCCTTGGGCCTTA
>JBGQJI010000137.1:0-6520 GCA_041498975.1 Methylomirabilis sp. (SeqCode)
GACGGGGTCACCCTCCTCGCCAACGGCCGGCCAGGCGCGCTTTCCGTTGTGGCCGTCGCCGAGCGGCATTCACTGTTCTTCACACGCCTCGCCTACATGGATAAGATCGTCGTCGGGCCTAATGCCAAGGGAGCGATTAACCTGAACGCTCCTGTCCGGGAGAACCTGCGGAGGGTTGCCGAGGCGGAAGGTCGCGAGATCGATGACCTCACGGTGGTCATGCTGGACCGCCCGCGCCACGAACGGCTCATCAAAGAGGTGAAGGAAGCCGGCGCCAGGATCAAACTGATCAGTGAGGGGGACGTCGCGCCCGGGATCATGGCCGCCATGGAAGAAGACACCGGCATCGATCTGCTCATGGGGGTCGGGGGATCGCCCGAAGCAGTGCTCATCGCCTGTGCATTGAAGTGCCTGGGCGGAGAGATGCAGTGCAGGCTCTGGCCGAGGGACGAACGTGATAGACAGATCGTTGCCGAAGAAGGCCAGGATTTGGATCGTATTTTGACTGTCGATGACCTCTGTAAGGGGCAAAACGTCTTTGTAGCTGTTACCGGGATTACCGACGGCGAGCTGGTGCGGGGGGTCCGCTACACGGGTGGATACGCCCGCGCTTACTCCCTCATGATGCGCTCCATCTCCGGTTCGATCCGATGGATGGAAGCAAAACACGATCTGAAGCGCTTGAGGGAGATTGCCGGCCCCCGGTACGAAGGCGTGCAGCACAGAAAGGTGCATCCGTAAGTCGAGGGCCTGCGGCAAGACCTCGGCGGTCAGGCCGGGGAGGCGTTGATGATCCAGCGGCTCCTCGAGCACTATGTGAGAGCTGATTCAGATCGCCCACACTGTGCGGAGCATGAATGAGGCGACACTTGAGCTCAGGCCGCACAGTCCGGGGGAGAGTCCGATGAGGGGCGGCGGCCCGCCCCTCTCGGTAGGGCCCGCGGGGAGGGCCGAGCGGTTGCTGACCTTCCTGCAAGCGGGAGGGTCTTCCCCGCGAACTAAGCGGTGCGGGCGGAGGCGTCATCTATTTCCCGCTCCGCTTAGTAACTCCGGCCTCGACAAGCTGGAGTTTGAGCTCATCACCTCGGCAAGAGGCCGGCATCCGGGTCTTTTCGGACCTCGGCCTCCAGGAGGTGGCGCCTCTCCAAGGCCATGCCAAGGATCTCCAGGGACAGGCAAGGGATCTCCTGATGATGGTGTTCGATCTCGCCCTCGATGATGAGACGTTCGCAGCACAAAAGGCATCCCCGATACCTGCAGAGTGGGGATCGCGCTCCGCGATACAATGCACGGGCAGCCATGGCCCTCCGCCCCCTTCCCGCACGGAGATGAATCAACTTCCCCAACACCTGCACTGAATTTAGCAACACTGCCTTTTCTTCCTACCCGAACCCCCACCTGCCATCTTGAGAGCAGTGGTAACTGACCATCCTTCCATGGATTCTCCCAACCTCGCACGACCAGGTCGCCAGGGATCTGGAAACCCGGGTCGTCGGTTGCCAACCGGCCAGAGCGCGAGCGCAGCGGTTCCTCGACTCCAGGCGGCAGGTCGCGTGGAGGGAGAAGGTCACTCGCAAGCACTCCGATGGAGGGCCCATACGTCACACGGGCTTGCGCCGGACATGGTGGACCGCTTGCCATGAGAGGCGCGGCTGCATTACACTACGTACCAGATCGTAGCATCTCGGGCACCTACAGAGGAGGGACCATCCATGAAACCCAAAGAGTACCCGGTGATCCCCGACGACCAAGTGGTCAAGCGCCTGGAGCAAGAACTGCCTGGTTGGTACCTGGAGGGGCGTTGGATCAGGAGAAAATTCAACACCGATGGCTGGCCAGCCACCCTCATGCTGGTCAACGCCATCGGCTACCTCGCCGAGGCTGCCTGGCACCACCCGGACCTGGAAGTCACATGGGGAAAGGTTTGGGTCAAACTTCGGACCCATAACGCCGGCGGGATCACGGAGAAGGACTTCGCCCTGGCAAAGCAGATCGAGCAGGTGACACTCTGGCGGCCCGGCGAGGACGCACCGCTGGACGGGACTCCCAACAAATGGGTGCGCGGCGGCAGCAAGGAGTGAAAAGAGAAACATTCAGCTTTCAGCCGTCAGCCTTCAGCTTTTCTTGTGTCTTGCTGATAGCTGACTGCTGATTGCTAAGAGCTAGCCCTAAAAGAAATAGGAGATGCCTGCCAGGTACACGCTGGAATTGATCCCGATGTTCGGGCTGTCGGTGCCGGCGTTGGAGATGTGGTGGAAACGAGCCTGTCCGGTGATGGCTAGATGTTCCGTGACGAAGTAGTGAAGCCCAGGTCCGCCCTGAAGCGTGAAGTTGAACTGGGTCTCGAGGATGCGAGGCAGGCGAAGATTCCAGTGGAGGATCCCCATCCCGAGATCGATGAACGGCACCCACCGAGTGCCTGTCACAAAATTGTAGCGGAGGAGAAGGCTGGCGCCCTCGCCGAACGCTGTGCTGGGTGAAGTGGTGACCAGGAAGGTCGGTTCGAGGATCAGTTCCAGGCTACCCCGGATCGGGAACGGGCCATGCACATCGGTGACCGTGTAGCCGATCTGAGGCAGAAGAGGGGCGAAGTGTACATTGGCAGTCCTTGCCTGGAAGACTTTATGCCATATGCTGTAGCCGCCCAAAAGACCGAGGTGCCAGGTTCCCGCCCGAAACCCCTCCTCCGGGCGAACCGGCGCCGATCCCGCCGTTCTGTCTTCTCGCGAATCGTCGGCAGAGGACATGGCCCGGACGGCTCTCGCCCCCGTCTCCTCCGTCATAGCGACCCTCAACTCGGTCGCCCTTTCCAGGCCTGCAGAGGAAGCTCCTGCCGGCGCCTCTGCCCGTGACAGGACGGGGAGCAAGATCGCGAGCACAGCGAGGATGATACCATCCTTTAAGAGCAAGGATCTGATGGCCACAGCAGCCTCCACCGTGAGTTGTGTTGGTTTGGTCAGAATGGCTCACCCTTCCCATTCATCTCCTTTGGAGTCGCCTGCACGACCGGCTCACGGTAGCACAGCCGGACTCGATATCTGATCGCTGCCATGCAAGGGGTTCTCTCCGTCCTGCTCCCCTGCTGTCGTTCCCACCCGATGCAGACCAGCAGCCCGATCTTCTCCTTCAGCCGCTCGCTGATCATCGATTCCACGAGGAATTCGACCTCGAACCCTCCGCCTCGACATCGAGGGTTGGGGCAACCGAGTACCGCTTCGAACGTCCCATCTGCTGCCCGCATCGAATGCGGGAAGACGTCCATCCCTCCTGGAGAAGTCCCCCTCCCGGCGGAGGACACTCCCCACTCGAAAATCACATCCTGCACGTCCGGAAAGCGCCGGCCAAACGCGCCTATTGGGGGCATGAAGTCAGTGGGCGCTCGCCGCCCTCTCGCGGGAGTCCTGTGAAGTGGACTCGGCCAGGAATTCCCGGTTGATCGGGATGCCTTTCCGGCACATCGGACAGTCCTTCGGCGCGTATGTCGGGAACTCCCGATCGACCAGCGTAACAAGGGGGAACTTGAACTTCACCTTCTGGCTCCTCCGCCAGAGTGTCCCTATCCCAACCACCCTCCCGCCCAACGATTTAACCAGGTCGATGAGCCCCCGTACTGTCTCCCCAGTGGTCAGGATGTCTTCGACAATCAGCACATTGGGAGTTCCAGCAAAGTACTGACGGAACTCTCTCGGAAGGGAGACTTGGCTGGCGCCCGACCCGTCACGCTGCTTGTTGGCATAGATGAATCGGGGTCGTCTGGGGTGGGCGCGCGCAACGCAATGGCCCAGGAGCGACGCGCCATAGCCGGTGGTGAGCACCAGGTCGATCGGTTGGTCCGCGAAATGCTTGGCAATCACATCTCCCAGGCCCTCGGTGAAGGCCGGCTCGGTGGTGGCCAACGCCTTCTCCACATACTCCTGGGCATGGCGGCCCGAAGGCAGGACGAAGTGATCGTTCGTGAGAAAGGCTCCTGTCCTGAGGATGATGCCACGATTGAGTCGCTCTAGGATCTCCGCTTCCATGATCAGCCCTCGCACTTTGCGCCGGTCAGTGGACGTCGCTCGGCCGCGCCACCCGTTCCCTCGACACGCATCGGATGTGACTCTTCGAGGAAAAGCCGTCCGAAGAGCCATTCAGGGGTTCTGCCTGGTTTCCCACGCCTTCGAACCGCCTCAGGGGGATCCCCGTTCCCCCTCACCTCCTCTGCGCCTCTCTGGTAAACAGCTCCGTAACCACTGTGGTAAACGTGTTGGCCAGGAACTCGCCTCTGGCGTTTTCGAATCGCTTGATCAGCCCGCTGACCTTCGCCCCGCTGACTTCTGGCAGCCTCCGACCGGCAGCCTGGAACTGGTTGCTCCAGACATGAGCGACCTCCGCCAGTTCTCGAACATCCAGGCTCCCGACCGGTCGGATTCTGACCGACCTGACACCCTTCGCCCGCTTCTCCCTCGCCACATCCCCCTCCTCAGCGCGCCAGCAGAACAGGTCACGCTCGTCTCCCGGCCGTTCGACCTGGACCCTGGGCGTCATTGTGCCCAGGAAGGCGGCGACATCCCTCCTGCTCTCGACAGGAAGCGCTCGGACCTGCCCCGCCAGATCCCGGGGCCAACGCTTCGCTCGATCCTTGAGCCACCCGAGCGGCACACCCAAGTGTATGGTTTCCCGGCCCGTGGCGGGGTCCGCTTCCACGAGCACCAACTGCTTTCGCTCCTGTCGTGCGAGCTCGGCGTAGGCCACGATCAGCCTTGTCGCGGCCAGCTTATTCGGCCGCGTGGCGACGAAGTCGACGCCCATTCCGGCGAAATCGGCGACCCACGAGGGGATCGCCTCCGGGTCCCGGGCGCAGAAACCTACCCTGCGCTGCGGTCGAAGCTGTCTCGCCCCCTTCAACAGCTCTCTGCAAAACCGTCTCGCAGCGGCCGCTCCTTCTGTGAAGAGCCCCTGCTCAGGGCCGATACCGCCCGCGCCAACGGCCAAGGACAGAAGATCTTCGCCCTGCACCATGAAGCCATCGAAGAGACGGCCGAACTGCTCGATGAGGAACAGGTTACTTGGAGTCTGAACCTGCAGATACACCTGCAGGCCGTTTTCGCCCTGAACCAAACCGTGCCTTGCCAACAGCGAGATGAGTCTCCTCCCTTCTTCCGGCGTGCGGCACAGCGGGGCAACCAGCTTCACGTTGCTCAGCCCCATCTCCTCCCTGACGCGCCTGATCGCCTGGCATTCGAGAGAGAAGGCACGCCCATATACCGCGTGACAGTGGCGGCCGGCACCTCGCAGCTCATGGTGCGGGTCTCCCGGCTTGGGCTCATAACGATCTCCTCCCAGGAGGCGCGCGTATCGATCCGCGCTGAGGCTCGAAAGGCGGACAAGGACGTCCCCTTTCACGTGGCCGGCCGCTTCGCGGTAGGAGCCAGCAGCTATGGAGCCGACCGCGCAGGAGATGCGATCCACAAGCCAGTCGGTCTTCTTGCGATAAGATCCCGCACGCTCCTGAATCGCGTCCACCAGGGTGGCGAGGCCCGCTCCATCTCCAAGGCCCTGATCTGCCTGCTCCTGGAGCTGATCGAAGTCAAGAAAGGCAAAGGGATGAATGCCGACCTGGTCTTCGATGATGGCATCCACGTCCACCAGCCCAACGCCATCAGTGGGGTACCGGGCCTCGAAAAACACGCGCTCCGGGGGTCCCGCGATCAACATCAATTCAGCTTTAGTTCTTGGAAGCTCCGCCGGGCCGAGCCGTTCGACCCGGTACGAACCCGGCCCCTTTATCACGATGCCCATCTCATTCCGGCAGTCCACTGTCACGTCCATTCCATCGACAAGACATGCCACGGCGCGGCCGGCGCCGACCAGACACGGCAGGCCACGCTCGCCGCAGAAACGGGCCGCATGGCCGTTGCGATCGCCCTGGACGGTGATCACCGCCGCCGCGACCTCCATTGCCTGCTCCCATTCAGGGTCAGTGGCTTCGGCCACCAGGACGCTCCCCACGGTGAACTCGTTGAGTTGAGCCGCGTCTCGCATGACCTTTACCTTGCCGTAACCGACCGTGTCCCCGACACCCCTCCCGCGCAGCAACACACCTTGAGGACCGCCTGACGAGGCCGCGATGTAGACGGGAAGTTCCATGGGACGCGACCGCGGTACGATGGGCCGGACCTGAAGCAGGAACAGCATCCCGCTTCCGGCGCTGATGCCATCTCCATCTTTTGCCCAGCTCAGTTCCGTTGTTCGCTTCAGGTGCGCCTCCACATCCATCGCGGCCCGCGCCAGGTCCAGGACTTCGTCGTCACTCAGGATGTACCGCCCGCGATCCCGCTTCAGCACCGGGATCGAAGGGAAGATACGATCGCTGTTGGGCCCGGGAACGCACTTCCACACCTTTGTCCCCAGGCGCCTGTTCACCAGCGGCCTGAACCCTTTTCGTAAGGTCGGCTTATGCACGAAGAATTCGTCAAGTGTTGGACCCTCCGTTCCTGTTGCACCGCAGGCTCCATAGTTCCCCTGGATCACGATCACA
>JBGQJI010000138.1:0-6445 GCA_041498975.1 Methylomirabilis sp. (SeqCode)
GCCTGCTGGTCGGGTGTCATATCTTTGTAGCCGGGTTCGATCGCCCGGGCGTTCTCCTCGACGGTGAGGTTGGGGTTCTTCTCCTTGTTGTCGAGGATCCAGCTCTCTCGAATGCTCACCGTCTCGCTCCGGTACTTCGTGGCAGCCAGCGCATACCCCCAATCCCGGAAGGCCCCTTCTGTGAATTTCATGATGTTGCCCTTGTGAACCATATTCACGGACTTCCGCTTGTGGCGGATGGCGAATTGAATCGCGGCATCGATGAGGCGCTCCGTCCCTTCTCGGCTGATGGGCTTGATCCCGATCGCCGAGGTGTTCGGGAACCGGATCTTCTTCACCCCCATCTCAGTCCGGAGGAAGGCGATGAGTTTCTTCGCCTCCGGCGATTCCGCCTCCCATTCGATCCCGGCGTAGATATCTTCAGTGTTTTCGCGGAAGATCACCATATCGACCAGCTCGGGGTGCTTCACTGGGCTCGGCACGCCGCGGAAATAGCGAACCGGCCTCAGGCAGACGTAGAGATCCAGCATCTGGCGCAGCGCGACATTCAGGCTTCGAATGCCGCCCCCTACAGGTGTCGTGAGCGGTCCCTTGATCCCCACCAGGTAGGTGCGGAATGCCTCGACCGTGTCGTCTGGCAACCAGTTATTGAAAGTATTAAACGCCTTTTCCCCGGCATAGACCTCGAACCAGACCATACGGCGCTTGCCGCCATAGGCCTTTTTCACCGCCGCGTCGAACACGCGAACGGAGGCGCGCCAGATGTCGCGGCCCGTGCCATCACCTTCGATAAAGGGGATGATCGGATCGTCCGGGACGACCAACTCTCCACCTTTCAAGGTGATCGCGTGTCCGTCTTTTGGTGCCTGAAGCTTCTCTAATCCCTTCATGATCAACCTCCCCCCTCGATCGGTTGTACGCCCTTTTTCTGCGGCATCACCCGCATAGAAAGATGACGCGCATGCGTGGACCTGCAAATACCATATAGGCTATCTATGGGAAAAACGATGCCTGAAGTCGGCGGAAAGACGTTTGCAGCCGGGTCCTTCCAAGGGTTCGCACGGTCCGGATCGTCCCAGGGTACGAACATGAACAATGCGGCATACGGAGATGCAGTCATGCCCCCTTGGAGTCCGCTCATCCCAGGGAGGCCTTGACCAAGAACCTCCCCTTCTTGATGCGCGCAAGCTAGCATGTAGCGCGGACACCTGTCAAGCACTAGTTCCCGGCGGGTGCATCCTGAGTTAGATGCGATCACAGCCATTTGACGAGGCAAACCCGCCTGCGTCCTAGCCTATGACAAGCGAGGTTCGAGTTCTATCATCCAGATCAAAAATCCCTATGATCCATGTCAATATGGCATACAATTTACTCATCCCAGCCGCTTCAAAGGCGACTTGTCAGCGCAACGCGCAGGCCATCCGGAGACTGTTTGGCATATGCATAAAGGCGCCCGAGTATCCTGGTTGCTCCGTTTTCACTCTCCAAGTCGCGCCGAACACATGGAAATGGCGCCAGAGGATACAAGGGGGAACAGGACGCCGCCGTCAAAGACACAGGGGTGCTTTGACCGGCAGGCTGAATGAGCGGGACCGCACTATCGAAGATATTGGCCCGGACCCGGCCCCTCCGCGCCCCCTGCACCCGATCGGCCCTCCCCGCGCACCCGCGCCTTCTGCGCGGGTACCCGACCTCGAGGGGCGGGCCGCCGCCCGTCATCGGACTCTCCCGCGGCCTGGGCTCACGCGTCGCCTCATACTCACTCCGCACAGTATGTAGCACCTGGCCGATCACCCCCGCTTCCCTTTGAAGACCACACGAATCGGTGTGCCAACAAACCGGTACACGTCCCTGAGTTGGTTGACCAGATAGCGCCTGTACGGGACCCGCACGCCGGTTGGATCGCTGACAAACAGCAGAAAAGTGGGAGGAGGACCCGCGGCCTGCGTGGCATAGTGGAATCGAATCGGCCGTCTGCCATGCGAGGGTGGGGGATACTTACGCACCGCCTCGCCGATGAGAGTGTTGATCTCAGGGGTCGGGATTCGTCGGCAGCGTGCTTGCGAGACGGCATTCAGCATTGGGAAGAGCGTCGAGACCCCGAGCCCCGTCAACGCGGAGACAAACGCGATGGGCGCGTAGTCCAGATGTCTCAGGCGGTCACGGATTTGTAGTGTAAGTTGCTGCTTTGCCTCCGCGCCTGGTGGCATCAGGTCCCACTTGTTTGCGACGAGAATCGCTCCGCAGCCAGCGTCCTCCACATAGGCGGCGATCTTGGCATCCTGCTCCGCGACCCCCTCCGGCCCATCTAAGAGGATGATGACCACGTCGCACCGCTGAATGGCCCGCAGCGCCCTGAGCACGCTGAATCGCTCCAGCGGCCATCTGACCTTGCCGCGGGACCGGAGACCTGCTGTGTCGATCAGGACGTAACTGGTGTCTTTATAGGTGAACGGGGTGTCGATCGCGTCCCTTGTCGTCCCAGGCTGCTCGCTCACGATCACCCGATCCTCCCCCAGGATCCGGTTGACCAGCGATGACTTCCCCACATTCGGACGGCCCACCACCGCGACCCGAATGGCGCTCTTTTCCGGCTCATCCACTGTCGCCGGCAAGGATTCCACGATCAGGTCGGCTAACTCGGCGACTCCCATTCCGTGCTCGGCGGATATCGGAACCACTTGGGAAAATCCCAGGCGAAAGAACTCAGATGCCGAGAGCTCCTGACCCCCCCGATCGACCTTGTTTGCCACCACGACGATCGGCGCCTGGGCATCTCGTCGCAGCCGCCGGGAGATTTCCAGATCCAGGGGCGACACCCCCTCGCGGGCATCGACCACGAAGAGGATCAGGGCGGCGTCCTGGATAGCGCGCCGGACCTGGGTGACCACGAGGGCAGCGAGACCGGTCGCACCGGTCGGCTCGAACCCTCCAGTATCTCCCAGGACGAATGCCCTGCCCTTCCACTGGACCGTCGCGTACAATCGGTCTCTGGTCACGCCAGGCTCGTCATGGACGATCGCCCTTCGCCCTCCCACCAGCCGATTGAACAGGGTCGACTTCCCCACATTGGGGCGTCCGACGATCGCCACGATAGGAAGGGACATCATCGATCAATTTCCTCAGTCACCCGCCCCCTCTGCGCCGGGACCGATTCCTCGAGTCGGTTTCAGGTTGCAGAGAAAGGATTTCAGCGGTAGGCTGAGATGACGCGTGGTCGCTCGATCGACAGGAGCATCCCGCTGAAGGACCCACGATGAGACTCGCAAACCTCTTTGTCAAGCCGGAAGCGCGGATCCTCTCCGATCGTGCCCACGCGCCTCAAACACATCGGCGGCGAAAGGTCCTGGAGGTCACAGGAATGCTGTGCGGTCTTTGAGCAGACCGGGTGAGGAGAGCCCTGGAGGGGCTCGAAGGCGTCACAATGGCCCGAGTTGAGCTGGAAACCGGGCGGGCGGTCGTGGACTACCGCGAAGGGACACTTGTCGACGGCCAAGCGATCGAGGCGATTGAGGCCACGGTGGTGCTGCCAGGCCTGCGCCGCTGGCTTGCTATGCTCCCTCGGATGCGGCGGCCCACCGTCAACCGCTGAGACGCTTTGCGCCCCGCAGAATGTACTCGAGTCCTGAGAAGATCGTCACTCCGGCCGTCACATAGGCCAGCGAGGGCAGGTAAGGCCCCACCCCGCCGGTCACATGGCCAAGCATCGTCCCCAGCACGGTTGCCAATTGCAATCCGGTTGTGAGCTTTCCCATTCGTGAAACAGAAACCGTCGTCTGGGACGTGGCGATATACACGACCAAAAACCCGCCGATCAGGATCAGGTCCCGGCTGAGGATGATGATGAAGAGCCAGCGGGGGATCTCGTGCAGGTAGACCAGGGTCATAAAGGCGGCAAAGAGGAGCAGCTTATCCGCCAGTGGATCCAGGATCATCCCGAGCTCCGTGCGCTGGGCTCTCGAACGGGCGAAGAACCCGTCCAGGGCATCAGTGATTCCCGCCAGAAGAAACACCGCCACGGCAAGCCTCCAGAACCTATAGACCAGGAGGATCGAGATCACTGGCGCCGTCAGGATCCTCAAGATCGTGAGCCCATTGGCGAGATTCACCATCGCCAGGTCCATGCCGCAGCCGCTTCCTCAGACGCTCGATCGCCCGCAGGGGCGCCGCCCTCATCTGGTCTCAACTCCTCCTCTCCCTTTAACCGGCCTTGTCCTTCGGTCGGTATCCGCCCACGTGGCATTCGGCCAGACGCCTGTCCACCAGAGGCCATGAGAACGTGTCGCACGACCTCTCGCAGTCGGTCGAAGCCGTGGCCCGTAAGGGCAGAGACGGCGACACGTGGTATCGCGCTATCGGTCCCAAGGAACGACCGCTCGACACGGCCGGGCAGGAGATCTACCTTGTTGAGGACCTCGATGATCGGCTTGCTGGAAAGGCCAAGCTCTCCCAGGATCGTGTCTACGGTCCGTTTCTGCTCGATCATCTGGGGGTGACTCGCGTCGATCAGGTGGAGGAGCAGATCGGCCTCGTCCAGCTCCTCGAGGGTGGCCTTGAACGCCGCGACCAATTGCGGAGGAAGTCGCCGGATGAATCCAACCGTGTCGGATAACAGAAACGTGAATCCGTCCGGGGCGGTCACCCGGCGCAGGATGGGATCGAGAGTTACAAAAAGCGCGTCGTCCGTCCGGACGTCTGAGTGCGTGAGAGCATTGAAGAGGGTTGATTTGCCGGCGTTGGTGTACCCGACCAAGGCAACGATCGGGATAGCATGGCGGCGTCGAGGCCGCCTGAGCAGCGCGCGATGACGGCGGACCTTCGCGAGCTCGTCCCGGACCTTGGCCATGCGCCGGCGGATAGCACGACGGTCGGTCTCCAGTTGGGTTTCGCCCGGGCCCCGGGTCCCGATCCCGCCACCCAGGCGGGAGAGGTCGGTCCCCCTCCCCACGAGGCGGGGCAGACGGTAATCGAGCTGGGCCAGTTCGACCTGGAGCTGGCCTTCCCGGGTCTTCGCTCGCTGAGCGAAGATATCCAGGATCAACGAAGGACGGTCAATGGTTTTCCACCCGGTCAGGTCCTCCAGGCTTCGCTGCTGCGAGCCCGACAGTTCTTCGTCCACCACCACCAGGTCGATTTTCCCGTACCACCGCTCCTTGATCTCCTGAGCCTTTCCTTTCCCGATCAGATAACGCGGGTCTGGCGCGTCGCGCTCCTGCAAGATCGTTCCCACCACAGTCGCGCCGGCTGATTCTGCCAGACGACCCAACTCGGACAGAGAGTCCTCGGCCTCCCAGCGCGGGCTGCGCTTCCTGTGGAGCCCTACCAGCAACGCCCGTTCCCCCCCCTCATTCGACACTGCGCTTACGGTCACTTTCCCCCTTTCGGCTTTCAAGGGCTTCTCGCCAGGCTCGGGCCCGCGCAAACTGTCGGGAGAGTCCCTCGCCGTCTCCGGCGCTGATCATCGCGCCGAGACGGCCAAGGGCGACCTGAAACCGCTCGATCATCTCGAGGATCTTTCGGCGGTTGGCGAGACAGATGTCCCGCCACATGACCGGATGGCTCATGGCCACCCGCGTGAAATCTCTCAGGCCGCCTGCCGCGAATTCCTGCAGCTCCTCGCCGTCAGTCAGATCGAGGATCGCGCCCATCAGCGCGTAGGCGACGATGTGCGGCAGGTGGCTGACCGCAGCGAAGATCTCGTCATGTCGGTCCGCGCTCATCTCCAGCACCTCCGACCCGATCGCTTTCCACAGGGCGCGTACCCGTTCAACGGCGGCTGGATCGGTGGATCCGCCTGGGGTGAGGACGCACTTCGCACCGATAAACAGCTCGGCGGAGGCTGCGCTGGGCCCCGACCGCTCCCGTCCTGCAATTGGATGGCCCGGGACCGCGTTTCCGCTCGGCAGCAGTCGCTCCATTGCGGTCGCCACCGGCACCTTGACGCTTCCCACGTCCGTGACAACGGCGCCTGGCGCCAGATGGGGGGCGATCCGCTCGATCATGGAGGAAATCGCGCCGACCGGCACGGCGAGAACGACCATATCAGCTCCCTCAACCGCAGCGACCGCGTCGGGAAAGGCCAGATCGACAAGGCCCAATGCAACGGCATGCGCGCAGTGGTCCGGGTCTTGGTCGGCCCCTCGGATCTCTTTCGCCAGGCGGCGGGCCCGGCAGGCGAGCCCCACGCTTCCGCCGATCAGGCCCAGACCGAGAATGGCGAGGCGCTGAAAAAGGGGGAGCGAAGGTGGCGCTGCAGCGTGCGGCGGCGCCGGCGTGGACCGAAAGGTCACAGGGTTCGCCCCACGGCCTGGGCCACTCTGCTCAGTTCGTCCATGAGTTTCGCGAACGTGCTCGGAAGGAGGGCTTGCGGCCCGTCTGAAAGGGCTTCCTCGGGGCGGGGGTGAACCTCCACCATGATCCCATCGGCCCCGGCAGCCACCGCCGC
>JBGQJI010000139.1:0-6311 GCA_041498975.1 Methylomirabilis sp. (SeqCode)
ATGTAGCCCTCCGCTGACTCCAGCCACTGGCGAAATTTCACCCACCGTCACCCGGTCCTCCCATTCGTTTACCGTAGATTTCTCACCCACCACCTCGATAAGTAGTTGTTTTTTATAGCAGTCTGTCTTGGCATCCGTGTTGCTCTCGATAGGGGTTAGAAGTCGTTGCTAGCTGATTTTGAATCCTGACCAACCGGTGGTTAAGCTCTAGACGGAGAGTTCAGGAGAGAGGAAAAGAGGATAACATGTACCGCATTTTCATTACGGTGTTGTTACTGTTCCCTTGGTCGCTTGCCGTTTATATTGCGTTCGGCGCCATCTCTGCTTCTCGAAGAAGGGCGATCTCCAGTAAACAGAATCGGCCTTCGTGAAGGAGCAATTGCGCGTACACCGAAGATGTTCTGTTAGAAAGAGGAAGTCGCGGTGAAAGTCCAGCGTAACTGTTTACATGACGTGTTAGCCGCTCCCTGCTTTGGTGGACGGAGGCTTCCATGAGCATCACCATCGGGATCGATGTCGGGGCCGTGAGTGTCAAGGTCGCGGCGGTGGGGGATGCGGCTGCCCCTCCGGCCCTCCAAACCCTCGGGGGGAGCTTCACCTTCTTGGAAACAAGCCCCTCTGACACCCCACTTGTCATCTCCCGCTATGCTCGCCTGAAAGGGAATCCCCTGGGGGCGGTGCGGGCGCTCCTGGGGGAGCTGATCGAGGGGCTCGCCGCCCAGCCGATCGTTGGGGTGCTGGTCACTGGAAGTGGCGGGGCGCTCCTGGCCCCACTTGGCTTCCGGGCCGTGAACGAATTCAAGGCGATCGTCCGTGCCGCATCCGTCCTCTGTCCTTCTGCGCGCACCATCTTCGAGATGGGCGGGGAGACCTCGAAGTTCATCCGCCTGGGGAAGGACGGTCGGATTCTCGACTACGAAACCAATGGAGACTGCGCCGCAGGGACGGGCTCCTTCATCGACCAGCAGGCCACCCGCCTTCGGTATGAGGTGGAAGAGATCGGGGCCATCGCGCTGAGCGCTCCCTCTGCGGCCCGGATCGCCGGGCGCTGCTCGGTGTTCGCGAAGACCGACATGATCCACGCCCAGCAGAAGGGAGCCAGGCCCCCCGAGATTCTGCGCGGCCTGTCCGATGCTGTGGCGCGGAACTTCAAGGCGTCTATCTCGAAGGGCAAGCCCGTCGTCCCTCCGGTGGCCTTCATCGGCGGGCTCGCGGCCAACCAGAGCGTGGTACAGGCGCTCCGCGAAGCCTTCGGTCTCAGAGAAGAACTGATTGTTCCCGACGCCTATGCTTGGTTCGGCGCCATCGGGGCCGCGCTGCTCGCACGGGACGACCCCGCCTCGGTGCCAGTGGACTTGGCGGGACTCACGGCGGAGGGGTTTGTTGCGGCTCTTCCTACGCTCTCGTCCCTCTCCCTGGCGCACGTGACCTTCCTGCGCGACAGGATCGCACCGTATCGGTTTCCGTCGCATGTCGGCGCGGTCGATCTGTGTCTCGGAATCGATATCGGCTCTGTGAGCACCAACTTTGCCCTGCTGGATCAAGATGGGCGGCTCGTGAAGGAGATCTACGTGCGGACGGACGGCCGGCCCATCGAGGTCGTCACCCACGGGCTCCGCGCCCTCCAGCAGGAGTTCGGGGATCGCATCAACATCGTGGGAGTGGGGACGACCGGGTCGGGGCGGGAGCTCA
This sequence comes from Methylomirabilis sp. (SeqCode), assembly GCA_041498975.1. Taxonomy (GTDB): domain Bacteria; phylum Methylomirabilota; class Methylomirabilia; order Methylomirabilales; family Methylomirabilaceae; genus Methylomirabilis. The sequence continues at coordinate 1,693 of JBGQJI010000139.1, forward strand.
TTGGGGAGCTCGTCGGGGCCGACGCGATCCACGACGAGATCACCGCCCACAAGGAAGGAGCGGCCCATGTGGCCCGCACACTCACCGGGGAGGGGGTGGACACGATCTTCGAGATCGGGGGCCAGGACGCGAAGTTCATCCGCCTGGAGGACGGCATCGTGGTCGACTTCACGATGAACGAGGCGTGCGCGGCCGGGACCGGGTCGTTCCTGGAGGAGCAGGCCGAGCGGTTGGGCGTCGCCATCGTGGGCGAGTTCTCCCGCCTGGCTCTGTCCTCCCGCACGCCGATCCGGTTGGGCGAGCGCTGCACGGTCTTCATGGAGCAGGACGTGAACGCCTACCTCAAACGCGGGGCCGCGGTGCCCGACCTGGTGGCAGGGCTGGCGTACTCCGTCGCCCTGAACTACCTGAATCGCGTGGTCCGGGGCCGGAAGATCGGCGACGCCATCTACTTCCAAGGGGGGACCGCCTATAACGATTCGGTCGCTGCCGCCTTCGCCACCCTCCTGGGCAAGCGGATCATCGTCCCGCCCCACAACGGGGTCATCGGCGCCATCGGCGCGGCGCTCCTCGCCTGGGAGGCGATCGCGCGCACCGGGGCGCCCTCCCGCTTCCACGGCTTTGACCTCGGCCGAGTCCGGTACGCCCTCCGCGAGTTCGTCTGCCGCGCATGCTCCAACGTCTGCGACATGCAGGAGTTCACCGTCGAGGGCGTGAAGACCTACTGGGGCGACAAGTGCTCCTGGAAGTTCCGGCGCCGGGCGAAGACCGAGCAGCAACCGATCATCGAGGATCTCCTGGTCGTGCGCGATCGCCTCTTCTTGGGCGAGCCCTCCTCCGGAGGCGGGCCCAAGGTGGGGATGCCCCGGACCATGAGCTTCTATGACTACTTCCCCTTCTGGCGGGCCCTGCTGGAGGCGCTGGGCTGTACCGTGGTGCTCTCCGAGCCCACCAACCGGCAGATCGCCCAGGTCGGACAGGAGTGGACCGTCGCGGAGCCCTGCTTTCCCGTGAAGGTGGCCCATGGTCACCTGGCCGACCTGATGGGGCGCGGCGTGGACCTCATCCTCCTCCCGAATATCCTGGACGCGGAGGCCCCGGCCTGGACCCCGGCGTCCCACCTCTGCCCCTGGAATCAGACGCTCCCCTTCGTGCTCCGCTCGGTCGAGGCCGCAGAAAAGTGGAAGGACCGATTCCTGATCCCTACCGTCTCCTTCCGCCGGGGTCAAGACGCGGTCGAAGAATCCCTCCGCCATCTGTGTCGGCAGTTCGGGGCCTCGCGGCGGGCCCGGAGGCGTGCGGTCGCGCAGGCGTATGCAGCTCAGCGCGCTTTCACGGCGGCGCTCATTGCAGCCGGGGAGCAAGCCCTGGTGGCGCTCAGATCGCACGGCGCGCGCGGGCTCGTCCTTCTCGGCCGCTCTTACAACATCTACGACCGGGCCATCAACCTCGATGTTGCCGGCAAGCTCCGCGACCACTATGGCTGCAACGTCCTCCCCCTCGATTGCCTTCCGCTCGACGGGGAGGACATCCGGGACCTGAACGACAACATGTACTGGAATTCGGGGCGGCGCATTCTCGCGGCGGCCCGGCTCGCCGGGCGCCACCCCGAGCTCGACCTGATCTACGTCACCAACTTCAAGTGCGGCCCCGACTCCTACATCAAGCACTTCGTGGGAGAGGCGGTGGGCCGTCCCTTCCTCACCCTCCAGTTCGACGGTCACGGCAACGACGCGGGCATGATGACTCGGGTCGAGGCGTACCTCGAATCGAAAGGACTCCTGCGATGAGCGCGCCACTTTCCCTCCGAACGACGAAGCTCTGGGTCTACCCGATGACCGACGGCGCAGCTCAGGGTATGGCCGCAGTCTGGCGCGCCCTCGGGGTGGACGCTGAAGTGATTCCTCCCTCCGACACTGAAACCCTCGCGCTCGGGGGGCGCTACACCTCGGGAGATGAGTGCCTGCCGCAACGGATTACCCTGGGCGACATCCTCAAGATCGCGCGCCGGCCGGACTACTCGCCGGGGCGGACGGCGTTCTTCTTTGCGACCGCCACTGGACCTTGCCGGTTCGGACAGTACATTGCGCTGTTCAGGCAGGTTTTCAAAGAACAAGGATTTGGGCAGCTCCAGATCGTTGCACCCAACTTCGACGACTCCTACCAGTCGTTGGGTCGGGAGTTCGCCGATCTGCCGCGCCTCGGCTGGTGGGCGGTGGTGGGGTCCGACCTCCTCCAGAAAGCGCTGCACCGGGTTCGGCCCTACGAGGAGATCCCCGGGGCCGCTGACCGCGCGTACCAGGAGGGGCTGGAGACCTTCTGCCGCGCTATGGAGCGCGGCGCGCCCTCGCGCCGGCAGCACCTGGCCGGGCTCGCGGCGGCCCTCGCGGAGACGGCGGAACGCTTCGCGAGGATCCCGGTCCGGGAGGAGGCCCGCCCCTTGATCGGGATCGTGGGGGAGATCTTCTGCCGCCTCAACACCTTCAGCAACCAGGATCTCATCCGGCGGCTGGAGCGCTGCGGCGGGGAGGCATGGCTGTCGGATATAAGCGAGTGGATCTGGTACGCGAACGACTGTGAGGCGCGCGAGCTGGCCCTGCAAGGTCGGAGGATCTCCTTTGCCATGCTGGGCGCGAAGCTGAGGGATCGGGTCCAGCGAGACAATGAGCATGTCCTGTGGCATCCCTTCCGCAAGTTGCTGAGAGGCCGGGAGGAGACGGATTCGCTGGGAGAGGTGCTGGAGAATGCCCGGCCCTACCTCCCGCCAGATGGCGTCTCAGGAGAGATGGTGCTCTCTGTAGGGAAGGCCGTCCACCTCTGGGCCCATGGGGCGCATGGCGTCATTGACATCAATCCCTTTTCCTGCATGAACGGCATCGTTTCCGAGGCGATCTACCCGCGCCTCTCGAGAGATCTGGAAGGCTTCCCGATCAAGACTGTGTACTTCGACGGCAAGCCCACGGCGCTCGACCGTGATCTTGAGATCTTCCTGGAGCTGGCAAGGGGGTATCGCATGCAATCCGAATGGGGAAACCAAAGCTAGCGAGCTCCGCTACTTCACACAGACCGACGTGTCGGTGACAGATGAGAAGAGCTTCCGGATCTCTTGTATCCCAGCGGGTGCCACGCGGACTACATCGCCTAGGTCAAACCCTGCAGCGGTGCTCAGCGAAGAGGAGGCTAGGATGTACGGGCTTCTTGTCGGGGCATTGTTACTCTTTTCGTTCTCTCTCGCGGTTTCTGTCGGATTGAGCGCCTTGCCTGGTTCTCGAAATTGGGCCAGTACCCGCTGGTGGTCAATAAAAGGAGTTGGGTCGGGAGTCGAGCGGTGAGCACAGATGGTAGGTGCTTCTCAAGATCTTCCGCTCAGCGTCAAGTCAATCCGATTCTCGGAAGTCGTCCTTGGGCGGCCTAAAGAAGGATGAAGCGGATGTTACTCTCCCTGTTCCTTGGGAGGGAAGAACCGGAGAGATAAGGATCAATGTGTTTGGGCATTTGCCGGAGTAGGTTACAATGACGGCAAATGACGTAGGTTCCCGCCGGAATGAACACTTTGCCGAGGGCGAGGTTATGAAGGCAGCGATCTAGGGCCAGATGCGTCGGCAGGGCCGCATCAAAATAAGACCAGGCGATCTGCTCCCGTCGGTCACGCTTCATTCGACGGCGGGCCGCGAGGTCGATGTTGCCACCGAGGCAACACATCGGCACGTCGTCATTTTTTTCTACCCTGGAGATCGAGAGGGACTGCGCTATCCGGAGCTGGCTGGATGCACGGCCGAGGCGTGTTCCTTCCGAGATAATCTCACTACACTTCACAAGCTGGGAGCCGTTGTGTATGGCGTTAGTCTCCAATCAACTGAGCGCCAACGACAGTTCGTCGAGCGTGAGCATCTCAGTTTTGAGCTGCTGAGCGACGACCAAAGGAAGCTCGTGAGCGCGCTCGGCATCCCGATGTGGGTTTCCGAAGGAGGCGAAGAGTTTGTCGCCCGAACCACTGTGGTCGTGAAAAAGGGCGGCTATGTGGCGGCCGTGTTCGAAGACGTCGATACGGCTGAACATGTTGAGGCCGTGATCGAGGTTGTACGACAGCTCTAAGCGTCGCGCCTCACGCAAGCCTCCGGAAGGTCATTTCTGCTTCCAGGCGCCGTCCGGAAGCTGGAGCCACCAGCCGGGCTGGGCCTCGTCGCGCCGGAGCGAGGCGAACGTCTCGGTGGCTTGGGTCTTCGCCTTGGCTAGATTTGACGAGCTTGGCTCCTGCTTGCTGAGCTTGAGGATCGCCTTCGCCATCCCGCTCATGATCACCTCTCGATCCTTATTCTCTTCTTGAACGAGCTTGGTCTCCGCGTCCCCCACCTGTGGTGGCTTGGCACGCAGCACCACCTTCCCGTCATTTCCCTCGCCGACCAGCCCCTGGTCTTTAAGCTGCTTCAGCCTGGCAAGCCGCTGGCCGCGCCCCTTATAGGCTGCAACGACTTCCGGGTAGGTCTTGATCTCTTCGGCGATTCGCTGCGAGAGGTCGTCCTGGGCGAAGGCCTCAGTCACCAGCCCGATTCGCCAGGGTCCCGCGAGGGCCAGGAGGGTCGGTCCTTGAAGGTGGCTACTGGGCTTTGGCGGCGGAG
>JBGQJI010000140.1:0-6243 GCA_041498975.1 Methylomirabilis sp. (SeqCode)
AGCCGCCTCCCTTCGCAGCCCGGTACATGGTGACCGTGCTGCCGTACGCCGCTCTGCTGTGCGGGCGGGCGGTCGCCTTCGCGTTCGAAGGGCCCATGTCACGGAAGTCCCTGATCGGCCTGGTGGCCGCGGCGACGCTCGTCTTCAACGGCGTGGAGACGCTGCGGCAGGTGCGGGCCATGCAGCCGGAGACCCGGGACGAGGCGAGGGCTTGGATCTACGAGCACATCCCCCCCGGGTCCCGGCTCATCCTCCCGGGCGTATTCAATTACACTCCTCTGCGGTATGCGTCGCGCCCCCCGGGCTTTCCGTACGACCTCGATGTCTTCCAGGAGGCCTCCTTCGCACAGATCCTTTCGGCCGCCATGGACCCGCAGGCGTACCTGATCGTGAGCAGCTTCTCCTACCAGCGATACCTCGATCATCCCGACCTCGATCCCGACGCGCACCAGTTCTACCGGATGCTGTTCGAGCGGTATACTCCCCTGGCCGTCTTCAAGCCCCCGTTCACTCCGCTCGGCTTTCACAACCCGACCATCCAGATCTTCCGCCTCACTGGCCCGCCGCCGCCCTCGGCGGGAGCAGGGTAGCGCCCAGTTGATGAGTCCTGGTGAGAACTGACGTACATCCGATCGGCGAGCCCGGCTCCACGGGTTGTCCGAGCGCGGCGCTACGAGACGAGGCAGAGCGGAGACACGACATCGCGGCCGCCGCGCTCTGCCTTGCGGTCCTGGCCATCTCGCTCATCGTTGGGCACTTCCATCGTGTCGGCGGCTTTGGCGTTGAGACCGACTTTTATGGGGCGTTCGCCATCCAGGCCAAGAATCTTTTGGAGGGCCGGCCGTACACCTATCCCCACCACCCGCCCGGCTATCCCGTTCTACTGGCTGCCACGTCCCTTCTGACCGGAGATCTTTTTGTCGCAGGCAAGATCATCAGCGCCGTTGCGGCAACGGTCCTTGCCTACATCAGCTACCTGCTCTTGAAAACGCTTTTCAGCCCTCGGCTCGCTCTCGGCACGACGGTGTTGCTCCTGCCCGCCACCTTTCGGTTCTCGTTCGTGGCCGCTAGCGATGTCGTCGGCGCGGCGCTGGCATTGCTCCCGGTCTGGGCCATCCTTCGTCGGCCGGTCCTCAGCACGAGGGCCTGCCTACTGGGAGGCGTCTTCGCCGGCATGGCCTACCTCGTGCGTTACGACGCGATCTTCGTCATGATCGGTCTCGGATTCTCCATCCTCGTCATCAATCTCGATCGAGAGCCTCTGCGACCTCGCGTGGTGAAGGTCAGCGTCTTCGCTGTCGGCGCGCTTTTGATCGCCTCCCCCTGGCTCATCACGAACTGGCGCGTCAACGGGAATCCCTTCGCGAGCACCGGCTATCTGCTGGTGGCCACGCATTTCTATATGCCGGACCTCGACGACCGGCTTGCGGCGGCGGTGAAAGAGCCGGATCCGGCTGCCGCCGTCGCTCGACTCAAGGTCGCGGCCGAGTTCCATTCGCTCCTCGACGTCGTGTTGCACGATCCGCCGGGATTCTTTTGGAACTATGTCAAAGGCCTCTTTTCGAATGCGTGGCAGTTCGCCAAATTTGGGCTTCGATTTCCGGCCTACACGGTCGCTCCCTTCGGGCTCGTTCTCCTGCTCCGTGGTCTCTCGCGCAGGCGACTGACCTACCTTGTGGTCTGTCTTTTGGCGTACCTCGCCGTCAGCTTGCTCCAGTTCACCCCCCGGTATTACCTCTTTCTTCTCCCGCTCGGCTTCCTATCGGTTGCGACTGGTCTCATCGAAGCCCTTCCAATCCTCCTTCGCCGGCGCCGCCTCGAACGGCCGGTCGGCTGGCTCCTGCTGCTGATCGTCGCCGCGACCCTGACGGGGGCTGCGTTCCACCTGTCATCCGAGGCCATCACATCGGAGCCCAGATACCTGCTCGAGATCGCCGACTTCCTCAAACATCACTCCGTACCGGGCGAGGTCATCGTCGCCAGAAAGCCGCATCTGGCGTACCTCTCCGGCCTGGTGAACACCTTCCCGTTCGTTCATACTGCGGGTGCCTACCTGAGGGAGGCGCGGGCGAGGGGAGCGCGATACGTGGTCTACAGCGCCCCCGAGGCGGAGCGCTGGCCCGGGCTGAAAAGCCTGGGAGACCCCGGCGCGGCGCCGGCGGGCCTGAAGCTGGTCTATGATCACCCCGCGAGCCAGACGCTGATCTATGAGGTGGAAGGGTACCGGGGGAAAACCGCCGACGGCGGCAGCGCCATAACGGGCCGCGGGGAATAATCGGTCGATTGAGAAGTTGGCGCCAATTGCGCGCCCTTCTTCTGCGCCGGTAATCCTTCAATAGGTGGGGATGCGGCGCGGGGCAGCACTGGGGAGCGGATGAATCGTGGCACAGATTGAGATGCATCAGATTGAAACGGCGGGCCCGGCAAATCGTCCAGATATGGCGGAGCGAGATGAGGCCATAAGGCGACACGATCTTGCCGCCGTTGCGCTTTGCGTCGTGGTTCTGATCAGCGCGCTGATCGTCGGCCACCTTCATCGGATCGGCGATTTTGACGTTGAGACTGACTTTTACGGGACATACGCCGTTCAGGCCAGGAATTTGCTGGAAGGTCGTTCGTACACCTACCCCCAGCACCCGCCCGGCTATGCCATTCTGCTGGCCGGGACTTCTCTTCTGACCCACGATCTCTTCGTAGCGGGCAAACTCATCAGCGCCGTAGCGGTCGCGTCTTTCGCATGGATCACCTATCTGTTGTTCAAATCGCTGTTCAGCTCTCGGATCGCGCTCGGCACGGTGGGGCTGCTTGCGCCCGCCGCATTTCCCTCTCCTTTCTGGCGGCCAGCGATATCCTGGGGGCTGCATTGAAGCTGCTCCCGCTTTGGGCCCTTCTTCGCCATCCGGTCCTGACATCAAAATGGTGTCTTCTCGCAGGTCTTTTTGCGGGCATGGCCTACCTTGTCCGTTACGATGCGATCTTCCTCATCATCAGTATCGGATTCTCCTTGCTGGTGATCAACCTCGATCAGGTCTCGCTGCAGCGTCGCCTCGCGCAGGCGGGCCTCTTCGCTTGCGGCGCGATCCTGATGGCCTCTCCATGGCTCATCGTGAATTGGCGCATGAACGGGAGTCCTCTGGCGAACTCGGGCTACCTGCTGGTGGCGACGCACTTCTACCTGCCGGGCCATCTGCAGCAGTTCGACGCTGCATTGAGAGAGCAGGCGCCGGGTGCGGCCGTGGCTCGCCTCGATGTCGCGTCGAAGTTCCATTCGCTCGTGGAGGTAGTCTCCTATGATCCGACGAAGTTCTTTGGGAAGTATTTCAAAGACTTGTATTCGAATGCGGGGCGGATGGCCATCTACGTCCTTCAGTTCCCCGCCTACCTGCTCGCCCCCGTGGGGCTTGTCCTTCTGCTTCTCGATCTCTCGCCCCGGCGACTCACATACCTCCTCGTCTGCTCCTTCGGGTATCTTTCTCTCAACCTCGTCAGGTTTCAACCGCGGTACTACCTCTTCCTCTTCCCGGTCGCCTTCTTATCGGTCGCATACTTGATCTTCAGGACCATGCCCGACCGATCTCGTCTATTCAAGGTGAGGGTACCAGTTGGATGGCTGGTGCTCGTGGTCGCGTCCGTGTTTCTGAGCGTGAGTGCCTACCGACAGACGTCGAATGTCATCGCCTCTGAACCCAGGTACCTACTCGAGATCGCCGGCTTCCTCCGAGACCGCTCCTCGGCCGACGAAAAAATGATCGCCAGAAAGCCCCATCTGGCGTACCTCGCGGGTTTGGTGAACACCTTCGCATTCGTGTATAGCGGGGACGCCTATCTATCTGAAGCGCAGGCGAGAGGTGCGCGATATCTCGTCTACAGTAAGTACGACGCAAAGCTCTGGCCAGGGCTTTTGAGCTTGCGGGACCACGCCGCGGTGCCGCCAGAGCTGAAGTTGATCTATGAGCACCCTGCGAGTCAGACACTGATTTACGAGGTTGAGATCCATCCGCGGGAGACCACGAGTGGCATCCACATCACCACGGACCGCGAAAAGTAAGCAGTCGATTCAGGCCCCCGAATTTGGAGGGGCGAAGCCGGAACCGGGGCTACCCGCGGAAGCCCGGGGGACCATCGACCTGCCGCTCACTCTTATCCTGATAGGTTCCGCCGTCCTGCGGATGGCCCATCTCTCCTACTCGCACTTCCAGGGGGACGAGATCAAGGCCCTCTATCCCCAGGGCGCGTCCTTCCCGGAGTTCCTGTTCCGCCAGAATAAGGGGCCGGTGCAGTTCCTCGTGACGCTGTTGGTTCGGTCGATCACGGGGGACTACACCGAGTGGGTGACCCGCCTCCCTTTCTCTGTGGCCTCGCTTCTGTCCGTGTACGTCATGTACCGCCTGGTGCGCGAGGAGTTCGGGAGACAGCCCGCCTTGTTCAGCGCGGGGCTGCTTGGCTCGTGCGGCCTCTTCGTGGCCTTTGGCCGGATCGTGCAGTACCAGTCGTGGTGCATCCTGTTCATGCTGCTCGCCGGTCACTTCCTTCTCCGATGGCTTCGGACCGACGACCCACGGCTTCTCTACGCCGGCCTGCCGGCCTACGCCCTTGCGCTTCTGTCTCACTATGACGCGCTCACGGTCGGACCGGCCCTTGGGCTCCTGGTGGTCGCCGGCTTGCGTCGGGGAGCGCCTGGCGCGCATCCCGTTCTGGGGCATCTCGTCCGTGCGGGTGCGATCGGGGCGATTCTGGTCGGCCTTTTTTACGTCCCCTATGTCCTGAACCCGTCGTTTCCGACGGTGCGGGACTACCTCCTGGGGCGCATCTTTGCAGGGTCGGGAGATCAGACCTTCGAGGTCGCCTATGACCTGCTCGGCCTCTACCTGCCGCCCTTCTACATGGCGTTCGCGATCCCCTTGCTGGCCTGGGGGTCCGTCTCGTTCCTGCGGAGGCGACGCGATCCGAGGGCCCTCTTCATCCCGGTCTGGTTCGCCACCGCCTTCATCTTCTATATGCTGCTGGGGGGTGACCCCCGGTCCCACATCTACAACTACCTGCTCCCGGCCCTGGTCCTGGTCGCCATCGGCATGGATGCGGCGGCGATGGCTCTCAGGTCGGGCCTCTTCCAGACTGCCCTTCGAACCGTTCTGTGGGGGCTGCTTACCGCCTTCGGTGTGATGACGTACGCCATCGTGGTCGATCACACGATCGAGCACCCCTGGTACGCGAAGACGGTCTTCGGCTATCCGCTTCCGAACCTCGAAACCCAGCGGATCGCGGGGGTCTTCGGCTTTCCCTTTCGGCGTGGCCTGCCCCAGGTCGGGGAGCGCTTCCGGTCGGGACAGCTTCGGGGCAGTTACGACAGCAACGAGCGGGATGTCATGACCGACTACTACTTCCACGCGACCCGTGCCCTGCCGCCGGACTACTACATCTACGTGTTCCGGCCGCTCTCCCTGGATGGCCAGCTCCCGGAGTACGTCGCCAGAGACTACCGGCGGATTGAGGAGATCTCCGTGGGTGGGCGGAAGACGATCGAGATCTACGAGGCCCCCCATCACGCGGGCCAAGTCCCGCGCTCGCGGCGAACTGATCCCCCTGGTAGTGGAGGGACGAGCGGACGGTAGCGTCATGGCTGATCGTCCTCTTGGACTGCGAGGCGGCTGCTATGCCGGGGCGGTGTCTTCCCTGGATTCGGCGAAAGGAGTAGAGTGATTTGTGGAAACGACCCAAGACTTGGGGAGGGTTTCGAGGGGATCACCCATCACATGACCGGCACGCCTGGTTGCAGGAAGCGGATTTGTGCCGATCTCAGGACGCACTGCTTCGCTTCCGACTCATCGTGGGGCAATTTCCGGCGGGCTCAGTGTGAGTGGGTCAGTTTTTGCGACGGTGCCAACGCGGTGCCGCCCCTTTCGGCAAGAGGTCACTGTGAAATCTTATCGACTGGCAGAGGATGAGCCACCCGTTTAGTCTGTGAGGTGTGGAATGAGGGTATTGATCACCGGTGGGGCTGGGTTTGTCGGATCAAGCCTGTCGGTCAATTTCAAGACGGAACACCCTGCCTCCGAAGTCATCGCGCTGGATAACTTGAGACGCCGAGGATCCGAGCTGAACCTCGCGCTATTCAAGAAGCTTGGAATCCAGTTTATCCACGGAGACATACGCAGTCACAGCGATCTCATGGACCTCCCAGGGAACTTCGATCTACTGATCGAGGCTTCTGCAGAACCCTCTGTCCTAGCCGGGATAGACGGC
>JBGQJI010000141.1:0-6228 GCA_041498975.1 Methylomirabilis sp. (SeqCode)
CGCCCTTGTCATGGAGCTGGCCCGGAAGGTGGACCTCCCTCTCCCGGGCACGGCCCTGGCGAACCAGCTCCTCCGGGCCGTCGAGGCCGAAGCGGGGGGAAAGGAGCTCGGCACGCAGGCCATGATCAAGGCTTACGAGCGTCTAGCCTTGTTCAAGCTGCCGAAGCCCTAGCCTCTTCGCCTCCGCCAAACCGGGGCGGTTGCACGATCGCTCAGCATTGTCCACCGGTCTGACGTGCTGACCTACGCGGAATGCAAGAACCCATGAGTGAGACATCTGGAGGGACGGGCGATGTTCTATCTGATCGAGTTTGACACGAAGGCAGGAATCGGACGGAAGCAGATGGCCGAAGCGTATCAACGGTTCGCCGAACACTTCGGAAAGACCCTCCCGAAGTTCAGATTGATCGGCCTCTTTGTTCGCGACCTCTTCATCGGGGGCCGGCCTCAGTATTTTGCCCTTTGGGAGTTCTCCTCCTACGCCGATCTCGACGCCTGGAACCGGATCTGGGCGACAGATGAGGAGGGCAAACGACTGACCCGTGAACTGGGAGAACTGGCCGAAAGCTGGGACGCCAAGGTGTTAGCGAAGCTCCTTTAGGCCATTCAGAGGCGTTGCTCAGGAGGCGATTTTTCTTGACAGGAAATGGCGAGGGGAGTATCTAGATTCGGGTTGTGACCCATGGCGCGCTTGATATAGATCAAAGTAGGATTTTTCTATGAAAAGGTGAACTGAAGGAGGCCCTTCGGGGAGTAACCCGCCCGAAGGGCCTTTGTTTTCTAGGAGCCTGGGTCGGTGCCATTTGGGACCGGTGACGGAAAAAGATCAGGTGGATGAATCCCTCTCGCACAGAAGGGGAGGTGGAGGTTTAGAATGACCAGGCGGAAGGTAACCATTGATGGAAACGAGGCGGCCGCTCTCGTCGCCTATCAGGTCAACGAAGTGATTGCCATCTACCCGATCACCCCCTCATCTGCAATGGGTGAATGGGCGGACCAATGGTCTGCAGAACGGAGACCGAATATCTGGGGCACGGTGCCCACCGTGGTGGAGATGCAGAGTGAGGGCGGCGCCGCAGGCGCCTTGCACGGTGCGCTGCAAACCGGCTCGCTCGCCACGACCTTCACCGCCTCCCAGGGCTTGCTCTTGATGATCCCCAATATGTACAAGATCGCGGGCGAACTGACCTCCGTCGTGTTCCATGTGGCCGCGCGTTCGCTGGCTGCACAGGCGCTCTCGATCTTCGGCGATCACAGCGATGTCATGGCCGCCAGGGCCACCGGCTATGCCCTGATGGCATCCAACTCCGTGCAGGAGGCGATGGATTTCGCCCTGATCGCGCATGCCGCCACGCTGGAAGCGCGGGTACCGTTCCTGCATTTTTTTGACGGTTTCCGGACCTCGCACGAAGTCGCAAAGGTTGAACGACTGGCCCCGGACGATCTCCGCGCCATGATCGACGAAGACCTGGTGCGGGCCCATCGAGCGCGTGCAATGTCACCGGACCGGCCCTTCATCCGCGGCACAGCCCAGAATCCGGACCTGTATTTTCAGGCTCGAGAGGCGGCCAACCCCTACTACCTGGCCTGTCCCACGATCGTGCAGAACGCGATGGACAAATTCACCCGCCTTGCCGGTCGCCAGTATCACCTATTTGACTACGTCGGCCCACCGGATGCCGAGCGCGTGATCGTCCTGATGGGCTCGGGCGCTGAGGCCACGCAAGAGACGGTAGAGCACCTGGTTAGCCGCGGTGAGAAGGTCGGGGTTGTCAAAGTCCATCTCTACCGCCCGTTTTCGGTGGAGCACCTCATCGCCGCGTTGCCACCGACAATAAAGGGCATCGCCGTGCTGGATCGGACCAAGGAGCCCGGCAGTATCGGCGAACCCCTGTATCTGGACGTCGTGACCGCGATAAGCGAAGCCATGGCCGGCGGCAGCGCGCCATTCCGTTCGATCCCCCGGATTATCGGTGGGCGGTATGGGTTGTCATCGAAAGAGTTTACGCCGGCCATGATCAAGGCTGTGTTCGACGAACTATCGAAGGGCCGGCCCAAGAACCACTTCACGATCGGCATCTACGATGACGTGACCCACACCAGCCTGGACTATGATCCGGCCTTCTCCACGGAGGACCCTGACACGGTGCGGGCCATCTTCTACGGTCTGGGCGCAGATGGCACAGTCGGGGCCAACAAGAACTCCATCAAGATCATCGGCGAGGAGACCGACAACTACGCCCAGGGCTACTTCGTCTACGACTCGAAGAAATCGGGATCGATCACCATCTCACATCTCCGTTTCGGTCCGAGGCCGATCCGCTCGACGTATCTCGTCAACCGGGCCACCTTTGTGGCGTGCCATCAATTCTCGTTCCTGGAGCGCTTCGACGTGTTGAAAGCCGCCGAGCCCGGCGCCACCTTCCTGCTGAACAGTCCATACGGCTTGGACGAGGTATGGGACCACCTGCCGCGGACGGTGCAAGAACAGATCGTCAGCAAGAAGCTGCGCTTCTTCGTCATCGACGGCTACAACGTGGCCCGGGAGACGGGCATGGGCGCACGCATCAACACGGTTATGCAGACTTGCTTCTTCGCGATCAGCGGTGTGCTGCCACGTCACGAAGCCATCGGCGCTATCAAACATGCCATCGAAAAGACCTACGGCAAGCGAGGAGAGGCCGTGGTCCAGAAGAACTTTGCTGCGGTCGATAGCACTCTGGACAACCTCCACGAGGTCCGGGTTCCAGTCCAGGTGACCAGCACTTTCGACCTCCGACCGCCGGTGCCTGCGGAGTCGCCGGAATTCGTCCAGAAGGTGATCGCCAAGATCATCACCGGCGAGGGAGACCTCCTACCGGTCAGTGCCCTGCCGGTCGATGGCACGTATCCCAGCGGGACGGCCCAATGGGAGAAGCGCAATATCGCGCTGGAGATTCCGGTGTGGGATGAAGACCTGTGCATCCAGTGTGGCAAGTGCGTGCTGGTCTGCCCACACTCGGTGATCCGTGCCAAGATCAGCGAACCCCAACTGCTAGCTGGGGCCCCGGCGACGTTGAAATCGGCTCCGGCGCGCTGGCGCGAGTTCAAAGACCTCCGATTCATCCTGCAGGTCGCCCCCGAAGATTGCACCGGCTGCGCCCTGTGCGTGGAGGTCTGCCCGGCGAAGAGCAAGAGCGAGGTCCGCCACAAAGCCATCAATATGATGCCGCAGCCCTCGATACGCGAGCAGGAGGCCCAGAATTGGAAGTTTTTCCTGCAACTGCCCGAAACGGAGCGGCACGTGCTGAGCCTGAGCCACGTGAAGGATGTCCAATTGCTCCAGCCGTTGTTCGAATTTTCCGGCGCGTGCGCGGGCTGCGGCGAAACCCCGTACATCAAGCTCATGAGCCAACTCTTCGGGGATCGCTCCATCATCGCGAACGCGACCGGCTGTTCCTCGATCTACGGAGCCAGCATGCCCACCACGCCGTGGACGGCTAACCAAAACGGACGCGGCCCGGCATGGTCCAACTCGCTCTTCGAAGACAACGCCGAGTTCGGCCTCGGCATGCGGCTGGCACTGGATAAACAAATGGAGTATGCCCGCGAGCTGGTCGGCCGCCTGTCGGACACCTTCGGCGACGAGTTGGCGGAGCCGCTCCTTCTGGCCGATCAGTCCACCGACGCCGGCATCCGAGCGCAGCGGGAACGCGTCATGCTCCTTAAAAAGCGGCTAAGAGCGGTGAGCACGCCCGAGGCGCGCGATCTCCTCAGCCTGGCCGACGCACTCGTCAAGAAAAGCGTGTGGATCATCGGGGGCGATGGGTGGGCGTACGACATCGGGTTCGGCGGATTGGACCATGTGTTGGCGTCAGGCCGCAACGTGAACGTCTTGGTCCTCGACACCGAAGTCTACTCCAACACCGGCGGGCAGATGTCCAAAGCCACGCCCCGCGGGGCCGTGGCTAAGTTCGCCGCTGGTGGCAAGCCAGGGCCCAAGAAAGATCTTGCCTTGATGGTGATGACCTACGGCACCGTCTATGTGGCGAGTGTAGCCATGGGTGGCAATGACTCCCAAACCATCAAGGCCTTCTGCGAGGCAGAGGCGTACGAGGGACCGTCCCTCATCATTGCCTACAGCCACTGCATCGCCCACGGCTACGATATGCGCCATGGGATGGACCAGCAAAAGGCTGCCGTCCTTTCCGGACACTGGCCCCTCTTCCGCTACAATCCCGATCTGGTCAAGGAAGCCAAGAATCCTCTGCAACTCGATTCCAAGCCGCCGAGCCTTCCGCTCAAGAAATATGTGTACAACGAGACGCGGTACACGATGTTGGCCCACAGCGACCCGGTGGGGGCGAAACGGTTGTTGGAACTGGCCCAGGAAGATGTGCTTGCCCGCTGGCGGTTCTATGAGCACCTGGCTGCCATGCCGGTCGATGGCACAGCGAAGAAGGAGGAGCACCATGATTGAACTGTCCACGACCTATCTGGGTTTGACCTTGAAAAATCCGCTGGTCGTCTCTTCGTCGCCCTTATCCGAGAAGATAGACAACATACGACGGATGGAGGATGCGGGGGCCGCGGCGGTGGTGCTCCACTCGCTGTTCGAAGAGCAGATCACCCTCGAAAGCCAGTACCTGGACCGTTATCTCTCGCATGGCACAGAGAGCTTCGCCGAGTCATTAACGTACCTTCCAGACATGGCCAGCTACAACCTGGGGCCGGATGGCTATCTGGAACATGTTCGCCATGCCAGGGCCGCCGTGGACATCCCGATCATCGGCAGCCTCAACGGCAGCTCTACCGGCGGCTGGATCAGCTACGCCAAGAAGATCGAAGAGGCAGGCGCAGATGCGCTGGAACTGAACCTCTATTACATCCCCACCGATCCGGACCTGAGCGGGGCGCAGGTCGAGCAGATGTACGTTGATCTCGTGCGCGACGTAAAGGCCAGCGTCAGCATACCCGTGGCCGTCAAGCTGGGCCATTCTTTCAGCGCCTTCGCCAACCTGGCTCGGCGCCTGGATCAGGCCGGCGCAAATGGATTGGTGCTATTCAACCGCTTCTACCAGCCGGACTTCGACCTGGAAAACCTTGAGGTAGTGCATACTCTCACGTTGAGTAGCTCCTACGAATTGCTCCTGCGCCTGCATTGGATCGCGATCCTGTACGGCCATATTCGAGCAGACCTCGCGGTCACCGGCGGTGTTCACACGGCTCTCGACGTGCTGAAGACGATGATGGTCGGGGCGCGGGTGGCGATGATGACCTCAGCCCTGCTGACGAATGGCATTCAGCACCTGGCGACGGTGCGGGCCGACCTGCTGGCCTGGATGGAAGGGCACGAGTACGAATCCATCCGCCAGATGCAGGGCAGCATGAGCCACCGGTCAGTGCCCGACCCGGCAGCATTTGAGCGCGGCAACTACATGAAAGTGCTGAGTTCCTACGTGCTGAAGGCTTAGGCCCAACGACGTAAAGGCCTGGGGTGGGCCCTCGCATCATCATTGGTCGTCGAACGATCCGGGAATTCCCGAGTTCTCCATTGGATATGAGGGAAGTAGATGGTGAAGCTTAGGCGCTATGTCTACTTTTTCGGAAATGGTCGAGCCGAGGGAAGGGCCGAGCAGAAGGACCTTCTCGGGGGGAAGGGAGCGAACCTCCACGAGATGACCCGGCTGGGCATTCCGGTGCCCGCCGGTTTCACCATCTCTACGGAGGCGTGCGTTGCCTATACGGCGAACAAAAGGCGACACCCTCCAGGCATGTGGCGCCAGGTGGAGGAGAACCTGAAGAAAGTGGAGCGGGCCATGGGCGCGACGTTCGGGGATCCCACGAACCCGCTCCTGGTCTCGGTGCGCTCCGGGGCCAGGGTCTCCATGCCCGGCATGATGGACACGGTCCTGAACCTGGGGTTGAATGACGAGACCCTCCATGGTCTGGTCCTCAGAACGCGGAACGAGCGTTTCGCCTACGATTCATACCGGCGCTTCATTCAGATGTTCGGCGACGTAGTCCTGGGCATTGACAAGCAGACATTCGAGCGCCTCCTGGAGGGCCAGAAGCACGCCAAGCGGGCGAAGCTGGATACCGATCTGACGGCCGGCGACCTGAAGGAGCTGGTCGACCTGTTCAAGCGGGTGGTGAAGGACAAGACAGCGAAAGATTTCCCCCAGGATCCCAAGGAACAGCTCCGGCTGGCAGTCAGTGCGGTGTTCGAGTCGTGGAACAACCCTCGAG
>JBGQJI010000142.1:0-6165 GCA_041498975.1 Methylomirabilis sp. (SeqCode)
AGATGGCGTGATCGCAGATCAGCCGGACCTGATACAAGCTGTGCGAGCAGAAGAGGATCGTCTTGCCCGCCTTCCGGAACCGCTCGATCCGGTCGATGCACTTCTTGGTGAAGTACTGATCGCCCACCGACAATGCCTCGTCGATGATCAGCACGTCCGGATCGACGCTGGTGGCAACCGCAAAGGCCAGGCGGATGAACATGCCGGTCGAATACATCTTGACGGGCCGGTCGATGAACTCGCCGATCTCGGCAAAGGCGGCAATTTCGGGGAAGCGCCGCTCCATCTCCCGCTGCCCGATCCCCATGATCGCGCCGCTCATGAAGGTGTTCTCCCGGCCGGTGAACTCGCGGTTGAACCCGGCGCCCAGCTCGAGGATGGCGGAGATGCGGCCCTGGAGCCGCACGGTCCCCGAGGTCGGCCTCAGCGTGCCGGCGACGAGCTGCAGCAGCGTACTCTTGCCGGCGCCGTTATCGCCGATCAGGCCGACGGTGGAGCCGACCTGGGCGCGGAAGCTCACGTCCCGCAGGGCCCAAAACTCCTGGTGGTACTTGCGGCGGCCCCGCAAAAGATACTCTTTGAGGCGGTCTTTGGGGTCGGCATAGATCCGGTACACCTTGTTGAGATGTTGGGCTTCGACCGCGTACATCAGATCACGTCGGCGAAGGCGCCCTGCATCCGGTCGAACACCCAGTGGCCCAGCAGGAAGGTAGCGAGGGCCGTGCACGCCAGGAAGGCAAGGCTGCCCAAGGGCGGGAGCACCCCCTTCAAGATCACGCACCGGTACGACTCGACCAGCGCATACATCGGGTTGCCCACGAGGAGGAAGCGGAGCCGTTCGGGGATCAAGGTCGGCGGGTAGAAGATCGGGGTGAGGAAGACCCAGATGGTCATGACCATGCCCATGATCTGCCCCAGATCCCGGACAAAAACGGTGAAGCCCGCGACGATCCAGGCCAACCCGGCCGTCAGGGCGAACTGGAGCAGGAGGACAACTGGAAGGACCAGGATCAGGGGGGTGATGGGGTGCGCGGTGACCAGCAACGCGGCCAGCAGGATGCCCAGCCCGATGAGCTGGTTGAAGATACCGGAGACCACCGGATAGATCGGCAGGACCTCCGAGGGAAAGATCGTCCGCTTGATCAGGTTAGCGTGCTCCAGGATGACACCCGTGGAGCGATTCACCCCCTCCGCAAACGCGTTCCAGGGCAGGAGCCCGCAAAACAGGTAGATGGCAAAACTGCCCGTCCCTTCCGCCGCCCCCACCCGCACCCGCAGGATGGCTGAGAAGATGTAGGTGTAGAGGACCAGCATCACCAACGGGTGCACCACCGTCCAGAAGAGGCCGATGGCAGAGCCCTTGTACCGAGCTTCCAGGTCCCGTTTCACAAAGTTCTTGATCAGGGCTCCATGTCGGTAGAGCCCGAGGATACCGCCCATGCTGTCCCTCCGAACGCCAGCCGACAGCCCCGAGACGCCGTCCTGACGTGCAAGTATAGGGATGCACTCCCGAGAAGGTCAAGGCCAAAGTGGAATCAAAGACAGGGTTTGGCGATCCAACTCATCCCGTCGTGTGTCATTGCGAGCACATTCGCTTCGCTCAGTGTAAACTCCGCGAAGCAATCTCGAACTGGGCACGATGGTGGGATAGGTTGCGCAGCCTCCCTCCAGGCTTGAGATTGCTTCGTCGCGGGGCTCCTCGCAATGACCCCTGGCGTGGGACTATCGAACCAATATGCCGGATTCATGGACACGCGTGGATGGATTTGCTACCATCCCCGCCATCTCCGGGAAACAGCAATCGCTGGGCTACTCACTTGCTATCATGGCCGTCATGAGCCATTCGTTCTGGCTTGTCATTGCGAGCACATTCGCTTCGCTCAGTGTAAACTCCGCGAAGGGGTGGCAATCCGACACGGAGTGTCATTGCGAGGCGCAGCCCCCTCACCCCGCCTCTCCCCCAATGGGGGAGAGGATAGAGGTGAGGGGGACTTTCGAAGCAATACCTTATGCGCCGTTGGCACGTCCATGGGCATGAAAGTCAAGGCCCCTCATCCCCACCTTCTCCCCAGAGGGGAGAAGGGAAGGTTGAGGGGAGCTTTCGAAGCAATGACAATCTAACACCGTTTAATACGGTTGCTATAGTGCTCCCCAAGACGATGCTTCGAAACAAGAGAGCAATCCACCTCGCGGCGATCGCCGCGGTGACCTTTGCCGCGTTCTCGCCTTTCCTCTCCGGCTATTTCCTGGCGGATGACTTCAACCTCGTGACGCTTCTCGATCAGGAGCGGAAGGCCGTCGATTGGTCGAACACCCTCTCCGATTTCTACACAGTCTTTCGTGGAGACCCCACCCATTCCTTTTACCGGCCCATGCTCACGCTTTCCGCCGCGCTCGATTACACCGTCTGGGGACCACGCGCCTTCGGACTTCATTTGACCAACGTCACCCTTCATGTCGCCAACAGCCTGCTCGTTTATGGTATCGCCATGGCGGCCCCGGCCTCGCCCGGCGGGCTGGTCGGGCTGGCGGCGGGCCTGCTCTTCGCGTTCCACCCCCTGCATCCAGAGCCCGTCTACTGGGTCGCCGGCCGGGTGGATCTCATCTTGACGTTCTTCGTCCTTTCGTCCTTTCTGCTGTTCATCTCCTTCTGCAACACCCGCAGGCCCGCCTACTATCTTCTCTCGCTGCTGGGCTTCGTCGGCGCCCTCTGCTCAAAGGAAACGGCGGTGGCCCTGCCTCTGGCCCTTATACTCTACACCGCCTTCCCACTCGCCCCCGCCTCCTGGCGCCGGCCCGCTGAGATAAAGGCCAAGCTTACCTTGCTGGCGCCCTATCTGCTCTTGCTGACCGCTTACTTTCTGTTTCGAAGGGCGATCATCGGCTCTTTTGTGGGCCAATACGAGCAACCCGACTTCGAGGTCTTCCGCCTTTCCGCCCTGCTCAAGGGGGCAGCGCACCTGTTCGGCTATCAACTCTACCCCATAGGAGGTGAGCTGGTCACTTCGGCCGCAGATGCGCTCTACGGGCAGGCGGCGAGGCGGCTGATCGTCCCTGCCGGCTGGCTTCTGGTCATCGGGACCCTGGGACTGGCGCTGGGGGGCGCATGGAGCCGACGCCCGTGGCTCTACCTTGGACTCATGCTGGCCCTGGCCTCTCCTGTCCTGACGCTGTTCGCGGTCGGGGGCTCCCCGTTGGCTTGGGCCAGGCTTCACTACCTTCCCTCTGCCGCCTACTGCCTGTTCCTGGCATCTTTCTTGGAGAGGCGATCTCCGCTGCGGGGCATCCTCGGCTCCCTGATCTTTGCCGCCTTCCTGGGCCTGCTGGCCGCCTACAGCCTCCCCTGGATGGCGGCAGGTCGCATCACGCGGGATGCGGTCCGTCGGATCGAACAGGCGGCAGGCGAAGGCGTGCAGCGGGTGATCGTCACAGGAAACCCGGATTTCTACTTCGGGACCCAACTCTTTGGCGGCCAGGCTTGGGCGTTGCGTGTGGCAGCGGCTCTCCCGTTTTCGAAGATCCCCGCCGGCGTGCAGATCATTCATCTCCCCGACGAGGGGAAGGCGCTGGAGCCTTCATCCGCAGCGTGCCAGGGCACCGGAAGCGCTCTGCTCCGGTGGAACCCGGCCAAAACCCAGCTTGAAAGGGCGACCGGGCTCCCCCGAGGATGCCCGCCGAAGCCCCCTCACCCTGGCCCTCTCCCCCTACGGGGGCGAGGGGACTTGAGGTCAGGCCCGCTCCTCGCTTTGTGGAGAAGTTAGTTCAAAGATTCCCTCTTCCTTGATGGAGGGGGTGCAGGTGAGGGTGTCAAGCCGGTTCGCGAGATTGCTTCGCTACCCTCGCAATACCCCATGTGCCTGCGGTGCGCCCATGGGCATGAAGGTCCGTCGGGGGTTCAATTGTGTCCCCTCTCCGCCACTGGGGGAGAGGGACAGGGTGAGGTGGGCTTTCGAACCAATGACAGGCAAGGGTCACATGAAGTGATCCGGGACGAGCGGCCCCCCCGCGATCCCCGTCTCGACCCTGACCGAGGCGACCGCCAACTGGCTCTCAACGCCGGAATCCTCCTGGAACGCCACGGCGAGTTCGTACTGCCCGCCACTCAGGAGCGCGGAGAGGCCGCCTCCGCGATAGCCAACCAGTTCCTCCGAGTAGATGCCGCGATCCCCCTCCTTTCCCACGTAGAGGTGCACAGGCTTCGATGTCGAGGAGCCGTCCGGCCCGTCCCACCGCATCGAAAGTCGGTGCCACCTGGTGTGAACCGTGAGGGCAGGCGGCGGGTCTCGCCGTAACGCCAAGTGGTTCCGGAGCTCCTCCAGGGCCCAGCGCGATCGGTCTTGCCACTCCCCCCTCGGCCCGTCGTAGAAGAACACCCTGACCCCCTCCCCGCTGGAAAGCCGCTCGGCCAATCCCCAACTCGCCAGATAGGGGGCTTGACGCAGGACCGCAAACGGTCTGCGGGGGCTGCCCATGCTCATGAGGAGCAGGTTGCTGCTGAGCGCCCAGGGCGAACCCTCGTAGACAAAATACAGTTTTGTGGCGGGAGGCGCCGACTGCAGCGTTCGCCAGGCAGCGTCGATCGCAGGGAGGCTGCTCTGTGAGCGAACCACGTGATCCTGCACAATGTGCCACGAGCCGGCAAGCGACGAGGTGGCGATGATGAGCCCGGCGAGGACCGCGCCGATCCGGGTCACGACCGACGGAGCACGCAGCATAGTGCGCAGGGCGTCCGCCAAGGCGACCGCAACCGCAAGCCACGGCATGAAGAAGTACCGGGGGCCGGACACGAAAGAGCCGAGGAGATGGATGGTCGGCGCCAGCATCAAAAGGAAGATGGCCGCATGAAACGCGAACCGACGAGGCGACCGAATCAGGAGATAGGCGAGCAAAGCGGCCCCGGCAATGCTGATCGCCCCCCCCGCGATCGGGAAAAGGGCCGGCATCTGGCCGACGAGGAGCATCGGCAGGCGCCAGAGTCGATCGAGGTAGGACGAGGCCGTGATCGGCAGGTAGGGGTAGCCCCCGAGCCCATCCAGCATGTAGGTTCGCAGCGCCAGATAGGCGGCCAGAACGCCGAAAAATGGGAGGATGGATGGGAGGCGCTCCCGCAGGCGTTGGCCCCCGTCCATTGCTCGATCCACCATCAGCAGGACCAGCGGCAGGGAGACCATCGCCTCCTTGGATAACAGGCTTGACCCGGCCAGGATGAGTGAGATCAGGTACCAGCCTTGGGATCCTCCCTGTCGGTGCCGCACGAAGCAGAACAGCGAGCCGAGGTACAGAGCCCCACCGAGCAGGTCCATGTGAGCGGCCGACAGCCAAGCGGCCGTCGCGGTCGCCGGGGGGGAGACGGCCAGCAGGGCGCCGGCGATCCAGGCCCAGAGCGCGTCCTGCGAGATGCGATGGAGCAGTCCAACCAACAGGAGGGCCGCGGCGAGCAACAGCCCGAGGGCATGCAGATGGTAGCCGAGAGGGTTCAGGCCGAACAGCCGCCAGTCGAGCCACAGGGAAAAGTAAATGAGCGGGCGGTAGAAATAGTTATTGACCTCGACGGCAACCTCCCGATCGTACAGGAGGGCCCACCAGTTCTCCAACCTCGACCCGATGTAGAGGCTGCGCGCGTCATCCTCGAGGAAAAAGCTCCCAAGGAGGGGCCTGTGTATGAACACAAGCGCCATGACAAGGCCCACCAGACACCAGATCCATGGCCGCTGAGCCCGGGCGAACCAGATGCCTTGTCTCCTTGCGCTCCCCACCCCTTCCCCCCGCACATCGCAATGATGTTCAGCGCCGAACACGGCGGGAAACCCCTAACCTGTGCTGAGCTACGTCGAAGCAGGCCTGTCATTGCCCTGAAAGCCCCCCCCTCACCCGCGCCCTCTCCCCCCTTCAGGGGGCGAGGGGACTTAGGATTGGGCCCTCTCCCGCAATGGGATGGGGAGTGGGGACCTGAGCCGAGGGTGACGGCCTTTCATGCCCATGGGCCTGCCCTGAGCCCTGTCGAAGGGCGCGCCGCAGGCGGATGAGGTATTGCGAGGAGCAAGACCCCTAGCCTGTCATTGCGAGGAGCCCGGCGACGAAGCAATCTCAAGACAGGAGAGAGGCTGCGCAATCGCTCCCACCATGGTGCCCAGTGCGAGATTGCTTCGCTTCGCTCGCAATGAC
>JBGQJI010000143.1:0-6123 GCA_041498975.1 Methylomirabilis sp. (SeqCode)
AAGTGCACCGCCTGCGACGCCTGCGCCCGGATCTGCCCCACCCGCTGCATCGAGCTCACCGGGGCCGGCAAGGGCAAGGACCGCCGGGCGGCGACCTTCTTCATCGACCACAACCTCTGCATGTACTGTAACCTCTGCGTCGAGGTCTGCCCCTTCGACGCGATCACGATGTGGACCCGGATCGGGGAGCTGTCGGCCGACCACCGCAGCGGCCTGGTCTACGACCAGCCGACCATGACCGCCGACCGCTTCTACCCCACCCCCATGACGCCCGAGCGCCCCCAGGGGGCGGCTCCTTCGACTGGGCTCAGGACGGGGGCGGCGGGATGAGGGGGCGATGAGGCAGGCAGGAAGCGGAAAGTTGTGGAAAGATCAGGCTGGGAGAGGTATCATAATGTTGGGTTTGGGGAGCAGGAGAAGGGCCGGCAACAAGGCAGAGGTATGCCGGAAGCTTGAGGTGCAGAAGGACCCGAAGAAGGAGAAGTCATGAGCACGAAACCCGACACAATCGAGGCCCTGGCGAGCCAGGAGTACAAGTACGGGTTTGTGACCGATATCGAATCCGATGTCGCGCCTCGCGGCCTGAATGAGGACATTATCCGCCTGATCTCCGGGAAGAAGAACGAACCAGAGTTCATGCTGGAGTGGCGGCTGAAAGCCTACAAGCATTGGGCGAAGCTGGAGAAGTCGGAAGCGGAGCCGAAATGGGCCAACGTCAAGTATCCTCCGATCGACTACCAGAACATGATTTATTACGCCGCGCCAAAGCAGAGGACAGAGGGGCCCAGCAGCCTTGATGAGGTGGACCCGAAGCTGCTGGAGACGTTCGAAAAGCTGGGCATCCCCCTGGCGGAGCGAACGCGGCTCGCAGGCGTCGCGGTCGATGCGGTCTTCGACAGCGTGTCGGTGGCGACCACTTTCAAGGAGAAGCTCTCTGAGCTGGGGATCATCTTCTGCTCCTTCTCCGAGGCGGTGCAGAACCACCCTGAGCTGGTCCGGAAGTATCTCGGGTCAGTGGTCCCGTATACCGACAATTTCTTCGCGACCCTGAACTCCGCCGTGTTCAGCGACGGGTCGTTTTGCTACATCCCGAAGGGCGTCCGATGCCCGATGGAGCTGTCGACCTACTTCCGCATCAACCAGGCGGAAACCGGGCAGTTCGAGCGGACGCTGATCGTCGCCGACGAAGGCAGCTATGTGAGCTACCTGGAAGGGTGCACCGCGCCGATGCGATCCACTAATCAGTTGCACGCGGCGGTCGTGGAGTTGATCGCCCACGACAACGCCCAGATCAAGTACTCGACGGTCCAGAACTGGTATCCGGGCGACAAGGAGGGCAGGGGCGGCATCTACAACTTCGTTACCAAGCGCGGCAAGTGCCTCGGCAAGAACTCCAAGATCTCCTGGACCCAAGTGGAGACCGGTTCGGCGATCACCTGGAAGTACCCAAGCTGCATCCTGCAGGGCGAAAACTCGATCGGGGAGTTTTACTCGGTGGCGCTTACCAACAACTACCAGCAGGCGGATACCGGGACCAAGATGATTCACCTGGGAAAGAACACGAGGAGCACGATCATCTCGAAAGGGATCTCCGCAGGCCACGGTCAGAACACCTACCGCGGGCTGGTGAAGATCCTCAAGGGGGCGACCGGCGCCCGTAACTACTCGCAGTGCGACTCGTTGCTGCTCGGCGACAAGTGCGGCGCCCACACCTTCCCCTACCTCGAGGTGAATAACAACTCCTCCCAGGTGGAGCACGAGGCATCCACCTCGAAGATCGGCGAGGATCAGCTCTTCTACTGCAAGCAGCGCGGGATTTCAGCCGAGGACGCGGTCAATATGATCGTCAACGGCTTCTGCAAGACGGTCTTGCGCGAGCTGCCGATGGAGTTCGCCGTGGAAGCTCAGAAACTCCTGGGCGTGAGCCTGGAGGGGAGTGTCGGCTAAGGTAGGGGCGCTGCTTGCTGCGCCCAGTTCGGGCAGGGCAAGCCCTGCCCCTACATTGGTTATAAAAAGGATCGCGAATGCTGCAAATCAAGAACTTACATGCGAGTGTCAATAACACCGAGATCCTGCGCGGCATCGATCTCACGGTGAACGCCGGTGAGGTCCATGCCGTCATGGGTCCGAACGGCTCGGGCAAGAGCACGCTGGCCCATGTCCTCGCCGGACGGGAGTCGTACGTGGTGACGGCCGGCGAGGTGATCTATGAGGGGAAAGACCTGCTGGCGATGCCGCCGGAAGAGCGCGCCCGGCAGGGGATCTTCCTGGCCTTTCAATACCCGGTTGAGATACCCGGCGTGAGCACCACCTACTTCCTGAAGGCAGGGGTCAACGCCATCAGGAAACACCGGGGCCTCGAAGAGTTCGACGCCATCGACTTCCTGGCCCTCGTCAAGGAGAAGATGAAGATCGTGGAATTGGACCAGAGCCTCCTGAATCGTCCGCTCAACGAGGGATTCTCCGGGGGGGAGAAGAAGCGCAACGAGATCTTCCAGATGGCAGTGATGGATCCCAAGCTCGCGATCCTGGACGAAACCGATTCGGGCCTGGACATCGATGCCTTGAGGATCGTGGCGAATGGCGTCACTGCGCTCAGAAGCCAGGACCGCGCGATGATCGTGATCACCCATTACCAACGGTTGTTGAACTATATCGTCCCCGACTACGTGCACGTCCTCTTTGACGGTCGAATCGTCAAGTCGGGCGGGAAGGCCCTGGCCCTGGAACTCGAAGAAAAGGGCTATGACTGGATCAAAGCGGAAGCCGAGCTCGCCCAACAGACGGTCGCCTAGAACAAGAATCCCGCATGATGGTTCAAGCCTCTAAAGAGCTGGATACGCCCCTCGACCGGGCCCAGGACAGGTTCCTCTCGGACTTCGAGCTGTTCGAGCAGAACGGTGCGGCAAAGGGGCCGTCCTGGCTCCGCCAGATCCGCAAAGCCGCCATCTCCCGTTTCTCCGAACTGGGGTTCCCTACCACTCGGCTTGAAGAGTGGAAGTATACCAGTGTGGCGGCGATCGCGAATGTCCGTTTCACCCGCGCCGAGCGCGCGCGCGGCGGGCTGACGTCCGAGGCCCTCGCGCTCACCACCTTGGAGCAGGTGGCGTGCGCACAGCTCGTCTTTGTCAACGGCCATTACTCGCGGGAGCTATCCTCGTTCCGATCACTCCTTGAGGGCGTGAAAGCAGGCAGTCTCGCAACGGCCCTTCACTCCGATCCGGCATCGATTGAGCCGCACCTTGCGCGGCACGCCAGCTACCACGATCATGCCTTCGTGGCTCTCAACACGGCCTTCATGAACGATGGGGCGTTCGTCTACGTCCCAAAAGGCAAGGTCGTCGAGGGGCCGATCCATCTGCTCTTCATCTCGACCGCACCCTTCGACTCGGCTCAGGACAGGCCGTTCGACTCGGCTCACGGCAGGCGGGAAACGGCCGTTGTGTCGCATCCACGGAATCTGATCGTGTTGGACGACGGCAGCCAGGGGATGATCGTCGAGACCTACATCGGTCTGGGGAGCGACGTCTATTTCACCAACGTGGTGACCGAGATCGTCGGCGGGAAGAACGCCGTGATCGACCATTATAAGTTGCAACGGGAGAGCGAGCAGGCCTTCCACATTGCGACCATGCAGGCTCATCTGGACCGCAGCAGCAACTTTTCATCCCACTCCATCGACCTGGGCGGGGCCCTCGTCCGGAATGATGTGAGCGCGGTGCTCGACGGAGAAGGCATCGAATGCACGCTCAATGGCCTGTACATGGCCAGCGGTCGGCAGCATGTCGATAACCACACGAGGATCGACCATGTGGAGCCGCACTGCAGCAGCCGCGAGCTCTACAAGGGGATCCTCGATGGAAAGTCGAGAGGGGTCTTCAACGGGAAGATCTACGTCCACAAGGCCGCTCAGAAAACCGACGCCAAGCAGACCAACAAGAACCTGCTGCTGTCCGAAGACGCAGTGATCAACACCAAGCCGCAGTTGGAAATTTACGCCGATGACGTGAAATGCACCCACGGATCGACGATTGGCCAGCTCGACCAGGATGCGATGTTTTATCTGCGATCGCGGGGGATCGGTCTGGCGGCTGCCCGACGCCTTCTGACCTATGCGTTCGCGAGTGAGATGATCAGTCGCATCAAGGTCGAGCCGATGCGAGCCCTGCTGGAGAATCTCCTACTGACGCGGTTCCGGAACGGCTCTGAGGCTGAGGATACACGATGAAAGCCGTCAAAGAGATGACCGATCGGGAGACGCTGCGTGGGCCTCGCAGGCCGTTCGATGTAGACAGGATCCGGGAGGACTTCCCTGTCCTGCGGCAACAGGTTCACGGCAAGCCGCTCGTCTACCTCGACAGCGCCGCCACCAGCCAGAAGCCGAAGGCCGTGATCGATACGGTCACCCAGTATTACCTGGCGGAAAATTCGAATGTCCACCGGGGGATCCACT
Organism: Methylomirabilis sp. (SeqCode); assembly: GCA_041498975.1. GTDB lineage: Bacteria > Methylomirabilota > Methylomirabilia > Methylomirabilales > Methylomirabilaceae > Methylomirabilis. The sequence goes on from JBGQJI010000143.1 coordinate 4,454, forward strand.
TCCTGAGTGAGCGGGCCACGCAGGCATTCGAGGACGCCCGCGCCAAGGTGGCGCGCTTCCTCAACGCCTCCGATGCAAAAGAGATCATCTTCGTTCGGGGCGCCACCGAGGGGATCAACCTCATCGCGCAGAGCTATGGCAAGATGCGCCTCAAGGCTGGGGACGAGATCCTCCTCACCGCGATGGAGCATCACTCGAACATCGTCCCGTGGCAGATGCTGTGTCAGGAGACCGGCGCGGTGTTACGGGTCGTGCCAATCAACGACCATGGTGAGCTGCTGATTGACGATTACGAGAAGCTCCTGAACGCGAGAACGCGGCTGGTCTCCGTGGTTCACGTGTCGAATGCACTCGGCACGATCAACCCGGTCAAGCAGATCGTGGAGATGGCTCACAGCCGGGGTGTGCCCGTCGTGATCGATGGGGCTCAGGCAGCGCCCCACCTCCCGGTGGATGTGCAGGAGCTCGACTGCGAGTTTTACGTCCTGTCCGGCCACAAGCTGTTTGGCCCCACCGGCATCGGCATCGTCTTCGGGAAGGCTCACCTTCTCGAGGCTATGCCCCCGTACCAGGGCGGCGGCGACATGATCCTCTCCGTCACCTTCGAGAAGACCCTCTACAACGTGGTGCCCTTCAAGTTCGAGGCCGGGACGCCCCACATCGCGGGCGCCATTGGGCTCGGCGCGGCGATCGACTACCTGGCCGGCGTCGGGCTGGAGAGGATTAGCGCGTACGAGCGCGAATTGCTCGCGTATGCGACCGACGCCGTGTCCACCATCCCGGGTCTCCGCATCATCGGGACGGCGAAGGAGAAAGCGGGCGTCCTGTCCTTCGTGCTTGACGGGATCCATGCGCACGACATCGGCACGATCCTGGATCAGGAGGGGATCGCCATCCGCACGGGCCATCACTGTGCCCAGCCGGTGTTGCAGCGATTCGGCGTGCCGGCCACCGCCAGGGCATCAGTCGCCTTCTATAATACGGCAAGGGAAATCGACGCTCTGGTGCAGGGAATCCACAAGGTCACCGACCTGTTCGGCTGATGTCCGATCTGCGGGAGCTCTACCAGGAGGTCATCCTTGACCATAACAAGAGGCCGCGCAACTTTCAGAAGCTGGAAGGCGCGAACCGGACGGCGGAAGGGTACAATCCGCTCTGCGGCGACCAGCTCACGGTCTATCTGCGCCTGGAAGACGACATGATCAAAGACCTCAGCTTTCAGGGGTCGGGGTGTGCGATCTCGAAAGCCTCTGCCTCGATGATGACCGCCACGTTGAAAGGTAAGACAAAGGCGGAGGCGGAGGGGCTTTTCAAGACCTTCCACAAGATGCTGACTGCAGATCTCAGCGTCAAGTTCGATCCACTCGAAATCGGCAAGCTCGCCGCTTTTTCGGGCGTGCGCGAATTCCCCGTTCGGGTCAAGTGCGCCACTCTGCCATGGCACACGATGCATGCCGCGCTTGAGGGGAAGGGGGAGACCGTATCGACGGAGTAGGGCGGCTTGGGTTGTGAGTTCGCTCTAAGGCCAATCTCGCCACGCGCCCTTAGGAGGTCTCATGGAAACTACCTCTGTCAACACCAATGATCTCGAACTCCAGGTCATCGAAGCACTGCGTACCTGTTATGATCCGGAGATCCCTGTCAATATCTATGAGCTGGGGCTGATCTAC
>JBGQJI010000144.1:0-6112 GCA_041498975.1 Methylomirabilis sp. (SeqCode)
ACTCCCAGCACCTTCTTCTTTGCCGTGGAGATGGGGATCATGATGATATCGTCCTGGTCCTGTCCCATGGGGGACTGTCCCTTGGCAGAGAGAACCCCGAGCACGGTAAATGGGACGTTCTTGATCCTGATGATCTGTCCCACCGGGTCGGTTTGTCCGAAGAGGTTGTCCACCACGGTCCGGCCCACCAGCGCCACCTTGGTCGTCGCGTCCACATCCTGCCAGGTGAAAGGGCGGCCCGACGACACGCTGAAGTCGCGGATCTCCAGGTATTCCGGAACGGTTCCCTGGATCACGGTGGACCAGTTGTTGTTCCCGAACACCACCTGCTTCGTCCCGCGCACGCTCGATGCCGTCAACTCCACCGCCGGGCATTCCACGGCAACCGCCCTGGAATCGTCCTCCGTCAGGGTCACGGCCGCGGATTGTCCGAGCCGAATCCCTCCGCTTGTGATACTTCCTGGGAGCACGATAATGACGTTGCTGCCAATGCTCCGGATCTGCTCCGCGATCCGGGCCGTGGCCCCGGAGCCGACGGCGACCATGGCGATGACCGCGGCTACGCCGATGATAATCCCCAGCATGGTCAGGGCCGACCGAAGTTTGTTGACCCTGAGAGCCCCTAACGCGATCCTGACGCTGGCCAGAATCTTCACCTTAGCTTTCCACCCCAGACAGTTGCTGCAGCTTCTCTTCCGCCCTTCTCTGCCGCTTGACCTGCTTGTCTCTGACCAGCCGGCCATCCTTGAAATAGACGATCCGACGGGCGTAGCTGGCGATGTCCGGCTCATGGGTTACGAGGACCAGCGTGATGCCGGCCTCCCTGTTCAGCCGCTGGAAGATGGCCATAAGCTCGATGCTCGTCCTGGAATCCAGATTGCCGGTCGGCTCATCTGCCAGGATGATCTGCGGGTCGTTGACGAGGGCTCTGGCGATCGCTACCCGCTGCTGCTGGCCACCCGAAAGCTGGCTCGGGTGGTGCTCCTCCCGGCCGGCGAGGCCGACCGCATGAAGGGCCCTCAGCGCCTTGGCTCGGCGATCGCGGGCCGCTGTGCCATTGTAGAGAAGTGGGAGCTCCACATTCTCCACCGCGCTGGTCCTGGCCAGGAGGTTGAAGGTCTGAAAGACGAACCCGATCTTCTTGTTCCGGATCCCGGCCAGTTCATCTCGATCGAGCTCCCCCACGTTGACGCCGTCAAGCCGGTAGGTTCCTGATGTCGGCGTATCCAGACAGCCGAGGATATTCATAAAGGTAGATTTGCCCGAGCCGGAGGGCCCCATGATCGCCACAGAGTCGCTGCGCTCGATCCGAAGGGAGACCCCCCTCAAAGCCTGGACTATGACATCGCCAAGCCGGTAGTTCTTGACCAGGTTGTCGATCTCGATGAGAGTTGCCATGTTCTATTATAACCTTGGCCAACGCCCGCCAAACGGCTGCGTCGGTCCGCCCGCAGCCTGGCCTTCTTTCGGTACGAGCCCGACGATCACCTCTTGTCCTTCCCTGAGATTGCCTTCGGTGACCTCGCTGAAACTCCCATCGGTAATCCCGAGCTTCACCGTGACCGGCCGCAGCTTCCTGTCGTCTCCTAGGACCCAGATGGTCTGATCCCCTCCAGCCTTCCGGGCGCCGCGGAAACCCGGCGCCCCCTCACCCGTCGGCGGCCCCTGGGCAGTCCTCACGGACGCATCTCCTGCTCGCTTCGGCTGTTCCTTGAAGTCGGGAGGCCGAAACCGCAGGGCAGCATTGGGGATCTTGAGGACTTTCTCCTGCCTGTCCACCAGGATCTTGACGTTGGCCGTCATCCCGGGGAAGAGTTTGAGATCAGGGTTGGAAACCGCAATCACGGCATCGTAGGTGATCACATTCTGGACGTTGATCGCCGCCTGCCGAATCTGTACCACCTTTCCCCTGAAGGTTTCCCCCGGATAGGCGTCCACCGTGAAGGTGGCGGGCTGCCCCACCCGGACCCTCCCGATGTCGGCCTCATCCACGTTGGTGTCCACCTGCATCTTGGTCAGGTCCTGCGCGATCAGGAAAAGGGTCGGAGCGGAGAGGCTTGCCGCCACGGTCTGCCCGACGTCCACGTTCCTCGAGACCACCGTGCCATCAACTGGCGCCCGGATGTACGTATGGTCGAGGTCAATCTGGGCCTGCTTGAGTGCCGCATCGTTCTGTTTGACTTGCGCCTCGGCTCCGGCGAGTTGCGCAACAGCCACTTCGTACTGGGCTTGGGCCGCGCGGATAGTGAAGCGAGCGGCCTCCTCCTGGGCTTGCGCGGCCTCCTGCGCTGCAACGTTGGAATCGGAGGTGGCCTTGGCTGAATCGCGCTCCTCCTCCGAGATCCCCCCTTCCTTGAACAGCTCGATCCGGCTCTTGAGCTTTATACCAGCATCCAGAACGGCCACCTTGGCCTTTGCCACATTGGCTTTGGCGGCCTCCAAGGAGGCCTTCGCGTTGGCGACATCGGCCTCGGTCTTCTGGAGCATGGCCCGTGCGTTCAGGATGGCCGCCTTGGCGTTGTCCAGGTTCCCCTTGGCCTGGTTCACCTTGGCCTCAAAAATCTCAGGGTCGATCCTGGCTACGAGTTGTCCTTTCTTCACCTTCGTGTTGAAGTCGGCATGGAGTTCCTTGATGTTCCCAGAGACCTGGCTACCCACCTGCACGGTGACCACAGCGTTGGGGTTGCCGGTGGCCGAAATGGTGGCCTCGATGTCGCCCCGCTCAACCTTGGCTGTCCGGTACTCGACCCGGTTCTGCCCGCGGAAGTAGGCCCAGCCACCCAGACCAAAGAGGGCGATCACCGCAATGATCGCCAGAACCATCTTCCCCCTAGACACTTTCATGTGGCCTCACAGCTCGAGTTGATTTTTTTCAAGGACCGTGCCTTTCACAAACTCCATATTCGCTAGGTCCTGATTATATGTGGTGATCGCCTGGATCTCGCTGGCCTGGGCCGCGGCCAAGTCGCGCTGGAAGGAAAGGACGTTGAAGGTGGTCGTCACGCCAGCCTCCAGCCGCTTCCGCTCAACGCGGAGCTGCTCCTCTGCCAGCGCCCGCGCCGCGCGCGTCGCTTCCACACGCCTGATATCGGCATCGATTCGCCGGACACCCTCCCGGACCTGAGAGATGATCTGGCGCTTGAGATTCAGCAGACTGACCCTGGCCTGATCATCGGTCAGCCTCGCCTGAACAAATGCCGATTTGGCCGAGCGATTGCCGAGCGGGTAGCTCAGGACCAGGGCCGCCGACCAGGACGTGAAATCGCCAGAAGTGAGCCGGCTATAGTCGCTCCCGAGACTGTCGTTGAGGCCGTTCAGACCAAGGCTCCCCTGAAATTGCAGGCTGGGGAGCAGCTGGTTCCGGGCAACCCGGAGGTTGATATCGGTGTTCTGGAGCGTCAGCTTTGCCGCCGCGTACTCTGGCCGCTTCTCCAAGGCTTCTTGAATGCTGGCGTCCGCATCCACCTGGACCACTTCGAACGGCGGCGCGTCGGCCGGCAGGATTGTTCTGGCCCAAATCTTTTCCCCGTCGGGGATGTTAATGATGAGCTTGAGCTGATCCTCGGCATCCTTGATGGCCTTCTCGGCCAGGATGACGTTCTGCACCTGGGCGGCCGCCTGCGCCTCGGCCTGAGTCACCTCCACGGGGGCGGCCACCCCTGCCCGCACCCGAGCCTTGTTCAGGTCCTCCAGCTCCCTCGCCAAGCGTAGCGAGCGCTTCTGGACTTTCAGGTTCTCGATGGCAAATACTAGGTTTCAGTATGCGTTGTGGACATTTGTGATCACTTGGTTCGCCTGCTGACGGAACTGCGTCACCGAAATCGCCTGATTGATCCTTGCGATCTTGATGGCGGCGGTGTTGACATCGACCCCGAAGTTCTTCAAAAGGTTCTGGGTGACGCCGAGGGTGAGGAACGTCTTGTAAGAGGGGTTGATGAGCGCAAAGCTGGAGTTGGTGAACTGCCGGTTATTGCTCAGATTCAATGTGTAGCTACCGCCGATCGGAAGTTGTTGGGCCAGCGAGGCGTTCACGTCCTGGTTCTCTATCCTGCTCTCGGCCGTCGCGCCGGCAAGTCCCGACGCCACAGGTGTCACAGTCCGGTTTGCATCTGCCGTGAGAGAGGCGACCGGGTCGAAGACTGCCTTCGCAATCGTGATGCCCTCCGCGGTGATCTTCAGGTTGTAGTTGGCGATCGCGATATCGAGGTTGTTCTTCAATGCAAGCAGCACGGCCTCCCGTAAGGCAAGGCGTAGTTCGCCTGCATCGGCAGACCCGGGCTGTGGCGACTCCACTTGAGGCGTCACCTGAAGCACAAGGCGCCCGAGATCGGGAGACACCGCGACGCGGGTCGGGCCAGGGGGGGCTGAAAGGCTTTCCCCCGCCTCTGCCGCGACAGCAGGCAGAACGGCCAGTAGCATCACCGAGATCGTCCACAATCGGACCTTTCCACCGAAAGCCGCCATTCTTCCTCCTTTGAAGAATCCCTCCAGGAAGCCGAAGGGATGCGTCGATCTGCAAGGTACCTGAACCATCTCTATTCGCGCGGGTTGAGCCTGCAACGGGATGCAGGCATTGCGGCTCACCGGCCGACGTAATTGCTCCTTTGGAAGGTCAAGTGAACGTGATCTTGTATGATTCCGTTCAGGGTTTGCGCTCCTGCGCCTTCTGCCCAGATGCCGCCTGCTCCTGCAACCGCCGCTCCTCGTCCCACCGCTTCAGAAACTGGTCGAAGCGGGCCTGTTGCTCGGCATCGAAAAGCGCCCGGACCCGATTCCGCGCCCGCTGCCTGATATCGTCGAACCGGGGGTTGAGGCGTTTCCGTAGCTCGACAAACTCCTCTCGCGTCTCATCCAGGATCGCGTTGAGCGAGCCCATCTGCTCCGGACGGATCCCGACCGCCTCAGTCATTTGCTTGACATAGCGCTCCCGATCGAACCTCCCTGTCCATGCAGACTGGCGCCACGTCTCGATCCGGCTGAAGTAAATGTTGAGACCCAGGGCGCCGGCCGCGAAACCCAGGACAAAGATCGTGAGAAAGGCCAGAAGTACCTTCGCGCGCGTCTCCACCATCCGACTCATTCTATTTTCCTGATCTCTCACCCGGCATTTCGGACCTCGCACCACCCACATCAGCTTGCATGAGGACGAATGCCAGCATCTGATCCTGCGTGGGCCGCTCGACCGCCGCCGGGAGATTCAGCTCCTCCAGAGAGAAGGCATACAACTCCGTGGTCCGCCCCACCCGCACCGCCAGAGGCGAACGAAAACCTCCCAAGGGGATCGTCACCCCGGCCAATAAAAGCACACCAAGGGCGAGGGCCGGGACGAGTCGTCTCGCGAGTCCCCAGGCTTGGAAGATCGAACCCGCATCCCCAACCCCACTCGTCGCCAACCGTTCTCTCAAGCGTGGATAGAACGAGGGTCCGGGCTCGATCTCTTCGCGGAGGGCTCCCAGAATCTCCGAAGACAGCCTGATCGCTTTCATCGCTTGGCTGCACTGAGAGCAGGCTGCCAGATGACGCGCCAGGGCCTCGTTTTCAATGAACAGATCGCCTCCCCTGCCTTCGCGCTCCAGCAGTTTCTTCGCCTCATGGCACCTCATTCTACTCGCTCCTCCGTGAATGGTTGCCCATCTGTTCCTCCTGTCGGATCATCCGCTGAAGCGTCGCCTGCATCGCCCGACGCGCCCGAAACAGACGGACCTTTGCGGCCGGTCGCGTGCAGCCGAGGGCGCGTGCGATCTCCGCGATCTCCAACCCCTGGACCTCCCGCAGCGTGATTGCCAGCCGATCCTTCGGCGGAAGCGTAACCAAGATCCGCTCTGCCAGGTCCCTGGCGGCGACACGATCGCCGCTCTCGCCGCCAGCAGACAAATACGCCTTCTCGTTCCCCGCCAGGTCATCAAGCGCAACCTCAGGTCGTCGTCGAATCTTGCGCAGATGGTCGTAGCAGGTGTTGACCGCGATCCGCTTAAGCCACGGGGCGAACGGCGCCCTGGGCCGGAATCGCCCGAGAGCAAGATAGGCTTTGAGAAAGACGTCCTGTGTTAGATCTTTTATGTCCTGCCGACGCCGGATAAAGCTGCCAATAAGGGCGAACACGCGTCGGTCA
>JBGQJI010000145.1:0-5994 GCA_041498975.1 Methylomirabilis sp. (SeqCode)
ACCGCCAATGCCATCCCCGGCCATAACATCCCGATGGCCATCGTGGGAACCGCAATCCTCGCCTTCGGGTGGTTCGGGTTCAATCCGGGGAGCACGCTAGCTGGCACGGATCTTCGGATCGGTGTCATCGCCGTGAACACAATGCTTGCCTCGGCATCAGGTGCGGTCATGGCGGCCCTCTACATGTGGTTCCGCTTCGGCAAGCCGGACCCCAGCATGGCCTGTAACGGGATGCTGGCTGGACTGGTGGCGATCACCGCGCCGTGTGCCTTCGTCAACTCCCTCTCAGCCTTTATCATTGGCGCGGTTGCCGGCCTGCTCGTCTGCTGGAGCTGCTTTTTCGTCGAGCGGACTCTCAAGGTCGATGACCCGGTGGGCGCCGTATCTGTCCACGGGGTCTGCGGCGCATTCGGTGTGCTAAGCCTGGGCATCTTTGCCGATGGCACCTATGGCGATGGTCTTAACGGCGTGAACGGCAACGTGAAGGGCCTGCTCTACGGCGATTCCAGCCAGTTCTTTGCCGAGTGCATCGGCGCCCTCACCTGCTTTGTGTTCGTCTTCGGAATTACTTGGCTGTTCTTCAAGATTCAGGATGCCGTCATGGGCATTCGCGTTTCGGCCGAGACGGAGATCGAAGGTCTCGACCTCGCGGAAGTGGGCGCCTTGGCATATCCGGACTTCCCGATCACTCCTGCCCACGGCATGACTGGCGGCCATAAGTGAATGCCATCAAGGAAGTATTGGAAGAAAACCGAAGATCAATGCGTCAGCGCTGACGCACGGGCCGTACACGTTGAATGCGAACGAAACGTGTCCTGATCATCGACGACAGCCTCAGATCGAGAGGTGCCCTGAGTGCTGCTCTACTGAGGCTTGGATTTGAGGTTACGGGAGAGGGTGACAGCGGCCCCGATGCCGTCCGATTGGCCAACGAACTAAAGCCTGACGTGCTCTTCCTGGCGGTGGGCCTCCCGGAGATGGACGGCGTGAGCGCGGCTGCACAGATCCTGGAGGCCCACCCTCTTCCGATCATCATCCTGAGCAGCCGCCATGACCCAGATGTCATCCAGCGCGCAATAGAGGCTGGGGTCATGGCGTACCTGGTGAAGCCGCTTCGCGAGGAAGAGTTGTTGCCGGCCCTTGAGTTGGCTGTCTCCCGCTTCGAGGAGTTCGTGGCCCTCCGGAAAGAGAAGGAGGATTTGAGGCGGACCCTCGAGGGACGCAAAGTGATCGAGCGCGCAAAGGGTGTTCTGATGGAACGAGAGAAAATCTCAGAACATCTGGCCTTCGCAAAAATCCAAAGGGCCAGCATGAATACGCGTCGACCGATGATGGAAATAGCTCAGGCCATATTGCTCAGCGAAGAGGTCGCGGGGATGGACACACAGCCAAGCCGCGGCTGAGAACTGCATGCAGCACTGACCAAACCATGTGGATGGGATCACCCCTCCCTCCGCGCACAAAGGGCACCGGTCCTCAAAAAGGGCCGGCGCCCTTTGTGCTTCTGATCCTCGATGCAAATCGCTCGCGAGATGAGAAGCGAAATCGATGATGATATGGTTTCGGCGGTGCGCTCGTGCAGTGGCAGGTCCGGCTCTCTTCAGGTGGAGTCGGTTTCAGTCAGCCGGCGGAGGGCCTCTCGGTATTTGGCAGCGGTCTTTGCCACAATCTCCGGCGGGAGCTCCGGGGCTGGCTCCTTCATCGCCCAGGAGAGCGTCTTGAGGTAGTCCCGGACGAACTGCTTGTCGAAGCTGGACTGTGATCGGCCAAGCTCGTAGAGGTCGGCCGGCCAAAACCTGGAGGAATCCGGGGTGAGAAGCTCGTCGATCAGGATGAGCTTCCCGTCGAGGAGCCCGAACTCAAACTTGGTGTCGGCGATGATGATCCCCCGTTTCAAGGCGTACGTCCGGGCCCGCTCATAGATCTTGAGACTCAGCTCCCTCACCCGCTCGGCAGGCCCTAGGCCGAGGCGCTTCACTGCCTGATCGAATGTGATCGTGAGGTCATGCTCTCCCCGCTCCGCCTTCGTCGAGGGCGTAAAGAGCGGTGGTTCCAGGCGGCAAGACTCCGGAAGCCCAACGGGGAGCTCGATCCCCGAGATCGAGCCGGTCTTCTGATACTCCGTCCAGCCGGAGCCGGCGAGGTAGCCGCGCACGATGCATTCGATCGGCAGGGGCTTGGTTTTCCACACCAGCATGCTCCGCCCCTGAAGCTGGTCTCGATGGGGCTGGCACACCCGCGGGAACGCTTCGACCTCCGTGGTGATGAGGTGATTCGGAACCAGGTCCTTGGTCATGCGGAACCAGTGGGCGGAGAGCTCAGTGAGGATCTTCCCCTTCCCGGGGATGCCCGTCGGCAGCACGACGTCGAATGCCGAAATGCGGTCGGTGGCCACGAGCAGAAGCCGATCGCCGAAGTCGTAGATATCGCGGACCTTCCCCCTCGCATACAGCGCGAGGCCAGGAAATTCCGTTCTCATCATCGCGGGCTCGCTCACGGCAACCCCATAGTCTCAAGGCCCCCGATCCCCGTTATGATAACCTGTCCCCTCGAATGCGGCGTACAACCGCCGCGATTTCCTCGGCCGGCAGGACGGCTTCCATCAGGCCGACGGCACCACGGTAGACCTCTGGATCGACCGCCTGTCGAACCTCCGGCTCGAGGATATGGTAGACGGGTAGGCCCAACTGGACCCCGGCCAGGGGCCCGGCGAATGTCGGATCGCCATTGACGACGGTCTCTGCGGCGATCTCAGCGCTCTCCGGGTCCGGGGAGCCGAGGACGACAAGCACATTTTCCTTCCCCTTCTCCTTCACGATCCTGAGTATCGCCTCCTGGTGCGCCAGATCCATGGCGCCGGCGGCCGTTCACACGAAACAATCGGTGTGGACAAGCGCGACGTTCCCCCCGGAGGCGGTGACACAGCTTGCGATGGCGGGACCTGCCACGCCATCCCGCTCCCCGATGACGATGACTTCTTTGCCCTTAAACACCGAACCCTCCCTTTCAAACTAATGCAAACGTGTTAAGCAAGGTGTCATTGCCCGGAAAGTCCCCCCTCACCCGCCCCCTCTCCCCCAGATGGGGGCGAGGGCATCGCTAACATCCCCCTCTCCCCGGCATCGGGGAGAGGGTTAGGGTGAGGGGCCTATTGGGCTTCGATAAGGACCGACATCCCGTCGGACTGGCGTGACATCATCCCGAGGAAGAGACTGCCCTTCGCGATAAGCTGAACCGTCTCGATCTCCTTCGCCATCAGCATCTCCCTGGCATGGCCCAGAAAACAGATGGCCGATGCGAGATGGCCCTGGGTCGGGGCGAAACCCGGCATGCCATGTTTGAGGACGAAGCCGTCGATCTGGGACGCCTCGATCTCGCCGCGAAGCGCGGCGAGGGCCGCCAGGGTCCGGTAGTTTCTGAGGGGGACATCGCCGTTTCCCTGTGGGACAGTGATCTCCGGGTTGTGCAGCTCGGTGGCGAAGATCCCTACCTCCGTAATTCTCCTCCCGAGCTTCGCAAGCGGCCTAGCGACCAGCGCTTCCAGGATGGCCTGGTTCGAGGAGCCCGCCTTCACCTCGTGGCGGCCGACGGCATCCAGGCGAATCCGCGGCGACCGCCCGTCGTCCCGCCCCACCCAGACGGCGATCCCCGCCAGCACGTCCTCCAGGATCGGCATCCGGTGCTTCAGGTGGCCGCGAAACTTCATCCCCAGCTTGGCCAGCGACCCGCCCCCGACCACCGCCACGTTCTCAAACACCCCCGACGCGACGAGGCTGCCGGCCACGACAAGCGCGGGGATCGGCGCGGCGCAGAAGTTCTTGATGTCCGCCCCGCTCGCGTTGCCGCACCCGGCCATCTCCGCCATGGCCTTGCCAAGATTGCCACCGCCCCGCTGGTAGCGGTCCCCCACCGCTTCCTCCGAACAGCCGAGGACGTACTCGATGGCGTCAGGCGACAGTCCGTCCCTGGACACGAGATGCAGGAGGGCGAGCGCCCCGGTCGCCTTTCCCGCCAGGTTCTCGAGCAGGAACGGCGCCGCGAGCGATTCATCCTCCTCGTGCCCCCGCCGGATCGCGCCGATCAATCGGCGGCCTTCGGTGAAAAGAGGAACCGCGCCGGTCGAATCGAGCAGTGCTCGAAGATTCCTCCGCCCGGCCTCCCGTACCCGATCGAAAGACACACTGCGAAGAATCGGGTGATCGGCAAGCCGCTTTGTCACCTCCTCCGCGAACTCCGCGTCCAGCGCCAGCAGGTCGCACTCGTCAGCCAGCGCGAGAAGACCGCACAGTTCCTCCTCGGGAAGAACCTCGCCGAAGGGGCCGAAGCGCTCCGGAGCAACCGGGTGCGTGAGCCATGGGGTGGGTAGTTCCCGCAGGCCGTCGGGCCGCATCCGGCCGATGAAGACCTGGTGGGGGGCGTAGGACAGGGCCTCGCGATAGCTCCTGAGGTGAGAGAGGATGGTCGGGAGCAGGCCAGGATCGGCGGCGATCTCCCGGCTCGGCTTTGAGCCGTGTCGGATGAAGCTCGGGGCATGGGCCAGGATGGCCGCTACGCCTTTGATCACCGGCTGAATCATGGGTTAGCACCTAATACAAACGGCACTATTCTTGTTTCAACGGCGGGTCCTGTCCTCCCCTCCCGATCCCTTCGGGCTCCGGGAACCCAGCCCCATCCGTCCTCACTCCACCCATCCCCCAATGGGGTCCTTCCGTTGCGGGCGGATGGGGCGCCCCGCCTCGGCCCCCCGCCCAATGGAACTTCAAAATTGTCGTGTGTATTAGTTTTCAGCATTCAGCTTCCAGCAAGAACATCGGGAATCCAATAGCTTAACGCTGAGAGCTGAAGGCCTCTACTCTTTCGGGTCGGGTGGAAAAACTGTCGGCTCGGTAACCGGTGTTTCAAGCGCCTTGAGTGCTGTCAAGAACAGGCGCTCCCGCCAGGCTTCTTCCTGCTCCCGAGGCAGCGACGGGTCGCCCATCGGGTACTGGATCCCACGGGTGGGGACTATGCGATTCGCGCCAACCGTGAGGGCGATCGGGACGATATTACAGAGGAGCACCGTCGGAATCCCCTCCCGCTCCAGCTCCTTCGCCATCGTTGCGCCGCAACGAGTTCCGGTCCCTCAGGTGGCCGTCAGAATCGCCGCCTTCACCCCGGAGGATCGGATCTCAGCCGCGATCTCTCGCCCGAAGGCCTGGGCCTTCTGCACCGAGGTGCCGTTGCCGACCGTCGTAAAATAATAGTCATACAGCCCGGCGATCCCGCCGGCTCCTTGAAGCCGGCGCGCAACATCCAGCGGCACCAATCGATTCGGGTCGGCATTGGCGAGATCGGTTGAGTACCCGCCGTGGACCGACTCGAACTCACCGGGGGCGAAACCTCGAAGACCACCAATTGAATATCGGGCGAAGTGACTTGCCCTTGACGACTCGATTCGGTCCGGGTTCCCGGCCGGGACCAGTCCACTTTCCGTGACGAGGGCGACAGTGGCCTGGCGAATGTCGGGGACCGGAGGCGCCGGTGTGACCCGGTCGAACTGGGGAAGAGGGATCTCTGAGGTGAAAGGGCGCCCAGCAATCTTCGCGAGCACCATGTTCACGGCGCGGACGGCTGCCGGGAGGTCGGCGGTGACGTTCTTTCGGATGCCCCGTGGCAGGTAACCGTCTACATCAGGTGAGACCACGCTGCCGCTGGCCAGCTTGATGCCGAGGGCGAGCAACGGCGGCAGCGCCTCCTTCATCGAGGCTGCCGACGACCCACACGCGACGATATAGGCGCCGGCCGCGGCCGCCTGCACCCCGGGATTCTCCTGGTGCATGGCAGCGACCGCCGGGATCGTGAGTTCGTTCAGCGCCATGCGGGCAACCTCGCCGCATGCCAAGCCATACCGCCCGCTGGCGAACGCGGGACCGGCCAGAATAAGATCTGCCTTGAGCGTAAAGAGAAGGTCAGCCAGGCGCCGGCATGCCTCCTCTGGCTGCTCGGCAAAGTAGG
>JBGQJI010000146.1:0-5936 GCA_041498975.1 Methylomirabilis sp. (SeqCode)
CATCCCGCCAAGGAACCAGGGAATCATCCCCGGATTCGACATCGCCAGGAGAAGAATCATGACAATTGCGATGGGCTTGGCCACCAGGCCAAGGATGAGCCACGCCGCCGTAGCCCATCGGCACCCGCGGATCACCTCCACGGTCGCATGCGTCATGGCCCCTGCCAGAAGCATGTTCGATTGGCCATTCATCGCGCTTCCCAAAGCGGCGGGCAGAGCGAGGATCGAGACGGGAAAAAAGAGGTCTTTTGGACCTGACTGGGCCGCCTCTGCCAGTCGTCGGATTGAACTCACATAGACACCTAACTGCAAGAATCGCCACAGGGTATCACCTACCCGCTGCGGTGCACTGGCAAAGGGCGAAAACAGGATGGCGAACTGCGGCAGGTAGTTCATCGCGCTTCGCTGGGGGTAAATATCCTTCCCAGAGAGCCAGGCAAACGACGCGTCCCGATAGACCGCCGTCACTGAACGCATCCCCGGTCTTGCGATGGTTACCACCGTGAAGGCCAGCAGCACAAGCGCCCACAGTGCCCACGCGGCCTTCCGTCCGCGAACCCCGACAATCCAGTGCCCCAACATAGGGTATCAGGCTCTCTCCTGCCATTCCGCCCGCCTCAGCCGGATGGAGGATTCCCTTTTCTTCTCTCGGCTTACCTGCGCCCATCCGCCCACCATCGACTTCCCGTCCATGCGCCGACTCACTGTCCCTATACCCTGGTCTCCTTCCGGTGAAGCGAAGCCTTGATGAATTCCCTGAATAGCGGGTGAGGCCGCCTGGGGCGCGATTTGAACTCAGGGTGGAATTGTCCGCCTACGAACCACGGGTGATCCGGAAGCTCGATCATCTCCACCAGCTTGTTGTCTGGCGAAAACCCGCACAGGCGCATTCCGTGACGCTCCAGGATCTCCCGATAGTCGTTATTCAGCTCATAGCGGTGGCGGTGCCGCTCGCTGATGTCAGTGGTCCCGTAAGCCCGGTAGGCCACCGAAGGCATGACGATACGGCACGGATAGGCTCCAAGCCGCATCGTCCCTCCCAGGTTGGTGATCCCCCGCTGCTCGGCCATCAGGTCAATGACCGGGTGCGGGGTGTTCGGATCGAACTCGCGGCTATTGGCGCCCTGCAGGCCGCAGACATGGCGGGCAAATTCGATGACGGCGCACTGCATTCCCAGGCAGATTCCGAGGAACGGGACTCGCTCCTCCCGGGCGAAGGTGATGGCCGCGATCTTCCCTTCGACCCCCCGGGCTCCGAACCCTCCGGGAACCAGGATGCCCGAGACATCATGAAGGTGTTCCTTCGGGCCGTCGCGTTCCACCTTCTCCGCATCCACCGCCTTGACGTGGACCGTGCAGTCATTGGCGATGCCGCCGTGGATGATGGCCTCAGTGAGGCTCTTGTACGAGTCCTTCAGCTCCAGGTACTTCCCGACCACAGCCATCGTCACGCTGGCCTTGGACTCCTTGATCTTGCGGACGATGACCTCCCACTCCGTCAGATCCGCCTCCGTCTCCGGAAGGCCGAGCATCTGTACGATGATGGCGTCCAGCCCCTCACTGTGCAGCGCCACCGGCACCTCGTAGATGCTGGCGACATCCTTTGCGGTGATGACGGCCTTCTCGGAGACGTTGCAGAAGAGCGCGACCTTGGCCTTCAACTCTTTGGGAAGGAGCCGGTCCGTCCGGCACAACAGGATATCCGGCTGAATGCCGATCTGGAGCAACTCCTTCACGCTGTGCTGGGTTGGCTTCGATTTGAGTTCGCCTGCCGGCGCAATGTAGGGAACCAATGTCAGATGGATATACAGGACATTCTCCCTTCCGACGTCCCCCCTGAACTGCCTGATGGCCTCGAGGAACGGCAGGCTCTCGATGTCGCCGACTGTCCCGCCCACCTCCACGATCACCACGTCCACGTCCGTCGCCACC
Organism: Methylomirabilis sp. (SeqCode); assembly: GCA_041498975.1. Classification (GTDB taxonomy): domain Bacteria; phylum Methylomirabilota; class Methylomirabilia; order Methylomirabilales; family Methylomirabilaceae; genus Methylomirabilis. The sequence continues at coordinate 1,933 of JBGQJI010000146.1, forward strand.
CGGTGGATCGCGCGTTTGATCTCGTCGGTAATGTGGGGAATCACCTGGACGGTGCCACCCAGGTAGTCGCCGCGCCGCTCCTTGGTAATGACCGAATAGTAGATTTGCCCCGTGGTGATATTATTGGTCTTGTTCAGGACGAGGTCGGTAAATCGCTCGTAATGGCCCAGGTCGAGATCGGTCTCGGAGCCATCATCGGTGACGAAAACCTCCCCATGTTGAAAAGGATTCATGGTGCCGGGATCCACATTGATATAAGGATCGCACTTCAACACGGTCACCTTGAAGCCGCGACTCTTCAGCAAGCACCCGATGGAGGCCGACGCTAAGCCCTTGCCGAGTGACGACAGGACCCCGCCCGTCACAAAGATGAACTTCGTGGGCATTGAACCTCCTTTCTAGAAAATAGGGTGTAGCGCTCAGGGTAGAAGAACAGGGTATGGGGCCTAGGGGGCAGGGTTTAGTGAGGATTCTCTTTTTTCAACCCTATACCCTCCACCCTTCACCCTATACCCTGGCCTTTAAAGAGTCCAGGAGCTCGTCCCGGCTGACGATCGCAGTCCCCACTCTTCCCACCACGACACCAGCCGCGTGATTGGCGATGACGGCCGCCTCCTTGAGGGAGGCACCCGATGTCAAGGCCAGGCCCAGGGCGGCGACCACGGTGTCCCCTGCCCCTGTGACGTCGTAGACCTCCTTGCCCACCGCCGGGATGTGAGTCACCTCGCCATCCTCAAAGAGTGACATCCCCTGCTCTCCCCTGGTCACCAGAACGGCACCCACTCCAAGCTTCTGCCGCAGTTCGCGCCCCATCTCCTCGAGATCATTCTCCTCGCGCAGGCGGAACCGAGCGAAAGCGGCAGCTTCGTGATGGTTGGGGGTCACCACCGTCGCCCCTTTGTAGAGGTGGAAATGGTGCACTTTCGGATCGATAACAACGATCTTCTTGCGGCGCCGGGCGAGCGGGAGGATCTTTCGCGCCACTCGCGCGCTGATCACTCCCTTGGCGTAATCCGAGATGAGCAGGGCGTCGGCATCCCGAAGACGCTCCGTGGCAAGCTCAAGCAGCCGCTCCGTTGCCTCCTTCGACAGGTCCAGCGCGCTTTCCCGGTCGAACCTGACGATCTGTTGGCTGCCTGCCACGACTCGCGTCTTGATGGTCGTCGGGCGGGTGCGGTCTACCAGCACCCCGTCGCTTTTGATCCCGGCAGTTTCAAGCTGATCGACCAGTCGCTCTGCCGGCGGATCGTTGCCGACCACCCCCACCAAGATGGCCCTTCCACCCAGGGATCGGATATTGGCGGCGACGTTGCCCGCACCCCCAGGACGGAAGCTTTCGGACTTCACCTCAACAACCGGGACGGGGGCCTCGGGGGAGAGCCGGGATACGCTCCCCCAAATATACTCATCCACCATGATATCCCCAAGGACGAGAAGCTGGTGTTCGGGAAAACGAGCCAGGATCTCTTGATACAGGCTCATCACACCTCTCAAGGCGACGGTTCTGAATGTGTGTTTTTGAGTAATTATGCTACCTCATGTCACAGGAAAGTTCAATCGCTTTCATCCGACCGGAAAATTGCACTCTGTAAGCCTACCTCGCTGACCCTGACCTTTGGGCTGCACCTTTTGTCGCGGCTCTTTGGTCACTGCTAGACTCGAGAGGCGTGGAATCGCGTCGTTGGGCAAACAAATAACCCGATCCTCACGAGCTATTTCCAGCGCAACCGGTACACTTCAAGGCGCTGGTTCGGAGCCGAGGGGAAAGGTTCAGGAAATGACTTGGCGAGCTCTAGGTCAGTGGGGTTGAGTTTTTCCAGGAAATCATGAGAGACCAGGGGCATCAGGTCAGGATAGAAAACTATGAATTGAGCTGACCGCTCCCGGCCACGCCGGAGGATGTCCTCATATGCGCCGCCGAGGTCCACCCGTACCGCCCGGGCGTGATAGGTGAGCTTGGCGATGTTTGTGACGACCACAGGAGTGCCGACGACGTGGGCCCGGATCCAAGCCGCCGCCGGTCGCACCGCCACCCCTCTGTCAGGCCCGCGCGTGATCGCCCAGACAACAGAACCAACAACAAGGAGGGCAAGCGCGGCGACCCCAAGCCAGCGGGGAGCGCGCAGACGATGAGTCCCCCAGGCGAGCGTCCAGGCCAAGCCGCCCCCGGCGAAGGGCAACGCGTAGAGCACCATGAGGAAGAAGTGATGGCCGCCCAGATAGCTCGCACCGTAGTCAGCCGCCAAGCCAACGAGGACAGCGAAATGCAAGCCCAATAGGCCGAGAAGGAGCCCGCGGATCCGACCACTGCCCTTCGACTCCCAAGACCGATAGCTCACAGCGGCGAGGAACCCGAAAATGAGGATAAGAGGATTTACCCCGTTGACGAGCGGTTTTTGAAAGGAATACGCGCTCGCTGCCATCCAACCGAGCCGGGACTGGGGCAAGTCCATGGCCACCCTGACGGCATTGTCAGCGCCCTGCTCCACGAGCTGCGAGGAGGGATAAGCTTCGGCCGTCAGGACCTCCGGGCGTCGTCCTGTGTTGGTGTCATCTCGCCAGCGTTCAGCCGCCCTACTACGCATGTCCTGGGCGAAGGCGAAGGAGCTGTGCTGAGCCCAGCCGAGGGAGGCGGGATCCGGCGAGGGGGGCAAGATGGGGCCTGTCGCATCCCCTATCGCTGTGTTCTGCCTTGCCCTTCGGGCTTCGCCCCTGCCCCACCCTTCTGCGGTAGGCGCCTCGTCACTCGGGCGTTGGAGCATCGATCCGTCCTTCGACCTCCATCCGGGATCCTTCCCCGGCAACGTGAGGGATCGCAACAAGGCCGACGCGCTTTTCTTCTTCGAAAGCGTGAAAGAGCCTGCCTCCTTGCTGATGTAGGCAACATACGGCAAGGCTATGATCATCCACCCGGCGAGCGGAGCTACTGCCCACGCCGTCCGGCGCATCGCACGTTTGCCGAGCCCCCGGGTCTTTGGGTCAGCTGCTGACGAAGGCCCTGAAAGCACGGTGCGTCCCCATGGTGCTGTTTCGCCATGCCGGATGTAGAGTACGGCGAAGACCAGGGCCGGCTCGATCCCCTCCGGCCGAAACAGATAAGCGAAGCCGCTGGCAGCCCCCGCTCCGATGGCCCACCCCAGGTGGCCTTCGTCCAGCGCTCGAAGGCCCGCCCATACCGCCAGGGCGACCAAGACCGCGGTCGGGGCATCCGTCAGCGCCTGGACACCGAGGCGGATAGCGTAGGGGTGGATGGCCCACAGGAAGGCCGCTCCCCAAGCAGCCGCCTCTCCCGCGGCGGCGCGGGCGACGGCAACCAAAGGAAAGAGCACAAAAAGATCGGCTGCCAGAGTAATCAGCAGGCCAGCGCTCTCGGCACTGAGGCCTAGCTGTTGGATGCCGGCGATCAGGACAGGATAGAGAGGGGGATACGGGTACGCAAGGGCCTCCGACCATCGGCCACCCCGGACGAGATCCGCCATCTCGAAGTACACAGCGCTGTCGAAGGTCACCGGGTCGATCCGCAGCCACAGGATCCCGCGGAGGGCAAGGGCCAAAAGGAGCAACCAGAGAATCGGGACGGCGACCATCCGACACTCCTCAGGCCGAGGAATGGCGGGCGGGAACCGCACGATCCTTACATCGCCTTGATCTCTTCCCGGCATCTCGTTTGTGCCTTGCTCTCAAAGCCTACGCGATTAGCAACCCAAGTGTGTCCCACACGGCGCGAGGACAGGTGATGCGGCTGGCTGTTCGGCCGGGCGGAAAAACTGATCCTGTAGAAGCCATGTTGTATCGGAGGCAGAAGCAATGGGAAGACCGTGGCGTCCAACTTGAGGTGTTGTCATTGCGAGCGACCGAGGGGAGCGCGGCAATCTCATCCCACTCTCACTGAGAGATTGCGCAGCCTGCCCCGAGCCGCGGCGAGGGGTCTCGCTCCTCGCAATGACCCCTCACGCGTGTCATTGCGAGCGAAGCGAAGCAATCTCGTCCTGCTACTCTGGTAG
>JBGQJI010000147.1:0-5915 GCA_041498975.1 Methylomirabilis sp. (SeqCode)
AGAGTCTTGACGTCTTCCTTATCGACTTCGGGACCCCGGATCGCTCGGATCGAGGCCGGCGGTTCGAGGACTACCTCCACGATCTCGACCTAGCTCTGGAGGATGTCCTGTCGCTGTCCGGCTCTCCGTCGGCAACTCTGTTGGGCTACTGCCTGGGCGGACTCTTCGCGGTCCTCTACGCCGCATCGAACCCCGAGAAGGTCATGAACCTGATCACCCTGGCAACGCCGCTCGATTTCTCGAGGGGGGGCCGCTCTACCGGTGGCTCCAAGACTGGGATGTCGATCGCCTCGTCGAGGCCGTCGGCAACATCCCCGGAGAATGGCTCCGGGATCAGATCAGCCTGTTTGCGAGCACGACGCGGCCAGAACGCAACCTTCGGATCTGGCTCGATCTCCTCCTCCACCTGTGGGACGAGGAGTACTTGAAGCGACAGGAGTTGGTGAACCGGTGGCTGAGCGACCTTCTGCCCTTTCCGGGCGAGGCTTACCGGCAGTTCATCAAGGAGTTCGCGCAGGCCAATACGCTTGTCCGACGGGAGCTGTTCATCGGTGGGACACTGGTCGATCTCTCCCGCATCACCTGTCCCGTTTTGGTCCTGGCCCATACGGAGGACCTCCTCGCGCCTCCCGATTCTGCGAAGCCATTGGTCGACCTCGTCGGGAGCAAAGATCGTGAATTCTTCGAAGTGTCAGGAGGTGCGGTGGGACATGTCGATATCGTCGTCGGCAGCGAGGGGCCACAGACTACCTGGCCGAAGGTATCCTCGTGGCTCCAGGCCCGCTCAGGGTGAGGCCGGGAATGGATAAAGGATACGTAATTGCAAATCTGGGGCACCACAACGGCGACCTACTTCACCGCGGAGGACTCGATCTTTACCCACACGAATGCCGCTAGAACCATTTTTATAGAATGAACAATCCTCTAGAAGGACGGAAACGGAGTTCAGAAATGAACGTAGACGCATTGCGCTTTCTGGATCGTTTTATTGGTTTTCCTCTGTGCCTGATCGCCACCTTCGCACGCTGGCTGGCATGGCCGTGCTGGCGAAACCGGCCTCTTCCAGCGCCGCATAAGGTCCTGATTATTAAACTTTCCGAGATGGGCAGCAGCGTGCTCGCCTACCCCGCTCTTGCAGAGTTAACGAAGCGCTGCCCCGAATCAGAATTGTTTTTCCTTGTTTCCAAGAACAATAGTGCAATTATCGACGTTCTAAATCTGGCACCTTCTTCCAACATCATAACGGTCGACTTCAATTCGCTGGGGAGTCTGATTTCCGGTGGCTATCGCGCGGTCCAGCGCCTCCTGAAAGAACGGATAGACACCACCATCGACATGGACTACTTCAGCAGGGTCACCGCGTTAATAAGCTTCGTGGTTTGTCGTGGAAACCGGGTCGGCTTTCATCCCTATACGAATGAGGGAATGAACCGTGGCGATTTACTCACCCATCGCGTGATCTATAGCCCGCATGTGCATACCAGTGTCGCATTTATGTCTTTAATCAGGACGCTGTTTGAAAAACCGAAGGATGAGCCGTACTACAGAGGCCAAATCAATCCCGGTGATTTCGTCATACCCGGTTATGCGCCCCACCCGGATGACGTGAAGAGCGTGCGGGATAAGCTCCAGGCGGCTGGCATGGCAGGTGGCGATAATCAGACTATGATCCTTATCAACCCCAATTCCTCGGATATCTTCCCTCTTCGAAAGTGGCCCCTTCGCTATTTCGCACAATTATGTGAGAGGCTTCTGACGAATTTGCCGTCATATTGGCTGGTGATCACCGGAGTTGCTTCCGAAGGGGAAGATGCGCGGTACATCAGAGAGCACGTTCAAAGTCCCCGCTGCATAGATTTCACCGGCAAGACGAATTTTCGCGAATTGCTGGCACTCTACTCGATCGCCAGGCTGATGGTCACCAACGACAGCGGCCCTGCTCATTTTGCCTCTTTGATCGGATTGCCAACGGTCGTACTCTTCGGCCCTGAAACCCCGCGTCTCTATAGTCCGCTGGGGGACAAACATAGGAACCTCTACGCGGATTTTGCGTGCAGTCCTTGCGTCTCCGTCTACAACGGAAAGAAATCCCCTTGCAATGAAAACCGTTGTCTAATAGAGATGCCGGTCGAGCAAGTGCTCAAAGAGGCGATCGCCCTTCTTAGCAAACGCTCAGAAAAGGATGACTCGCAGTCCGCAATGAAAGTCCAAGACAAGGGAAACACCTTGTAGAATATGCTTATCCTTTGATTTCCTTAGACCTTTTGCAGTTTACCCATATCAGGAAACCCACCATTAAAACGAGCGCTGCTAAGCTTATGATGGCGCCAATCTTACACGAGAGCGGCTCGTATCGGAATTCTTCCAAGTGCCGGCCTCTGGGTACAGATACGGCCCGCACAACGTAGTTCGGCCGATATATTCTGGCCGCCTTACCATCTACAAAGGCTTTCCAGCCTGGATAATAGACATCGGCTAATACTAATGAGTGCATGCCAATACGCTTGTCCGACGGGAGCTGTTCATCGGTGGGACACTGGTCGATCTCTCCCGCATCACCTGTCCCGTTCTGGTCCTGGCCCATACGGAGGACCTCCTCGCGCCTCCCGATTCTGCGAAGCCATTGGTCGACCTCGTCGGGAGCAAAGATCGTGAATTCTTCGAAGTGTCAGGAGGTGCGGTGGGACATGTCAATATCGTCGTCGGCAGCGAGGGGCCACAGACTACCTGGCCGAAGGTATCCTCGTGGCTCCAGGCCCGCTCAGGGTGAGGCCGGCAAAGGATACGGAGACATTCGGCGGGGGGATCCAGGAGACCTCGGTGGCGATGAGGGGGTATGCCCGCGCCGCTCCGAGCGGTCCGGTGCTCAAGCCGGGGGACCGGGCTTAGAAAGAGAAACGGGTCACGGCGATTGCATGGTGTTGTTGCCATTTGGCGGCGTGGATCCGGTGATCATCAAGGCACTGAGGAATGACGCTGGCAGGGTATCCAAGAGGCGGGTGGTCAGTGTAGGCTCCCCTACTGATCCACTCCGTAGCGGGCGGCGATCAGCCGCTCGATGGCCTGTCGGAGGTTGGGGATTTCACCCCGGCTCCACCGCCTCTCGATCTTTCTGAGGTGTCCCCCCAAGTCGTCGTCGTTGAAGACGTCCAAGAGCCAGCGCGAGAAGTCTCCGCGCTCCGCGTGATGCGCGAGCACGCCATCCTCAACCGCGGCCACCGCCCTCCGGAATTCGCTCAGGCTTCCAGCCGCCGCCACCACCCGGCCGTCCGGACGGCAGAAGAGAAATCGCCGTTCCGGAGAGACCGGGGAGTCAGCATATTTCGCCTGGTGGCGAACATGGGGCGTCTCCCGCGGGGATGGCGCAAACGTGATGGCGGTCCGGCCGTTGGTCCCCTCAGCCTCGACCAACAGGAATTCTCCGCGGGGGAGTTCCGGGAGAACCCCGATCGCTCCTCCGGCAAATGAGGAAGATCCGCCAAGGCAGGAGCGGAGGAACGCCAACTCCCCCGGGACCGTCGTGCGGGCCAGAAGGAACACGTCCATCGCCTTCAACACCGATGCCCTGAGCCAACTCGGCTTATACGTGACCAGGCACAAGCCCTTGTCTTCGAGACCTATGGCCTCGTCCGCAACTCCCTCGCGGTGTAGCGAGTAGTGGGCCTCGTCGAGGACAACCCAGTGCGGCAGGCCGAGCCGGTGTCGCAGTCGCCGGATCAGTGATAGCCCCATCCCGATGACTCTTACCTTCTTCATGTGAACTAAAGTCGAGAGGTCCGCCACGATGCACGCCGACGGGTCGCGCTCGAAGTGAGCCAGCGCCCGCTCCATCGAGGCCTCATCCCGGATCTCCATCCTGGATACGCCCGGCAGCCTGGCGAGCACGTGAAAATCCCCCTCAGGATCGATGACGCAGACAGCGTAGCGTTGGCCGCGCAAGCGCTCGATCAATCCGCCCGCCAGCCAAGACTTCCCCGAGAGCCTGTCTCCTTGGATCAGCACATTGACCCCGCGTGCGGGTATTCCCACCGGTTCCGAGGTCTCCACCGCCCAACCGAGCGAGATCCGGTGACGGCTGGAACGAGCAATTGGAAGGAGCCCCTCCAAAATCGGTCCGACAATGGCTTGCGCGATCCCCGCGCCGTCCTCGCCAGGGAATCTCCAGTCGGCCCTATCCACCAGAGCTGGAACAGCGTTCTCTGGACATCCCGCCCACCCGCAGACTTCGAAGAGGTCGATATCGTTCTCGGCGTCGCCCAGGGCCAACACGTCATGGAACGACAGGCCCAGCTCGCTAACCACCTGCCGGACTCCCGCGCCCTTCGAGATACCCGGTGGAACGAGCATGAGTGCAGCCCGGTTATAGACGAGCTCCATGCTGACCCCGACAGAGGCGAGCGCTTCTTGCACCGCCTCCTCGTCCGTCCGGGCTACCCCGACGATGACCCGTCCCACCTGGAAGGCGATCCCGCGCCGGTCAAGCTCGGCGAGTAACCGGGCCGAGGGTGACGGCGCCTGGTCGCGGATCAACCCAGGCTCCGGAAAGTACAGCACTCCTCCGTTTTCCGCAACCACTGCGTCGAACAGGTCGAGTCGGTCGCACACTCGCAGCAGCTCGAAAAACGTCCGGCCGGTCACCAGAACCAAGCGCAGTCCGGCTTCCCGCGCCCGGCCTAGCGCAGCAAGCGCCTCCGCGCCGATCCGATTGTTCGACGCCAAGGTGCCGTCATAGTCACACGCTAGCGCTTTGAACATGATGTGTTAGCAGGGCACCCCTCGCGCCTCCCCGGCTTGCTCTGTCCCGTCCATCTCGACCCCGTCAATTGGTGTCCCGCACTCGGGGCACCGGCCGTTCCGGACGCGGTTGCGACGAATGAAGAAGCCGTACCGGTGGACCACCAGCGCCTTGCACTCGTAGCAGTGGGTGTTCTCCCCGCCTTCTCCTGGTGCATTCCCCTCGTAGACGTATCGCAAGCCCGCCTCCAAGCCGATGTCGCGGGCGCGACGAAGCGTCTCCACCGGGGTTCGCCCTCGATCCATCATCTTGTAGGCCGGGTAAAATTGGCTGACGTGCCACGGGACCTCGGGCCCGACCGAGCGGACAAATCCGGCGATCTGGCGCAACTCATCATCTGAATCGTTCAACCCGGGGATGAGGAGAGTGGTGACCTCCACCCAGACGCCCAATGTCCGATAGAGGCGAATGGCCTCTAGGATCGGCTGCAACCGGGCGCCGGAGATGCGCCTGTAGTTTTCGTCTTTGAAGAACTTCAGGTCCACGTTGGCGGCATCTAACACAGTCGCCACGTGACGGAGGGCCGTTTCGCCGATGAAGCCGTTTGTCACGAAGATGTTTTTCAGTCCTCGTGCCCTCGCCAGCACCGCGGTATCATACGCCAGCTCGAAGAAGATCGTGGGCTCTGTATACGTGTAGGCGACCGACTTCGCTCCGCTCCGGAGCGCCGCAGCCACGATCTGCTGAGGCGTCAGGCGTTCGCCGATGATCCGGTGCTCCGCCTCCTCCAGTTGGGGACAGACCGGGTCTGGCGCATCGAGGTCTACCTGCCCTCCCCGAGGGAGCTTGCCTTTGGGCCACTGGGAGATCTCCCAGTTCTGACAGAATAGACACCGCAAATTGCATCCCACGGTGGCAATGGAGTAGCTCGTAGAGCCGGTCTGGAAGTGGAAGAGGGGCTTCTTTTCTATGGGGTCCAGGCCGCGGGAGACGACTCGGTCGTACACGAGCGTGTACAGCGCTCCTCCCCGGTTGATGCGGACCCCGCACGCGCCTCGCCTCCCCATTCTGATCTTGCAGTCGTGGGGACAGAGGGTACAGCGGACCCAGCCATCGGCCATTTTCTCGTAGAAGAGGGCTTCTTTGAGCAGTTCCATTGCGGCGGTCCTTCTCCGCCAGC
>JBGQJI010000148.1:0-5888 GCA_041498975.1 Methylomirabilis sp. (SeqCode)
TTGATCATCTTTGGTCGGAAGTGAATGGTAGCGCGGGCTCAGATTCTAGGAGGAAGGCATGGCTGCTCTGATCGAGGTCGAGAACCTCGTCAAGCACTACCAACTTGGCGAGGTCACAGTGGAGGCCTTAGGCGGCCTGATCGGGATCGCGCTCGGCCTCGCGGTCTCAGTTTTGCTCTCCTGCCTCGCCAAGTGGGCCACCCTCATCAGCGGGGGGGGCGATCCTCCTCGCCTTCGCCGTTTCTGGCTTTGTCGGGGTCTTCTTCGGCTACTACCCCGCCCGCAAGGCGGCCTTCCTGAATCCGATCGAGGCGCTGCGCTATGAGTAAAAGACGTGCGGGGTGGCGACTGCGCGAGAAATCTCTTCGCCAGAAGCTCGGTGCAGCGGCCTCGAATAATCTCCGACTTCGCCTGCCTGTTCTGTGGTGCGTGGATCAGGGGTCAAGCCATCATGGAGGTTATCGACCGCTCCTCTCTCCTGTCAACCAATTGGGGGGCTCATCCGTTAGTACTATGGTAAGACGACTTGGAATAGAGGCAATAGACGATGTGGCGCAGCAGCTCGCCGAGGGGCCGGGGCGCCTCTTAAGCAGGGGGAGGCAAGGAGGGGTTTCCCCCACGGGCACAATGGCCAGCGTACACGTCATCCCGCTGCTGAGTATCGAATTGCGGAAATGGACTCCGGCTCTCAGCACCCCCTCAGGCGGATGGGCCGCCGGGGAGTGAGAGCCATTTCAGGAGGGAGGTAATCCCGATGCGGCGATTCGTCATAGCTTTCCTGGTCCTGGCGTACGTTTTCGGATCCAACATCCTTTCGGCGTGGCCCTCGATTGCCTACGCCGATGAGGGGTGCTACGGAAGGGGGCCGATGAGGTCCCGACCCCTCCCCGAGATGATGGGGAGCAGAGGGGAACCGCGGCAGTGGGTCCATGGAGGCGAGGGCCATCGGGCTCGGCTCGTCAGCTCGATGGTCAGGTGGAAGGAACAGCTTGGGTTAACTGCAGAGCAGGTACGCACGCTGAGGGAGCTGCGGGCCGACTTCCAAAAAGGGGCGATCACCCGGACCTCGGAGAAAGAGCTGGCAGCCGTGGACTTGAGAGGGCTGCTGGAGCAGGACAAGCCTGACCTGACCAAGGTTGAGGAGCAGATGAGGAAGATCGCTCTCCTTCGCGCCGATCAAGGCGTGGCACGCATAAAGGTAATCCAGGCCAGCAAAGCGGTGCTCACGCCAGAACAACAGGAGAAATTTAAGCAGTTATCCCATGCATCTCGGATGGAACACAGGGGAATGGGAATGATGGAGCCCGGCATGCACCGCGTGCGGCCGACTCGATGACTCCCAGCCCATGTCGTCGAGCGTGAGGACGCACGCGGCTACTACTGAGCGCGAGTCGGGTGGTCACCAACAGGCTCCTGCTGGAGCGGCTGGGGCCCGCAATGTTTAATGAGGAGGTATCCTACTGCAGTCTCGGCGAAGGCTTCATCCCGGCGCTCGCTTGCACCCCGCGGGCCGCCGGCGAGAAGGCGAATTGATCCTCGGGCGGGCTGACGTCGTCGCAGAAAACCAGTGTGATGACCTAGAGTTCCAAAATCGGAGTAGGCGTGAGACGCGGAGATGCGTATGGTAGCCAATGATCGCATCTCTCACTGGAGGAAATGAACCTACCGGCGCCTGCTTCAGATAGATGGGCGCCTTGACGACCGCTCCGCCATGGCATGCGCAGTGTGAGGTTCTCTACCGCGAGCACTCTCCGCGGCTGCTGCGTCTGTGCCGCCTCCTGTTGCGTCATCCACAGGAGGCCGAGGACGTCGCCCACGAGGTCTTCCTCAAGCTAGTCCAGAGCTACCGGGTAACAGACCGCGCTGTGGCGTGGGGCCCATGGCTCACACGGGTCGCGATCAACGCATGTCGCGACCGGCAGCGGGCGGCCCGGTGGCGCCTCTGGCACGGTGCCCCTGAGGAGGTTGAACTCGTGGACAGTAACCCGACGCCGGAAGCGGACGCGCTCACCGGCGAAACCCGCGAGCAAATCTGGGGCGCCTTCCGACAGCTCTCCCAGCGACAGCGAGAGGTCTTTGTGCTGCGTCACCTCGAAGAGCGGTCTACTCAGGACGTGGCCGAGGCTCTGGGCCTCAGCACCGGAAGTGTGAAGCGTCATCTGTTTCGGGCTGTGCAGCGCCTGCGCAAGAGACTTGGGGAGCGCTCATGAAGAGGTGCCTGCGTGATCGGAGCCTGCTGCTCGTCCATTACGGTGAAGGCCGTGCCGCGCACCTGGCTCACCTCGAGACCTGCTCCGACTGTGCTACCCGCTACCGGCAGTTGGCCCGAGATCTCGAGCTGATCGGCCACGCGCTCGAACGGAGGCCGGCCGCACTCACGGTCCGTCGGCGGAGCGGTGCTCCCTCGCGACGCCGGGTCGCGGTGGCTGCCGTGCTCGCGGCGGGTGTGGTGCTTGCGGGAGTCGAAGTATGGCTGTGGCGTGACACCCAGGTCCTGGTTCGGGAGCAGCCGAAACCCGACGAGGCCAGCACCCTGCGCTTCCTTGCAGAGGTGTCCGCCGCTCTGCCGTCATCGAGCGATGGGGAGACCTTCGTGCTTTCGCCCGCCCCCCGCCTAACCGATCCCGAGATGGTGTTGGAGGAGGAGGGCGAAGACTCACTTGGCGAGCCGGTCGAGGCATGGACGCTCGATGACGCGTCGGAGGATGACACATGGGGAGGGTTTGAAAATGAGAACACGTAAGGAGTGGCGACGGGCGGTTATGCTGGTAGGGGTATTGGCGGCAGGTCTCTGGACAAGTTCGGCATTTGGCCGGCCTCACGGAGGCCGGGACGCGGGGTGGGGGCACGGAGGCGACGAGATGTCCCTCCCTCTGCTCGTTAGGGGGGCGGGGCTCACGGAGGCCCAGCAGGCGCAGGTAAAACAGATTGTGGCGAGCCATCGCCAGAAGTTTGAGGCCCTAGGGCGACAACTAAGGGCCGCCCGCGAGCAGTTGACCGAGAAGCTCTATGCCCCTGGCCCCATGAAGGCCGAAGACCTTGCTTCACTCACCCAGCAGATCGACAAGCTCCGGGAACCCCTTGCGCAGGAGTCGCTGCAGGTCGCCCTGGAGGTCCGCAAGGTGCTCACCCCCGACCAGCTAGCCAAGGCCAACCGGCGTCGGCAACGATTGAATGAATTGCATGCGGAGATGAGGAAACTTCTTGAGGAGGATCGCTAGGGCCGTCCCAACTTGATGCGCCACATGTGAGCGGCGTGTTGTAGGGCAACGGTCGTGCCGGCGAACAACAAGATAGTCGCCAGATACAGTTGGAACGGTACTAGAGCAAACGCATTAATTAGTCGGCCTTCCCGTTCGAGCGTCCGGCGGCCAGTCCACGCTGGGACTGCCCCTTTTTCCGGACCCAGGCCGGCTCTCCGCTCCACCGGTTCGGGCGGACTGGGCGAGTGCTCCTGGGGGTTTGCCCCGCGTTCCCGTTCCCGGCGGGACGCCCTTGGGTCTCTCGGAGGGCGCGCCGCACGGCGTTCTCCTTCGCCCGGACCCGCTCCTCCGATTTTCGGGCGCGGATGACAGCGAGGCGTTCGGCGATGGGGACCTCGAAGCGCTCCGAGGGTGTCTTTGCGTAATTGAACCCCGCGACGTTCTGGCGCGGCAGGCGTGTGCCGATGTCGCTCTCGATGGCGCGGAGGTTGCCCTCTTCGTTAGGCGAGACGAGGGTGTAGGCATCGCCCGTGGCTTCCATCCGTCCCGTGCGCCCGACCCGGTGGATGTAGTCTTCGGGGAGGTTTGGGACGTCGAAATTCACCACAAGGCCCAGCGCCTCCACGTCGATGCCACGGGCGGCGACGTCTGTCGCGACAAGGACGCGGCACCGTCCCTTCTTGAAGCTGGCCAGGGCATCGGTCCTCTGCGCCTGGCTGCGGTTCCCGTGGATCCTGGCGCAGGTGACGCCGTGCTTCTCGAGGAAGTCGGCGAGTCGGTTGGCCCGGTGCTTGGTTCGGGTGAAGGCCAGGACGTTCTTGGACGCGCTGCCCCTCAACAGTTCGAGGAAGAGGTTGGACTTCAGCTCATGCGGGACGGGGTAGGCCACATGGGTGATCCCCGCCGCCGGGGCGGATTTCCGCTCGATGTTCAGGCAGACTGGGTTCTGCAGCATGTCCCTGGCGAGTTCCACGATGGGCGCTGGCAAGGTCGCCGAAAAAAGAAGCGTCTGCCGTTTCTTGGGGACGTGCTTCAGGATGCGGCGGATGTCGGGCAAAAAACCCATGTCGAGCATGCGGTCCGCCTCGTCGAGCACGAGGTGCTCGACCCCGTCGAGCCGCGCGTAGGAGTACTGGAGGTGGTCGAGGAGCCGGCCGGGGGTGGCGATCAAGACGTCCACCCCTCTGCGGAACGCCCGTTCCTGGGGCTCCATGGAGACGCCCCCGTAGATAGCTGCGCCCGTCAGGGACGTGTGCACTGCGAGATCGTGGAGGTGTTCCGCGATCTGCGCAGCCAACTCACGGGTAGGGGCCAGGACGAGCGCCCTCGTGGTTCCCCTGGGCTTTTCTATGAGGCGCTGGAGGATGGGCAGCAGGAACGCGGCGGTCTTGCCGCTGCCCGTCACGGCGGTGGCCATGACGTCTCGGCCCTCCAGGAGGGGCGGGATGGCCAGGCGCTGGATCGGCGTTGGGTGCTCAAACCCCATGTGGCGGATGGCTTTCAACAGGTTCGCGTTGAGTGTGAATGACGAAAAAGACATGGTCCTCCTTATGCGGTCCTTGGGCACGCCTGTCCTTTGATAGGCAGAACGCGCCCGTGCTATTTGTCCGGTCAGTGTGAGTGGGATGACGGTGGGATCACCGGAGAAGTCACCGTGCAGGATCTGGACGTCCCAATTCGATAATGGATCGTGCCGCGTCAGGGCCTCAATCCATCTCGCTGCCTCAATATAGCACGCTTGGCGCGTTTTTCCAAGGGAAAGTCAATCGGTGCGTTGTCTCGTGCCGTTCCAGCTAGTTACGCCACAATGGTGAGGCTCGTGCCGCTCCAACTTCATCTGCCTACCATCGCAATGACCCGCAGGCATCTGGATCGGCCGTCGCAAAGCCTTGTCATTTGTCCGAACCAGTTGGAACGGCACTAGTCCTGCAGCCGCCGGGGACGTCCGCCGTCCGTGGACGCCCGCGCTCCGCCCGCAAGTGGTTTACTTGTAGTCGCCGACCGCACAGATCTGGTCGCCGCCCGTGGGGACGGAGCTAACCTTCTGAACCGACTCGGTGCTGCCAGGCCGCGGCCACATGTAGGTGACATCGCTGATCTTCCCCTCCTGGGCAACCTTGTAGATCTCCTCGCCGAGCGCCTTGCCGGCCTTGTCCGCTTTGACCGCTGCCACCGCCCGCTCCAGCATGGCCTTGGACTCGTCAGGGGTACCAGATTCGGCAGCACCCACGGGCGGCCGCTGGATGCGGACCCAGGTCCTCTTGTCCGAGGCGCCCGTGACGAGGGCCGCGGCGGCCTAATCTCCCACGCCGTGACGGGTCCCTATGAGGTGATCGCCCTCTTCGAAGCGCCGGATGTCAATTCGTGAGGGACCGCGGTGGTGTTAAAGATTCAGACGGTCCCCGGGGTTCTGCGGACGTCAATGAACGTCGTGGTCGAGTGAGCGCCCTCCCGGCGAGGGACACAGTGACGGGCGGCGATGCCCCCCTCCAGTTTGGGTCCACGGAACTGCAGCCTGCCTTCCTTCTCAGGCCGTGGCCGAGACTTTCCACCTCCGGTGCACCCAGAACCACTGCTCCGGGTGCCGCAGGACCAGGCGCTCGAGGACGGCGTTGTAGGCCCGCGTGTTCCTCCGGACAGCCTCGTCCACATCGTCGCATTCGATCAGCGGCAGGGCCTCATCAA
>JBGQJI010000149.1:0-5841 GCA_041498975.1 Methylomirabilis sp. (SeqCode)
GGATCAAGTGTCTCAGGCATAAGCGCGGCCTGCACCAGGAGCAGCTCGCGCGGCTGGCCGGGGTGGACGAGATGACCATCGTCCGCTGGGAAAAAGACCGGAGCGCCCCCAAGGGACCGCGGCTCACCCGCCTCTTGCGCGCCCTCCACGCCCAGGCCGATGAGCTGCAGGCTGACCCCGAAGGGGGGCGCAGCCAGACAGAACAGGACCATGACGTCTCACACCCGCCGCCCCTCGTCCGCTCCGCGAAGCTCCGCCTCCTCTCACCCCCGGGGTGAGCCATATCCCCCCATGGTCCACTTTCGGCACCGTCCCCACCCCGTCCTTTGCAGCATTGTCCGCGAGGCATGACTCGCGCCCGCACCATCGGCGAGCACGCGAGGCCAGGGCTAGATCGCACTCGACGCTTGGACCGGCAACCAGCAGAATCGTCACGGCTCGGTCCGACGGCTCGCGAGGGCGGCCAGCGGGGGGCGCGGAGACTCCCTCTCCCCCCAGCGGAACTCTCACAGAGGGGAACGTGGCGCCGTGTGGTAGCCGCCTGGTCGTGAGGCCCGTCCAGTCGTCGTTTTTCACTTGACAGGATAGGTAAGAATTCATACATTTCTTGTATGAAAACCACCGTGTCGGAAAAAGGGCAGGTCACGATCCCCAAACCGTTGCGGGAGCGACTGGGGATCCGGCCAGGCCAAGTCCTGGATTTCAGGGAAGAGCACGGGCGTCTGGTGGCTACCAAGGTGACCCCGGAGGATCCGGTGGAACGCCTGTACGGGATCCTCAGGCTCGGCCGTTCGACGGATGACGTGATCACGGCTGTACGCGGTAAAGCGGACGCGGCGTGATCACGGCGGTCGATACCAGCGTCCTGTTGGATGTGTTTGGGGCGGATCCGACGTTCGGACCCCGATCACGTGCATCGGTCCGCTCCTGCCTGACGGAAGGCCACCTCATTGCCTGCGAGGTCGTGTGGGCGGAGGTGGCGAGCTTCTTTCCGTCCCCCGATGCCGCCCGAGACACGCTGGACCGCCTCGGGGTCGCGTATAGTCCCATCGAACTGAAAACGGCGCTCGCGGCGAGCAGGGCGTGGAAGGTGTACCGGAACCGAGGGGGGCAGCGTGATCGCGTCGTGGCGGATTTCCTGATCGGCGCGCATGCGTTGTCCCAAGCCGAGCGCCTGCTCACGCGAGATCGGGGATTCTACCGGACCTACTTTGGCCGCCTCCGGGTTCTCGACCCGTCGAAGGCGTAGGTAAGGACGGACTGAGTAGCCCCGCCCCACTGGGAGCGCGCGCGTGGCGCAACCCACGCTCACGACGCCCTCTGCATCCACCCCCAAGACGACGCGACGGTATCGGAGTTTCAGGCCATGATCGGGATTCCTTGGTGTTTAGCCGAAGTACGCTTTCAAGACGTATTGCACCACCATGCGCTGGGTGTTGAAGAATGAACCGTTCAACGCGATGGCCATCATCTGACGCGCGCCGGCTCCCTCGCAAGTCTCCACGCTCCTGATCATCCCTCTTCCCACTTAAAAAACACGGCCGCCAAGGGGGGCAAATTGAAGGAAAGAGAATGGGGGTGGCCATGATGGGGGATCGGGGCGGCGTCAAGCCCTCGCAGCTTGCCGGTGCCGCTCCCGCCGTACGCCCAGGAGTCGCTGTTCAGGATCTTCCTCCAGAATCCCCGGCGCGGGACGCCTACGGGGTAGTTGTAGCGCGGCACCGGCGTGAAGTTGAAGACGGCAAGGACGATGTCGTCCTCTGCGTGCCCTCTGCGGATAAGGCTGATGACACTCCGCTCGGCATCGTGACAATCGATCGATTCGAAGCCAGCGGGGTCATAGTCGCATTCGTACAGAGCGGGCTGATGGCGGTAGAACCGGGTGAGATGCCCCACCCATTGCTTGAGGCCACGGTGTGATGAGAACTCGAGCAGGTGCCAATCCAGGCTCTCGTCGTGGTTCCATTCTCGCCACTGCCCAAACTCGCCCCCCATGAAGAGCAGTTTCTTCCCGGGCTGCGCGTATGCAATTGGAATTTCGAACTTCACTTGGAAGGAACACTCCATCTTGAGGGGGAACCGGGAAAGGGATTGGGAGGCAGTAGTCATTACTTTGGTGATCGAGCGCGTGTCCTCGGGCAAGATTGAGGAGTACCACTGCTGGACCGAGTTCTATCTGCCCGGTGTAGGCTGGTTCCCCATCGATGCGTCCGAGGCATGGAAGCACAAGGAGCGCCGGGATCTCTACTTCGGCACCCATCCGGCGGATCGCATCCAGTTTACGGTCGGGCGGGATCTGGAGCTTGGAGAGGGCCACACCACGGCCGCCTCAACTACTTCATCTACCCTCATATGGAGGTGGCAGGTGAGCAATTGAAGCCCGTGAAGACCAGCCTCGGTTTCTCGGAGAAGGTAGAAGGCCAGGCCTCCACGAAGGCGACCGCGACGCAAGAGCTGGCTCACTCAGGGTTCTAGCCTGAGAGCACGACTGAGTTCCCTGCGCGCTTTCTGGGGTCGCGGAACGTCTGCGCCATGGCTGACGGGATTCTCGTCGAGGGTCGGATTCGCCGACTTCTCTCGCCGTTGTCATTCAGGAGGGAGGAACCGCCTGCAACAGTAAGAAGGTCTGGGCCTCCCGGGGGATGGGGTATGGCACGAGACCGCTGGGCCCTAGCCACTTGTTGTAGAGGGCAATGTACTCTCGGTTCTGGAGAGCCTCCATGAGCGCGTGATTCACCAGGTCCCGAAATCGAGAGTCATTTTCCCGCATGGCCAAGGCATACGGCTCGTAGCTTAAAAGTTCCCCTACCACCTCCCAGTCCGCAGGATGCCCGGCGAGGGTCTTGAGGCCCGCCAGGATGACTCCATCGCTGGTATAGGCATCGATTCGGTTGGCTTGCAGGGCCTCGAAGGCAAGGGGGGCGCTTTCGAAGAGCACGAGTTCCGCTCGAGGCTCCACCTTCTGGATGGTGCTCGCGCTCGTGGTTTCCTTAAGCGCGCCAACCCGCCTTCTTATCAGGTCGGCGGGCTTCTGGATGGGGCTGTCGGCGGGAACCAACAGTTGCTGGCCAGTCACAAAGATAATGATGGAGAAGTCCACCAGCCTGTCCCGCTCCCGAGTATAGGTCATCACCTCCGCGATCATATCGATGCTTCCATCGAGGAGGCGAGGGATTCTCGTGACGGAGCTGACTGGGACGAACTTCAATTCAACCAGCCGCCCCACCTCCCGCTCGATCTGTTTGTGGACCATCCGGGCTAAGTCGATGGAAAAGCCCTGGTACTCCCCTTTCCTGTCAAGGATGCTGAAGGGAGGGGCATCCGGGCGCGTGCCGACCGCAAAGATGCCTGTCTTGGCGATCTTCCTGAGGGTCGGTTCCCGCTGAACCGTCCGAGGTTCCTCCTCTATTGGCTTGGGTGCGACACACGACCCGAGTCCGATACTCACTAGCAAAGCGAGCACCCATGTCCGTCTTCGCATAGACCCTCCCTCACCCATCCTCATGGGTCATGTACGCCATGATGTTGAGCCATATAAATTGGATGTTCCTCCGCAGTTTCCCCTGAAATGCGACGTACCGCTCTAGACGAGGTCTTGTCCCGTTTACCCATTCCCCGGAGATACTTAACTCAGAGATGCTGGATCGGCATCGCCGACCTGGCCGTGCCCGCTTCTGGTTTCCCATCTGACAAGCTTCAGGTCGAAGACGAAGATCGCGTAGATAACCGGGACCAGTAGCAACGTGATGAAGGTTGCCACACCGAGACCGCCGATCTGGGCGTAGCAGAGGGGCTGCCAGAGCGGCCCGCCGTGCAGCGCAAGGGGGAACAGCGCCAAGATCGTGGCCCCAACCGTAATCATGACCGGGCGCAGCCGCGCGATCCCCGCGTCGGCGAGCGCCTGTTCCAGCGGCTCCCCCTTCGCGTGCATCTCCTCGATGAAATCGAACAGGACGATCACGTGGCTGACGATCACGCCGATCAGGCTGGCCACCCCGAGGAGGGCCATGAACCCGAACGGCGCACCCATCACCCATAGCGCCAGGAGCGCGCCCACCACGCCGTACGGGGCGGCGGCCAACACCAGCAAGGGTTTGATGGCGTGATTGAACTGGACCACCAGGGCCAGGAAGATGGCGAAGACCGAGATGGCCATGACGATGGCCAATTCCCGAAAGCCCCGCTGCTGTTTGGCGTACTCCCCGCCGATCACCATGGTGTAACCGGGCGGGAGGGCCCGTTCGAATTCTTGGAGCTGAGGGAGCGCGGCGTTCAAGACCTCCGAGGCCAGCGCGCCTGGCGTGGGAAAGGTCTGCACGCCGATGGTGCGGAAGTGCTCGCGGCGGCGGATGCGTTGCGTCTCCATCGTCCGCTCGATCGACGAAATTTGCGTCAAGGGGACCTTCTGTGACCCCTGCGACGCGTAAACGTAGAGGTTCTGCACGTCCGAGAGTTGCCCGCGCTCTTCCATCCGGAGCCTCGCCGCCACCGGGATCTGCTTGTGCCCCTCCCGCAGTGTCGTCACCATCACGCCGCTCATGGCCGCCGTGGAGGAGTTCGCGACGTCGAGGTTGGTGATCCCCGCCAGGTTGGCTCGATCCGGGTCGATGGCGAGCTTGACGGTGAGGCTCTCTTCGTCCCAATCGTTGCGGACCCGGGACGCGGTCGGGATCGCGCGAAGAAGGTCCTCGACCTGGTGCGCGAGGCCCCGCAGCGTGCGGATATCCACCGCCTCCTGGCTGGCATCCACATCCGCCTGCGCCGAGACGCGGATCTCGATGGGATAGTCCACCGGGTTCGTCTGGAGTTGGCGTACGTCCAGCCGTGCGCCGGGCACGGCCCCGGAGAGGGCGGCCTGGAGGAGGGGGGCCAGCTCGGGGGTATCTTCCTTCTCCACCCCCTCGATGATGATCTGGGCGTAATTCAGCTGCCGCATCTCGGGGCTGACGGAGAACCAGAATCGGGGCCCACCCCCGCCGACGAACGTGGTGAGGGATCGCAACACCGGGCGGGGCCGGCCTCCCTTCCCGGGATGGTCCCGGCTGTACTGGTCCGCCCGCTCCCGGATCACCTGCTCGGCGCGCCGCGCCGCCGCCTCCGTGACCGACAGCGGCGCATCATTGGGGAGCCACACGTCCACGGTGGACCAGTATTGCACGTCGTCGGGGAAGAACTGCGTCTGCAGGTGCACCAGGGCGTAGCCGCCCAGGGCCAGGAAGAGCGTGGAGGCGGCCAGCACCGGCCCCCGGTGTGCGATGGCCCACCCGGCCACGCGATAGTAGCGGCCGGTGAAGCCGCGGCTCCGCCGTTCGGCCAGCGACGGCTCGGGGCGATCGCCCCGCCGCAGCAGGTGGTAGCCCAGGAGCGGGATGAAGGTCATCGAGACGATCCGGGATGCCGCCAGCGCGCAGGTCATCATGATGGGGAGGCTCCAGAGGAACTCGCCTGTGGACCCGGTCAGCAGGAGGAAGGGCAGGTAGGCCACGATGTTGGTCACCGTGGCGTACAGGATGGCGCGGGCCAGCTTCGTGGGCCCGAGCCAGGCGGCGACCACGCTTGGGTGACCCGCGGCCAGGCTGTTCTTGATGGCATCGTTCGCCACCACGGGGTTATCCACCAGGAGGCCCAGCGCGATGATCAGGGAGGCCACCGAGACCTGCTCCAGGTCCACCCGCATCACATACGCCATGGCGAAGGACATGGCCAGGGTGATGGGGATCGAGAGGGCCATCAGGAGGGCCGAACGCCACTCCCAGAAGCCGATGAGCGAGACGGCGATGACCAGGATGATGGCCTCATACAGGGACCCCATGAACAGGTCCAGGTTTTCCTTGGCCTGGA
>JBGQJI010000150.1:0-5830 GCA_041498975.1 Methylomirabilis sp. (SeqCode)
CAAATGGGATGGCCCCTCCCCAAACCGATTGCGCAACAGGGTCCGTTTATCCCGTCCATCGCATGGTGCGCCAGGGGAAGCATTGTAACTATTTGGATTTATTGGATGAAATGTTTTTTCTATGAAATTATCTTTTTGGCACTTCTTCTGCATCCTTACTTGGATCGTTCTAGTCCGTATGCGACGATGTGACGTCGAAACTGGGAAGGAGGTGATTCGAAGCGATGATGAAGAAACTCGTTGTGATGTTGATGGCGGTCCTCTTCAGCCTCTCCGTTGCTGGCTTGGGCTTTGCCGCTGAGGAGAAGAAGCCTGCCGCCCCAGCAGCGCCCGCTGCTGAAAAGGCGGCCCCGGAAAACCCCTGTGGCAAGGAGATGAAGAAGAAGTCCAAGAAGGCCAAGAAGGCCAAGAAGGCCAAGAAGGACGAGGGAACCACGGCGGCGCCGGATAAGCCTGCGCCTACTACGCCTCCGACAAAGTAATCGCTGTTTCTTTGCGTCTCAAGAGAACGAAAGGCACCCCGCGCTTCGCGGGGTGCCTTTTATTTTCTTGACAGGATTGCAAGGGTCGGATAGATATACGCCATCCCGCCAAAGTCGGGCGGGGCTGGGTCCGCCGATGGCGGAAACAGGGAAAACGGTGACGTCCCGCATCAGGAAGTGGTGCGGGGTTAGGCCGTTGCTGCCCCGCAACTGTAAGCGGCGTTGAAATCTGCGGAAGCCACTGTCCCCAACAAGAGTTTCTAGTTTCGTGTTTAGAGTTTCGAGTTGCGGATTGAGCGAGTTGAACAACCCGAAACACGAAACCCGAAACACGAAACCCGGAACTTGGCGGATGGGAAGGCGCAGAGAGTAAGGCAAGCCGCGAGCCAGGAGACCTGCCCAGCCCCGAGGCGCTGAAGACCTTCCGAGGGGAAGGGCGGCCTTGTCGCGTTCCTCATCGATCGCGGCGCAGGTTCACCGATCGGTTTCGGAATCGGAACCCCGATCCTCCTCGGAGGATTGGGGTTTTTGTTTTCTGAAGGAACTCGACGTGCGGATCTGCTCATTGCTGCCAAGTGCAACCGAGATCGTCTTTGCTCTTGGCTTGGGCGACCAGCTCTACGGGGTGAGTCACGAATGCGACTTTCCGCCCGAGGCTGCGGCCAAGCCGACGGTGATTCGATCGGTCTTCGATCCTTCCACGCTCAGCAGCCTCGAGATCGACCGCGCCGTGATCGAGCGGGTTCGCCAGGGCGAGGGGGTCTACACTATCGACATGAACCGCCTGCAGCAGGCCGACCCCGACCTGATCCTGACGCAAGAGCTGTGTGATGTCTGCGCCGTCCCGTATGGCGAGGTCAAGCGGGCGGTCGATCAGCTTGGCCGTCGGGCGAAACTGCTGTCGCTCTCTCCGACGCTGCTCGGCGACGTCCTGGAGGACATCCGTCGAGTGGGGGAGGCGACTGGCAGAAGCGCGCAGGCCGAAGCCCTGGTTGAATATCTTCAATCACGGATCGATCAGGTGGCTGAAAAGACGGCCACCTCGGTCACACGACCGGCCACCTTCTGTCTGGAGTGGGCGGATCCGGTCTATGTGGCGGGCCACTGGGTCCCTGAGATGGTGGAGATGGCTGGGGGTATCGACGGTCTGGGGGGGAAGGGGAAGCCGTCTGTCCAGATCGAGTGGGACAGAGTGGTCCGCTATGGACCTGAGGTCATCGTCCTGATGCCATGCGGGTTCGGCGTGGAGCGGGCTGTCAGGGAGATGCCGCTTCTTACGAGGCTGCCCGGGTGGTCAGATCTCCCTGCTGTACAGCGGGGACAGGTCTACGCGGTCAACGCGACCGCCTATTTCAGCCGCTCGGGCCCTCGTCTGGTCGATGGCCTCGAGCTGTTGGCGAAGATCCTCCACCCCGAGCTGTTTCCCGGAGCGGTTCCGGGCGAAGCGGCGAGGCGGGTCGCCTGAAATGCCCGCCAAGACGCTCATGATCCAGGGCACCGCCTCCAATGTAGGGAAGAGCCTTCTCTGCACGGCCCTCTGTCGCCTTTTTTCCAGGGATGGGTACGCTGTGGCGCCGTTCAAGGCGCAGAATATGGCCCTGAACTCATTCTCCACCCCGGATGGAGAGGAGATCGGTCGCTCCCAGGCGGTGCAGGCCGAAGCTGCGGGCGTCAGGCCGCGGGTGGAGATGAACCCGATTCTCCTGAAGCCGGACGCCAGGGCCGGCTGCCAGGTCGTTGTCATGGGGCGGCCACTGGGCCTGATGTCGCCCGAGCGGTACGAGACGTTCAAGGACCGCGCCTTCGGTGTCATTGAAGAGGCGTTCGGTCGCCTTGCCGCCTCGCACGACCTTATAGTCATCGAGGGGGCTGGCAGCCCGGTTGAAGTGAACCTGAAGGACCGGGATCTCGCCAACATGCGTGTGGCGGCGATGGCGAACGCGCCCGTGCTCCTGGTGGGTGACATCGACCGTGGCGGGCTCTTTGCCGCCGTCATCGGGACGATGGCGTTGCTCAACGACGAGGAACGCCGATTGATGAAAGGTTTTGTCGTCAACAAATTCCGCGGCGACCTCGAGCTGCTTCGACCAGGATTGCGCTTTATCGAGGCCGAGACCGGTCGCCCGGTCCTCGGGGTCATCCCTTACCTCGATGACCTGCCATTCCCGGCGGAGGACAGCCTTGCGAGAGTTCGTTGGCCTGCAAATGGTCCCGGTCACACGCAACTTCGGATCGGAGTCATGGCGCTTCCTCATCTCTCGAATGACACCGATTTCGATCTACTGGCTCTGGAGCCAGGCGTCTCTCTCAGATTTCTTGATCGCCCGGAGGAAGCCGCTGAGGTCGATCTCCTCATCCTGCCCGGCAGCAAGAACACCATCGATGATCTCGAATACCTGCGGGCCCGGGGCTTCGAGTCGGCCATTCAGGACCATCGGCGCCGAGGCGGCGCGGTGGTCGGGGTCTGCGGTGGCTATCAGATGCTTGGGCACCTGATTCGTGATCCATATGGAGTCGAGGGCGAGGTCAGGGAGGCGAAGGGGTTGGGTCTCCTGGATGTCTCGACGACACTCACCAGGGAGAAGCGAGTAGCTCAGGTCCGGGCAGTTCCATGCGATCATCTGGGGTGGGAGGTGAGCCCGCCGCTTGAGGGGTACGAGGTCCATCTCGGCGCGACCATGTTGGGCGAGCGCGCCCTGCCGATGTTCCGACTCCTCGGGGACGGTGGGGGGTCGGTCGAGCGCCTGGACGGCGCCGTCTCCAGCGATCGGACCGTTTGGGGAAGCTATCTGCATGGGCTGTTCGACCACCCGGGCCTGCGACGCCACCTCCTGAACGCCCTTCGCCGGCGCAAGGGGCTCGCGCCCCTAGAGGCTCCGCTTGGCCAGAACGGCGTGTCGTTCCGGTCGGCACTCTACGACCGGCTGGAGGAGGTGCTCAGGGCGAACCTCGATCTGTCGCAACTCTATGCGATCGTCGGGTTGGACATGCCGACAAGGAAGGGGGGTGAGAGAGGCGCGCAGCCGCGCGCGTGAGTTGAACTGGGCGCCCCTGGATGTAAGGGAAGCTGGAGCGTCCCGCCGCGATGAGCGGCGGGGCAGAGCCAGCACGGTCCCGCCACTGTGAGTGGGGAGCCACCCTGCACGACGCCACTGTCTTCAACAAGAGTTTCCAGTTTCGTGTTTAGAGTTTCGAGTTGCGGATTGAGCGAGTTGAAAAACCCGAAACGCGAAACCCGAAACCCGGAACCGGGAACTCCTGGGATGGGAAGGCGCAGGGCCGGCAGCGATCCACGAGTCAGGAGACCTATCCAGGGGAAGAGTGAGTGCGCACCACCTTCGCGGATGAGGGGGCGGACGATGAAACGCTGGACAGGGTTACTCAGTGGATGTTTGTGGGCAGTGGTTCTGTGGGTCTTCGGGGCCGGCGGCGCGTCAGGACAACTGATTGGGCTGGCTCCAGAGGAACCTCTAGAGCTTGGACAGGTGGTGGTGACCGCGACCAAGACGGAGGTCCCCTTGAAGAATGTCGCGGCGTCGGTCACGGTGATCACCAAAGAGGACATCGAAGCGCGTCAGGTCACTGAGTTGTCGCAGCTTCTCCGGGAGGTCCCGGGTCTGAATGTCACGCAAGCGGGCAGCCGCGGCAGCACCGTCACGGTGTTCCCAAGGGGCGGCAATTCCAACTTCAATCTGGTTTTGATCGATGGGGTCAAGGTCAACGATGCCGGAGGCTTCATCAACTTCAACGATCTGACCACCGACAATATCGAGCGGATCGAGGTCATCCGCGGAGCCCACAGCGCGCTCTACGGCGCCGATGCGATGGGATCCGTCATCCAGATCTTCACCAAGCGAGGCCAAGGCGAACCGCGCGTCGAGGCCTCGCTTGCCGGAGGGAACTTGAACACCTTCGAGGAGAGGGTGAACCTCAGCGGAGGGATCGGTCAACTTGGCTACTCGCTGGGGGTAGGCAGGACCGACACTGATGGGAGCCTGAAGATCAATAGCGTCTTTCGCGAGACGACCGTCAGCGCCCGGCTCGACTATGCCATCGATAAGGCGCTCGATCTCAGCTTCGCGGCGCGCTACAGCGACAGCCTCACGAATTTTCCAACTGGCGGCGCCGGCGATCGGTTTGACCCCCTTGATCCGAACCAATCCAGTAATCAGCAGCGACTGCTCCTGACAGGCAAGGCGACCCACTCGCTCACGCCGTGGTGGCAGCAAACCCTTCAGCTCGGGTGGCATCGTCGGGAATTTGACTTTGACGACCCCTTTGACCCGACCATCGATTTCGCGGCTATCCACAGCAGGAATACGGAGCGCCGTTTCTCCCTCGATTACTTCTGGAATCTGGTCGCCCCACCGATCTTCGAGATATCCAGCGTTGTTACCGCGGGCTTCGCCTTCGAGCGGGAGGAGTTCGACCAGGACACCGTCGTCAGCGAGACCTCCTTCCCATCCGCATCCTCTATAGGGAAGGACCGTGACAACCGCGGGTTTTACCTGCAGAGTCAATTCGACTGGAAAGGAAGGCTCTTTCTGACGGCCGGGTTCCGCGTTGATGACAACAGCACCTTCGGGACTGAGGTGAGCCCACGAGTCTCGGCTGCGTACATCGTGCCGACGCTGGAAACCAAGATCAGGGCGGGCTACGGCGAGGGGATCAAGGAGCCCACCTTCATCAATAATTTCGGGGACGGGAGCCCGTTTGTCGTCGGCAATCCCAACCTGAGACCGGAACGCTCCAGGAGCTGGGAGATCGGGGTGGATCAGCCGCTCCTCGCAGGCCGAGCCGGTCTGTCAGTGACCTACTTTCAAAGCCACTTCGAGGACCTGATCGCATTCGTCGGAGGGTCGCCGAGCTTTTTGAATGTCCAATCCGCCCGGGCGAGAGGGATCGAATTCACCGGCAGGGTGAGTGTGAGGCTTGGGCTGACCGTAAGCGGCAACTATACCTTCCTCGAGACGAAGGTGCTCGACAACGGTGGCGTCGGGGGGACCGAACTGCCGGAGGGCGCCCCGCTGGTCCGTCGGCCCAAGAACACCGGAACCCTCTCGATCGACCATGTGTGGGATCGGCTCCACAGCAACATGACTGTGACGTTTGTCGGGAACCAGCAGGACCTCGATTTCCGCACCTTCCCGGCCCCGCGCGTGACCCTGCCCGGTTATACGAAAGTCGATGTTGCCATGTCCTACCTCCTGATGAAGGACCGGCCACATCTTCGCGAGCTCACTGCCTTTGGAAAGGTTCAGAACCTCTTTGACGAAGGGTATCAGCAGGTGTTTGGCTTCTCCGCCCCACGGATCACGTTCCTGCTGGGCCTGAAGGGAAGCCTATGA
>JBGQJI010000151.1:0-5774 GCA_041498975.1 Methylomirabilis sp. (SeqCode)
AACTGATGGTCCTGATCCGCTTGGCATTGATCCCGGCCGCCACTAGGTGGTCCTGGGCTGATTTGGCCCGCCGCTGGCCAAGGGCCAGGTTGTACTCTCTGGTCCCTCGCTCGTCGCAGTGACCCTCGATCAGGATCTTTGCACTCGGATTTGCCCTCAGCCATCGGACATTCTCTTCGAGGCTCTTCTTCGCGTCCGGCCGGATCAGCGATTTATCAAAGTCGAAAAACACGTCCTGCAGGGGCGATTCCTTCTCTCTACCTGCTCCTGCGTCTGCTGCTCCGGCACCCGGAGCCGGTGGCGTCACTGCCGTTGGCGCTGATGACGGGGCCGCCTCCGGCTTGGGCGCCTGCGGCGGCGAAACCGGCTCAACAGGGATTTTTGCCTGGCGGGCTGCCGCCAGACTGCTCTTCAACGCCGCAAAGGCGGCCCGACACTTGCCAATAAAGTTGCGGGCGTGTGGATCAGCGAATGGGTGAAATTCCGTTGCCTCGTGAGTCAACCAATCGAGACAGGCCTCCGCATGGGCGTACTCCTCGGGGGCGAGCGTTTCGGCCCCCGCGGCCTTGGCCTCGGCCAAGTCGGCCTTCATGCTGTCGATTTCAGGACGATAGGACGCGGTGGTCGCGCAGCCGGCAACAAGAACAGCAACCGCTACGGAAACGAGTGCGAGCCGCCATGCCCTTCCAGCCTCGGTGATCTGTTCCATCGTCGAACTCCCTCCTGTTCGCTCAATAGGCCAGCCCGGCTCACCTCTCACCCTACCCTCCGCGCTGCGCGATCGACTTGGCCTCCTCTGCAGCCTTCCTTGCGATCCCCGCCGACAGCTCCCCGGCCGCGAGGTCTCGCTCCGAGATCTCATCCTCGGCAACCGCGATATACTCCTTCGCCTTGGCCAACGGGTAGCGGGCCGCGTTGACGTTCGCCGCGCCGGCCGCCAGAGCCTCGGCCAGGGCGTTCTTGGCCGCCTTCAGAGCGGCCGGGGCCGTCCGCTCCCCGCTCACCCAATCATAATAATCCGGCCTCAAATGCACCCCTGAACAGCCCCACAGCATCGCCGCCACGCCGATCAAGGCGATGGCGAAAGACACCCGAACCACCCCACCGTCGGTTCTCATTGCATCTCTCCTTCTTGCTGCAGATGGATATGAGTGGAACGTGAAACGGATGGCAATACGTCGGAGGATACCTTCCCAGCCTGCTGGTCGATCAGGCTCGTTCAATTTATCACACAATGATTTGCGAGTCAAAACCAATGTCCCGGCCTGTCGATGGTGCCCCCGGTCGTGCGTATCCCCGGCATGAACTCACTCGGCGAGACCCGTCTCGGTCAGCAGGAGATGCGATTCGTCGGCAACTGGAAGTGGAGCCGGCAAGTGTTGCTTGAGGAACTCATCCAAGCGGCCCTGAGCACGCTGACCTCGCTCACTCCAGGGCTGTCTCCAGCTCGTCGAAGCTCTTCACCACGAGGTCCGGCTTCGGGCCGAGGGGGTCGAGTGGCGCCACAGTCCGGTTGATCCAGCAGACCCTGAAGCCGAAGCTCTTGGCCCCTATCACGTCGAAGGAGTTGGAGGAGACAAAGAGGACCTCTCCCTTTTTCAGTTTCATCCTGCTCGGCGCCAGTTGATAGACCTTTGGCGATGGCTTGTAGAGCTTGACCGCGTCTACGCTGATCACCCATCGGAAATGCGGCAGGAGGCCGGCCGCCTCTAGGCCGGCCCGCAGCATCCTCGGGTTCCCATTTGAGAGCACGGCCAGCGGATATCGCTCCTTCAGGCGGGGCAGCGCCCCCGCGACCTCAGGGTAGGGGCTTGGATGGAGCCAGGCCTCCATCAGGCGTTTCCGTTGCTCCCGGCTTGCCTGCAGGCCGAATCGCTGAATAGTGAACTCCAAGGCCTGCTCCGACACCCTCCAGAAATCCTGGTACTTCCCCATCAGGCTCCGGAGGAACGTGTATTCAAGCTGCTTCGCCCGCCACTGCGCGGTGAAGGCACCGGGATCGGGGGCAACCCCTTTGCACGCAAGGGCGACCGCCCCCACATCGACCACCGTGCCGTACATATCAAAGGCAATCCCCTTCACCCGACGCTTTGCCATCGCCCCTCTTCCTCACGAATCGTCATCCTCATGTTACATCTCTTTGTAGAACACAAGCATCTGGAGGCCGAGCAAGAACACGAAGAGGGGCCACAGACGGCCAAACCACCGCCCCTCCTCGCGATGGCGGAGCTGAAACCACCGGCTCAGCCCCGCAAGCAGCGCGAAGGTCGCCATAACCCCATGTTGCAGGGCGATGTAGGTCTGAGCGTCATCGGCTGCCACGCCGAGGTCGTGAGTATGGCCGAAGAGCATCAAGCCGCCCACCAGGCAGAGCGAGGGAAAGATGTAGGCCCAGCGCGACTGTTCCACGTGCCCGCCCCGCCCACGGGACTCGACCCAGCCCAGGGCCAGAAGCAACACGACCGAAAGCCGATGCTGGACCATCTCCGGTATGCGCATGCTCTCGAGGAATCCGACCGGACCGAACGGCCACGCCTCAGGGTCGTTCCGGACGAACAGGAAGACAGCCAGCAGGATGAAGACCATCGGCCAGGCGCGTGCCCACCGGAACCGCCGGCTCTTCAGCCCCTCCAGGAACGAGCCGATCGCCATCACGATCAAGGCAGCCCCGGCCCAGTTGTGATTGAACTCCGAATAGGCGAAGTCATCGGGGGTTTGCTGGAGCGCGGGCCATGGGCCGGGGCCGAGCCCGGGCGACGAGAAGCGCGGCATGCGCGGCCGGAAGAGGTCGGAGAGACGAACGAGGCTGAGCGTGCCGCGCGGGTCGTCCACGGCAGGGGGCACCACACTCAGGACGGCCGCCAGCGCCAGGATCGCCGCGCCGACGCTGACCTCGATCTCCACAAGCGACAGGAGACGGTTTGCCAGGGTGGCCCGATCCTCACCCGACGGCTTCTCCGGCAGGCGAACGCTCCTCAGGGCAGGCCGAACCACAAGGAAGTTCAGCGACCCGGCCACCAGGACCGGCACCAGCAGAAGCATTTTGGCAAGGAGCGTCAGGCCATAGGGCGACGCGACGATTGCCCCCAGGCTATCCAGGTGCCGGGTGGCGTTGTAGACGCCGGTGCCCACCAGAAGCCCTGCGCTGGCGAGGGCGATCGGAGTGAGCCGGTTCACGATCGGGGCGAGGAGGGGTCGTGCCGTGGCCGTTTCCACCTCACGCATCCTTCCCAGCAGGAGGCGGAAGTGCATCAGCAGCCCGATCCAGGAGGCAGCAGCGAGAATGTGCAGCGCGTCGGAAACGATGGCAATGAGCGAACCGGAGGCCAGGGAGGACGCATGGCTGGCGAGGCTTCGAGAGATGAGCGCGGCTCCGGCGAGTACCAGTGCGGTCACCCAGCGGATCCGGGACCAGGGCCACGAGCGCGGCCAGGCGAGCAGCGTCAGAAGGGCCGCAAGGAGGACCGTTCGGTCGATCCAGACCCAACCGGAGGTTGTCCGCGTCAGCAATCTCCAGACGACGGAAGGCTCCACGCCGCTGAAGATCGTCCCTCCCATGATATCGACCGCCTGCATGTAGAGTTCGGGAAGGCTGCAGCCGAGCGCGATCCAGGTCGCGGCTTTCACGACGCGGACCACATGGTGCTCGATCGGATCAAGGCGGCCGGTGGATAGGCCGGCTCTGCCAAAGATGGGGCGAAGGAGGGTTAAGACGAACCACGGACCTGCGGCGGCCGTCACAAGGGCAATGAGCAGAAGCGGGCGAATCAGCGCATCGAGCATGGTGGACGCTTGTGCGTGTTGTGCCGGCTCGTCCTTGCCTTCTCCTCCAAGGGCAGGAAGCGGGGTCGAAGGGGGACAGCGGACGGAAAAACACACGCGATCGTATGGGAGAAACTGAGCGCTAACCCCTTCACATCATGATTGATAACGATGGGTTTCATGAGGCCGGCGCCAAAAATGCCCAACCGATTTTCACCTCGGGCACGGTGGCAGATGTCTGCCAGCCAAAACTGACCATCGGCTGAACCAGCGCACCGGGAAAACGCTTTCGCCACAGTTCCGGAAGAGCGCTCCCATCCCTTTCAGCTTCCCAGATAAGGACTCCCCCTCGCTGCCTGAAAGCTTCGTCACTAACCCAAGGGTTCTTTTTCTGGTCAAGATCTGCGTACACATCTGGACGATCTGGCGAGTAAAAACCTACATTTTCAGACAGCCACTGGTCTCCACCGACAACAGGCAGAAGCGTCCCGTAGTGTTTGGCCCACTGTGCGGTGACATAAGCCGCGATGGACTTGCCGGGAAAATGCTCAGGCTTGACTTTTCCGGTGAGCGTTGGGCCAAGGGCAAAATGACCAACAAAGACGACTACCCAGATTGCGGCGAAGCTCAAGAAGGCATAGCCGAACCGTTGGAGGGCCTTATCGGTTAGGGCTGGTCGCAAATGATACAGAACAAATACACCGAGGAAGGACCACAAGGGGGTACCCCACCCGGTGCGCAACTGGAACCCCGCGATTGCTGAAGTGAGGAGATAAGCCACGAACGGTCCGAATGCTGCGGTAAAGAGAAATGCGCGAGGAAAACTTGCCTTGGGAACCTCTTGTCGCGTCGATGTCGATCCGAACATCAATAATCCCACCATGATCATTACTGGAACGAGTGTCAATGCATGATTAAACACAAACGTCAACGGATTGTAGAGATGGTCTATCAACCGACCATGGCTCTTTGCACGAAACAACCCCCATCTCACGGTCGTAAAGTCATTGTTAAAGACCCAGATGACATGAGGCGAAACAATGAGCCCGGCAACGGCAATGGAAATGTACGGGCCAGGGGTGGCGAGGTGGTGTCGAGCGCGACCGTTTACAAGCACGAAAGCACATAACGGAACAAGCAGAAACACCATGTTGTATCTGCTCAGGAGGCCAAGCCCGACCATCACCCCACAGAGCAGCCAATAGTGACCACGCCCGGACTTCAAAGACAGCCAAAAAAAAAGGACTGTCAACGCCCACAGCGGCAACTGGAGCATATCGGGATTAAACTTAGGACTGTTATAGTTATAGAAAAGGATGCCCTCAAGCAAAAATACGCTGAGTAATGCATATTCCTGCTCGAGAAACTCTTGAGCAAACCGCCACACTGCCCAGAAACAGGCACCGACAGCGATCTGACTTGCCAGGTACACCCCCCATAGGCCTCCGCCAGCCATCCGGACGAAGAGCTCCATAACCCAGGCCTGTAGGGGTGGAATTTTCCAGTAGCCCCATTGAGGATGCCTTGCCCAGTTGAGCAATTCGATGACGTCACGGTGCGCGTTTGGCTGGCTTAGCGTCGGCACAAGAGTCCAAACGATCCCATGGCAGAGGACGAACGCCCAAAACACTGCGCCCGGATTGCGCGTAATGAGGAATGTCCATTTGAAATCGCGCACATTCAGACTCATCGCGGGAGCCGCGTGCATCCAAGGGGCCATGCGGCCAGCGTCACGAGAGCAAGGAGCAGGAGGGGGCGAATCAGCACATCGAGCATGGTGGGCGATTTGTGTTTGGGGCGACTACTTCACGGCGATCAACAGATGGCGGTGCCCTCTGAGGGGGGTAGCGTCACCCCTCGTCAGATCCGGCTGATCCATCCCAGCCCCTCGAACACCGACTTCAGCGAGGCGAGATTGTCGCGATTGAAGAGACTCTTGGCGGCGCCGCGCCACATCCCCTGTCGAGCCTGAGCGATGGAGTCGCTGACAGACACGGCCACATGTTGCATGA
>JBGQJI010000152.1:0-5769 GCA_041498975.1 Methylomirabilis sp. (SeqCode)
CCGCGCGGACCCAACATCTCCGCGTAGAGCGTCATAGCCGCCTCCGGCGCGGAACCGCTCTTCACGTGCAACGCCACGATCCGCTCCAGGCCCAACTGCTCGATTCTCTCGACCGCAGCCCCCTTGATCCTTGAGGTCACCGCTTCCCCAAACCTCGACGAGAAACCGGGAAGGTCGCGCGACGGCGAGACCACCTCAACCCTGGGCGCGCCGGGCTTGACCGAAAGCAGGAGCCCGCCCGGCCCTCGTCCCCTATGAAAGACCAGAAGCAGACTCCACCGATCGGCTTGCACGGCACGGCTGATCTTGGCCCCTTGGAGGACGTGTTGGGCTTCCTGGATCAAGGCAGCGAGACAAAAAGCATCCATGGAAGCAACTATATCCAAGGTGGCCCATGGTGTAAAGGTCAGCCCATGTTTAACCGGCCTTTTGCATCGCGTCTCCACAGGACCCAGCAGATTCTGCTGATCCCTATATCGTTGGTCCCATCGAGCCCCCCCAAAGAAATTACTTGACAGGCCGGAAATAGGTGTATATACTCCCATCATGCGAAACCGGAAGAGTCAATCAGAAGTGGCAAGAGCGATAAGCGCCGAGTGCATCTGCGGCAATCTCCGGAAGACGGCCCGCGCCGTCACACAATTATACGATGAGGTCCTGCGGCCAACTGGTCTTCGGATCACGCAGTTCGGCATCTTGGGAGCGACGATGGCGATGGAACCGGTAACGGTGTCACGACTGGCGGAGGCGACGGTGACGGACCGGACGACGTTGACCCGAAACCTCAAGCCTCTCCACAAGCAGGGCCTCATCAGAGTCCTTCCAGGGAATGACCGGCGTGAGCGGGAGGTCACGCTGACCGCTCGAGGGCGCGACGCCCTCATCAAGGCTCTGCCTCACTGGCAAACGGCGCAGACCCGGGCTCTCACAGCGCTGGATGCGGAGCGCTGGAAGGCCTTGAGGCAAGGATTATCCGCAGTGGTCTCCCTCGCGCGCGTGCGCTAAGCCGTAGTTTTTTTGCCGAAGTACGTGTATATACACTATATTATCAGCTACCTCAGGCCGCTCGTGAGTGGGGAACAAGGCGACAACCTGAGAAGAGAGGAGGTGAGATGAATGAGCAAGACGTTGCAGCACAGTGCGGTGATCCTGGCGGTCCTCGTCGCCCTCGCGGCTGGTTCTGTGGCGACGCCTCTGACCCCGGCCCTGGCGGCCGAGGTGTCCCAAGGCGCGCAGGGAACGAGCATCGAGGTGGCTTCCCTTCAACAGGAAGTGAACTCCCTCCGAGCCGAGATCGCCGAGATTAGCAAGCGAGTGAACGGGAGGCAAGGGCCTTCAGAGCACCCGCTGTCCGGGTACTGTCAGAGCCTTTCAGAGACCGTCCGGACGAGTGGTGTCGTCCCTGGAGCTTGCCTGAATCAGTAGTGACCGGCCCTCCGTTCCGCGAGGGCGCCTCCGGTTGGCGGGGGGGCCGCTGTGTAGGACGGCTCCCCCCGCCTCTCCGGGGCAAAGGAAGAACAGGCAGACACATCCCTGAGAAGGTCCATGCGAGGATCAATGGTAAGGCTTAGCGAACACCCTCGGATCACGGATCTCGCGTGAGCGAGCAACGAAGGAGGTGATTTCACAATGGGACAGAATGTGGTGTTAGCAGGGGTTTTGAGTGCCCTGCTTCTATTTGCTCCGGGAGCCTCGTCGTGGGCAGCGACAGTCCGCGTCACCGATGCGACCCTTGAACCCCAAACCGTAACGGTGAACCGCGGCGAGCAGGTCGTGTGGCTGGATTTCACCCTCAGCCGTACCGCGCAACTGAACCTGCGCAACGGTGGGCGAGAGAGAGCCACCGTTGGCGTGGCTGAGGATGAAGTTGCGCGGGCGACATTCGAGCTACCAGGGACCTACGAATACTCTGCGTATGCCGGCGCCGGGGGTCTGCTACCCCGCACGTTGAATGGAAAGATCGTCGTGAAGTAAGGTGATCAACAAACACGGTGCACGGAACTGACAACAGCAAAAGGAGAAATCCATGAAGTACTTCATCGACACACATGACAGAGCCAAAGGAAGCTTCCCTGCGGAAGAACTTTCGGCAGCCGAGTTCATCGCAATCTACGGCGGGTTCGAGAAAGCCTGTGAGGAACAAGGCGCGACGGACCTGGGTGCCCACGTGAATCTCAAGGAGGCGAAGGCCTACTGCTTCACCAAAGGGCCGGACAGTGGTGCCATCCGGCGCGCGCACGAAAAGCTCAACTTTCCATTCGACTCGATCACCGAGGTTCGGAGAGTGACAGGTGTCGATCTGCGGATGTCACCTGACAATCAGGCAGCTACGCTCGACTGATACGGTCCTATGGCTTGCTTCGGGGGAAGCATGAGGCGATGAACCCGGCATCGGTGTCCCGACGGAGCGTACTTTCTTGCCTATCATACTTCTCAGTGCGCTGTCCTGTGGTTGGCTGGAGGGGATTGCCCCTCCAGCCAACCCTCGCCCCCGCGCGTACGGGCACATCTGGCCGACATTGGCCCCCATGAGCCAGCGAGGGGTTTGAGTGGGCAGGACATAGATAGGTTATCACGAGAAGGAGGAGATAACTGTGCAACTGGCAGAACACCCAACCGTGAAACGGTTCTACGAGAGGACGATGATTCCACCCGCTATGGACGCAGCCTCCAGGCTCGATGCCGAGTGGCTACGCCAACTCTGCCTTGATGCCGGGGCGGACGACGTCGGTTTCGTTGAGATCGACCGGCCGGAGATTGCCGATCAACGAGACGACATCCTGACTCTCTTCCCCAGCGCGAAGACGCTGGTGAGCTTCGTCTGCCGGATGAACCGCGAGGATATACGCAGCCCCGCCCGTTCGGTGGCGAACCTCGAGTTCCATCACAGGGGCGACGATGTCAACGAGATCGCTCGCAAGATCGTCGCCGCGCTCGAACAGCGGGGCGTTCGGGCACTCAACCCGGCCATGGGGTTCCCAATGGAGATGGACCGCTTTCCCGAAAAGGTGTGGGTCGTCTCCCATAAGCCGGTGGCGGTCGCAGCGGGTCTCGGGCAGATGGGGATCCATCGCAATGTCATCCATCCGAAGTTCGGGAGCTTCATCCTGCTGGGGACACTCCTGCTCGATGCGGAGGTGACCGCCTATGACAGCCCGATCGACTATAACCCGTGTGTGGAGTGCAAGCTGTGCGTGGCCGCATGCCCTGTGGGGGCCATCGGACCGGACGGGTACTTCAATTTCTCGGCGTGCTATACGCATAACTACCGGGAGTTCATGGGCGGGTTTACGAATTGGGTCGAGAATATCGCCGAGAGCAAGAACGCGCAGGATTACCGAAAGAGGGTGAGCGACTCCGAATCCGCATCGATGTGGCAGAGCCTTTCCTTCGGGGCGAACTACAAATCCGCCTACTGCATGTCCGTCTGCCCAGCGGGCGAAGATGTCATCGGCCCATTCCTTACGGATCGGAAGGAATTCTTGAAAGAGGTCGTCAGGCCTTTGCAAGACAAGGTCGAGACGGTCTATGTGATTCCCGGTTCGGATGCCGAAGGTTACGTGCCACGCCGTTTTCCCCACAAGAAAACGAAGCGGGTAGGCAACGGCATTCGCCCGAGATCGATCAGGGGGTTCCTGCAGGGGTTGCCACTTGTCCTTCAACGCGACCGAGCTGAAGGCCTTAACGTCACATACCACTTCACGTTTACCGGGGAGGAGCAAGCCAAGGCGACGGTCGTCATCCGAAACCAGACTCTCGAGGTCCAAAACGGACACCTCGGGACTCCCAACATACAGATTACTGCCGATAGCAACACCTGGCTGGGGTTCCTGGCCAAGGAGCGCAACATCGTCTGGGCGCTGCTTCGGCGGAAGATCCGCATCAAGGGGTCGCCGCGCCTGCTGCTCGCCTTCGGCAGGTGCTTCCCGTCCTAGGGGGCTTACCTTCGCGCAACCCCTCACCTCGTGAGGAGGTGAGGCTGAGGAAAGGGTGGAGCCATGAAGAGGAGATGGACGATGGTAGCGGTCATTGTGGCAAGTCTATTGGTTGTTCCAGTTGGTCTCTCGTACCTGGTGGAGGGATTACGCTCTGCTCCCACACCGCCTGCGACGCTGAGCTGGGCGCCGGAGATTCCCATCAGGTACGTGAACGTCGATGGGGTGAACCTTCGCTACATCAAGGTCGGGCAAGGGCCGCCGCTGGTGTTGCTGCACACGCTCCGCACGCAGCTCGACATGTTCCAGAAGGTCGTCCCAGCCTTCAGTCAGCACTTCGAGGTTTACGCTTTAGATTACCCGGGGCATGGGTTCTCGGACATCCCGGACGTGGAGTATACGCCGGAGTTGTTCATCAAGTCAGTCTCGGGTTTCCTTGAGCACGTCGATGTCGAGAACGCGACGGTGGTGGGAGAGTCGATCGGTGGAAGCATCGCGCTCGCGGTGGCGGCGCGCCACAACCCTCGAGTGAAGCGAGTCATCGCGGTGAACCCTTACGACTACGATGGCGGCCGCGGTCTTCGAAGAAGCTCAGGAATCGCGAACGTTCTGTTCGGGTTGAACAATGTTCCTCTTGTCGGCTCGACGTTCACGCGGCTTCGGCAGTACCCCATATTCAAGAAGATCATGGAGGGAGGGGTCTCTCACGCAGACGCCCTTCCGCCAGAGCTACTTCACGAAATGTACGAGGTCGGTAACCGGCCCCATCACTATCAAGCATTTATGTCCCTCGTTGCCCACTGGGCCGAATGGGAGAAGGCGCGACCGGAGTACAATCAGATTGACGTTCCTGTTTTGTTGGTCTACGGCGACCACGATTGGTCATACCCTGAGGAACGGGAGGCCAATCGGCGAGCGATTCCGGGAGCGAGGATGACGATTGTGAAAGACGCCGGCCACTTCCTGGCTCTCGACGCACCTGAGGTCCTGACGCAACTCATTCTTCAAGCTCCGTCCGGGCCCACCAGGGAGGAAAGGGTAAGCGAGCGGTGAATAAAGCGCTCTTTGAGGACCGAACATAAGGAGGGAACGGTCATGAAAGCAATTAGAGTGCACGAGCCTAGCGGTCCTCAAGCCATAAAGCGCGGGGGTCATCCTCAGCCGGCCCATCTATTGCCGCCACACATCCGAGGGCGCGCGGCGATTTGGAACCGTGTCTGAAGTCGAGGTGCGACCTCCAGGCACATTGACCTTGGCGCCCAGCCCCTCGCAGCCCTAATCGGATCAGGCTGACCAGTATTTGCCAGCAACAGTCGGATCGGGCTATTAGGCTATTTTCATTTTAGTGGGTTGAAAGTAGCCCAATACCGCTGAATTGTTTTCTCTTGACGTCGGTCCCACGAACATACATACTGGTCGGTATGTTAACGACCAGAAAGAAGGTGAGACGCAGGGTGACCACGCCGCGCAATCCGCAGCGCACCCGAGAGCGCTTGCTGCAGGCTGCCTTCCAGGAGATCTACAGATCGGGCTTCCGGGGGACCGACCTGGAGACCATTCTGGACACGGCCGGCGTCACCAAAGGCGCGTTGTACCACCACTTCGACAGTAAGGAAGCCCTGGGGTATGCATTGGTGGATGAGGTCATCCTCGGGCTTATACGCGACAAATGGTTTCGACCCTTGCAGAACTTGGAGAATCCCATTGATGCCTTGGTCAGCGTTGTTCAGTCCACTTCGCTTAAGCCCGAACATGTCCGGTGCGGCTGCCCGCTGAATAACCTGGCGCAGGAGATGTCCCCACTGGACGAGGGATTCCGAAAAAGGCTGGCAAA
>JBGQJI010000153.1:0-5736 GCA_041498975.1 Methylomirabilis sp. (SeqCode)
AGGAGGATCAGGAGGATACACAGCAGCATGAGGCTCCTGGCCACGTAGATGATCCTGAGGTCCTCCCCCATGAGCGCAAAGACCGGGGCAAGGAGGTAGTAAAGGAGAGGCGGGTGGAGCTGCCAGAAATCCCTGTAGGGGACCTGGCCGTGGGCAACTGCCCAGGCCGCATGGAGGTGCTCGGTCTCGTCCTGGAACAGCGGTGCATTGACGATTAGCGGCACGCGGATCGCCAGGGCGAGCAGGATCAGGGCCAGGACGGCCCACGAGAGCCACCGCTCGGCGGCAGCCGGCGGGACGGCTACGGGATCGTGGCCAGCCGTTGGCAGCGGCCGCCAGAGCTTGCCGTCCCACGTCACGGGCCTGCTCTCACGGGATACGGCGTCAACCTCGGCGGCCCTGCGTCGGCCTCCAGCAGCCAGGCGCGCCGGTCATTGAAATAGGCGAGAAGCTCGCGGTTACGGGCCGCATCCATCTCCCGCGCCCAGACCACCTTGGCGCCGTCGATGTCGGCCGCATTGTAGACCCACTCAAAGTTCGGATTGTGCCGGGGCCCATACCGGACGAGCACGAGATGACGATCCCTGTCTTTCTGAAGCGACGCGAGGAGCCGAACTCGGTGAAGGCTCCAGGCAGGCAGCTTCAAGCGCAATTGCGGCGCGGATAGCACGCAGAGCACAACGATGGCCCACACGAGGATCCGCCCGGTCGGCCTTCCTCGCCAGCGCCACACCCGCAGGTGCCGCATCGACTGGAGCACGAACGCGTAGAGGACCGCAGTGATAGGGACCGCGTAGTGATTCTCCATCCAGGTCAGCATGAGGAGCCCCACCATCAGCACGCCGCAGGTCAGGAGCGCCAGCCGCATCCACCGGTCCCTCAAGACCCAAGGCAGCATCATCAGCGGAAGCGTGAGGAGGGGGCCAAGGTAGAAGCGCCACAGGTGTATGAACTCCCTGACCTTGACCCGGATCACGCCAGAGAACGAGCGCTGTTGCCTGTATGCGAACCCATTCCGCCAATGGTAATCCAGCAGCGCCTTGTGACGGTATCCCGGATCAGGCCAGGGAGCCTGCCAGAGGAAAACTGGCGCCATCGCATATGTCGCCTCATGGACCTGGTACGGCAGCCGCAGGGGGTCGCCGGTCACGCGGTAGTTGTAGTAGGCCATCGCCCCGGCGGTCAGCGCGAGGACGAGGCCCAGCGGGAGTCCCACGCGCTTGAGCGCCACCCGGATGGGGGGGCCGGACTTGCCTAGGAGCCCGCGGCAGAGCACCGCGCCGGCCACCAGGCCGACGAGAAGACCCTCGTAGGGCCGACTGTTCGCCAGGAGGGCGAGGCCGAGGCCGAGCCACAGAGCGTCTCGGACCCGAGGGCGGCGCACGAGTCGACGGAGCGCCCCGAAGAGGAGCGCCCCGCCCAGGGCCGCGACCGCCCCACCCCAGTAGCTCTGCGCCCAGTAGCTGAAGAGGCCGAGGCGGGTGACCGCGAGCAGTCCCCCGAGCAGCGCCCACCAAGGCGGGAGCCAGGCCTGCAGCATCCAGGTGAGCGCGGCGCAGGCGAGGGCCACGCTGAGCCAGACCCCGACGGCTGGGGCGCCGGTCAGGACCTGCCCCAAGGCGAGGACCAGACCCTGTCCCGGGGGGTACTTGGAGGCGTAGGTCGGCTGCTGGAGGATGTGCATGCTCTCAAAGTGGACCCACAGGGGATGGGGCGGGTTGGTCAGGCGCCCCGAGGCGAAGGTGTCGGCAGCGAGGAGGTAACTGAACTCGTCATGGCCGGAGGGTATGGGGAATCGCCAAAGCAGGGAGACCGCGGCGCTCCCTCCGAACGCCAGGAGGCCCACCAGGGCGATCGCCGCAGCCCTGTGCCGGGCGAGGCGACGGAACGCGCCCTCCGCTCGGCGGACCCACCTGGCGCCAAGGGGCGGCGTGGCCAGGGTGAGCGTCAGCATAAGGAGGGCTCACGCAGCCTCGACCACCGACACGGAGGTGAGCCAATCAAATGGGATGTCAATGACTCATTCCCAGGGTTCTCACGATCGGATTGCGCACATCGAGAGGATCTCCGAATAGACCTCGCGCATCCTATCAGCGACGACCCGGTAGTCGTATCCCAGGGCCCGAGCCCGACCTGCCACACCCATCCATGCTCTGCGGGACGGATCATCCAGCAACTGCAGCACCCCGTTCGCAAGCGCTTCGGAGTCACGCGCCGGACAGAGAATACCAGCCTTGTCGCCAAGGTATTGCCGCACGCCTCCCACATCGGTCGCAACAATCGGGAGGCCAGACGCCATCGCCTCAAGCAGGGAATTGTTTGCGGTCGAATCCTGGAGTGAGAAAATGGCCACCCTCGATCGTTGGTAGGCTAGCCGTAGCTCTTCATCAGGCACGCCAGCCAGGATATCGAGACGCTTGTCCTTGAGATACTTGAAATGGGCGTCCTGAGGGTGAGCCGTCCCGACTGCGACAAAGCGCATATTCGGCTTCACCTGCCAGATCCGATGGATCGCCAAGGCCAGTGTCTCGAAGTCGCGAAGGTAGGCCCCAACCGTGATGCAGACCTGCTCATCGCCCATCTCTTCGGGGGGGCGAAAAAAGTCGGTATCGACGCCATGGGAAACGACGAAGATTCGGTTCGGCGGAAGGAGTCCCTCGAAATGGGATCGTTGCGAGTCGGATACCAGAATCGCCGCAGCAAGATCCTGGACTCTCCGTCTGTCTATCCCATACCGTATGAGGACCGACGGGGGTCTGTGAAAGGTGGCGACCAGGCAACCTCCCACCATCCGGCTCACTCGGCCAAGCATCCAGAGCCCCGTATCGCCGTACAGCAGGTGATAGATGACGTGCCTGCGACGGAGCATGTGGAGCGCCGCTGCCGCTTCCGTCAGAAACGCGCCTAGCGAGTAGCCTGGATGGTGTGTCACAGACGTGACAACCGTATTGATGAGCCTGGCGAGCGACCCGGAGCCCCTGCGAAAATTCACCGGCGGTTTCAGGATGGTGCCGATATAACGACTAAAACCC
This sequence comes from Methylomirabilis sp. (SeqCode), assembly GCA_041498975.1. Classification (GTDB taxonomy): domain Bacteria; phylum Methylomirabilota; class Methylomirabilia; order Methylomirabilales; family Methylomirabilaceae; genus Methylomirabilis. The sequence goes on from JBGQJI010000153.1 coordinate 3,033, forward strand.
TCATACCCGGAATGGCTCGCGAAATGTCGAGGGCGAATCCCAACCAGCGATACCATCTGAGGGGCCACGGGTTCGCTCGCGAGCCCTGTCGTCTGACTCGTATGCGCAAATGGGGACATCTCGTCACTCAAGCGCACTAGCTTTCCGCTTCAAAAAACCGAGGCCGAGCATCAGTTGGCCGCGCAACTAGCCCCGATCCGAAAATATTCAATGGGGTGAGTAGCGCGGCCAGTAGGTCCTGTCGCGGTGATCAGCCCCCGTCGTCCTCGCTCCACCCATCCCCCGGTGGGGCCCTTCCGCTGCGGGCGCCGGGGGCGCCCGCTCACCACGCCACCCGCTGGCTAGCCAGACATCGCACGCCCGTTAATTTCGGATCGGGGCTAGCTATCGTAATATCTTTTTGAATAAATGGAATGCCATCTTAGTCCGCCGCCGCATTGCCAGTCAAGAGAAAGCGGGACGAACTCGAGAACCCGCAACACTTGTTGACATCCTTAAAGTTCCCTGAATAGAATGGAGCACTCCTCTGCGGCCCGATTCGGGCGGCACCGGCTTTACACGCAATAGAGCCTAACCGCACATCCTCGCCGGCTTCCCTGGTGGAGAAGAGAACTGGATTGGAGAAGTCCCAGCACGCCTGCATAGACGCGACACGCACGGTCCCAAAGCCGGAAGACTGCGAGCGACAAATAGATTGGATTCGGTTCCGAGCCGACATCTGGGCCGCTAGTGCCGTTCCAACTATCTACGCCGAAACAGTGAGGCTGCGGTGAATTACACCTATGTGCTGCTCAGCGAACGGGACGGGCGCTTCTATACGGGGTCCACGACCGATCTACGCGCGAGGGTTCACGATCACGGCGGGGGAGCGAGTTCGATCAACGGCCTCCCGAGCCCCGCTCGTCCTCATCTACTACGAGGCGTCCGTGAACCTTGACGATGCCCGCCGCCGCGAACGCTTTCTCAAAACCGGGAAGGGGAAGCGGTATTTGAACAAGTTGGAACGGCACTAGCGCATGCGACTCCCCTTCCGCAGGTCACTGACAAAGGAATGCGGGGCCCGCCGGTCACGACCGGGCGGAGGCCCAGATGCCCCGCCGATCCTGCCAGCCATTCGTAGCTCTTCCGAGCGATGGCTGGTGGTGGGCGTGGTCACCCTTATTCTGCTTGCCCTGGCGATTCGCGTCCCGCTCCTCGTCAACATCAAGCTTGAACCCGATGAGACCGAGCACCTCTATCCGGCCTGGGCGATCGCCCACGGCCAGGTCCCCTACAAGGACTTCTGGCAGCTTCACCCCCCGCTCTTTTACTACCTCATGGCCCCCCTCTTCACGCTCATGGGAGACGACCTCAGGATCATCTACGTGGCCCGAGGCCTCATGCTGCTGTGCCTCCTGCTGATCCTCCTTGAGTGCTACCGGATCGCGAAGGAGTGCTTCGACCCCCTGACGGGGCTCCTGTCGGTCCTCCTCCTGAGCTACCTCCTGCTCTGGTGGCGACCGGCCTACGAGGTCCGGCCGGACATCCCCCAGACGCTGCTGGTCCTCCTGAGCCTCTCGCGGTTCATGCGGGCCTGGGGGCGCCGTTGCCGGACTGATTTCCTCCTCTCCGGCGCTCTCCTCGGGGTCGCGTTCTGGTTCCTCCTCAAGACCCTGTTCCCCCTCGCTGGCCTCATCCTGGTGTTCGGCCTTTCCTCCCTTCTTCGACGCTCCGCTGCGGCGATCCGGGAGAACCTCTCCTGCCTGCTCCTCTTCCTCGGCGCCTTCGCCGTCCTGGTGGTGGTGGGAGCATTCCTGCTCTGGGTGGCAGGCATGTGGCCGGGATTCGTGCAGTGGGTGGTGATCGGGGGACTCCGCTGGCCCGATCGGTTCTCGCCTTTCATCCTGATGCGCCCGAGAGTCCGCTTCGGGTTCTGGGCGCTGGCCCTCGTCGGGGTCGGCCTGACCCTGACCCGGATGCTCAGGGCCAGAGACGTGGACGAGGTCCGGCTCTCGCCCCTCCTAGCCGGGTCAGTGACGGCGGTGGTCTGGCTATTCGTGATGCCGGCGCCGTACCTTCAGACCGCGCTCCCCGTTCTGCCACTCGCGGCCATGTACGGAGCCGATGTGGTGAGAAGAGCGATCGCCCGCGCAGTGCCACGAGGAGCTATGGCTCCAGCGAGCGAACCGACGCTCCCGGCCATCCGGACGCCCGCGCGCCTGACCTGGGCGGGCCTGGCCGTGCTCCTCCTTTCGGCGGCCTGCCTGCCTCCGCTGCTGGCCGTATTGATAAAGCTGTCGCCGTTCCGTAATCATTGGCGAGAGCGACGCCAGTTGATTCACGACGTGCTTGCGCTCACGTCGCCCGAAGATGCCGTCTTTGACCCCACCGGACTTTCGATCTTCCGCCCACACGCCACCTACCACTACAGGATTATAGAACCCCAGCGCATTTGGCTGCAGACCGGGATGCTGCGGGAATTGGATATCATACGGGACCTTCAGAGGCACCACTGCAAGGTGGTCATCTTCTCAGCGTATCTGACTGGCGCGTTCTCGAACCTGTCGGAATTCCTCTTATCGCACTACGTTCCCACTGAACTGCACGACAGAGGACGTCGGGCCCTGGTCGCCGGGAAGACGCTTCGTCGCGCCGATCTGCCGACGAGCGGCGCGACGGTGTCGCTCGTCGCTTCGACAGAGTATGCAGTCCGCGCGGTCGGGGG
>JBGQJI010000154.1:0-5673 GCA_041498975.1 Methylomirabilis sp. (SeqCode)
AGGCCTCATCAATGCCGACAGACACTTCCGGTCCGGGAAATGGAAGGGGTGGGGCCTTATGCAGTTCCTGGGGAGCGACATCCACCACAAGACCCTCGGGATCTGCGGTCTCGGTCGGATCGGGACCCGGGTCGCCAGGCGGGCCAGGGGGTTTGAGATGCGGATCCTCTACACCGGGCGGCATCGCGCGCCGGAAGAGACAGAGCGCGATTTGGGCGCCACCTTCGTCGAGAAGCAGACGCTCCTGCGCGAATCGGATTTTGTGACCCTCCACCTCCCGCTCTCGCCCGAAACGACTCATTACATCTCCGCGGCTGAGCTGAAGCTGATGAAGCCGACCGCCGTCCTCGTCAATACCTCGCGAGGCCCCATCGTCGATGAAAAGGCGCTCGTCAGGGCCCTCGAGCAAGGATGGATTGCCGGCGCCGGCCTGGACGTGTATGAACGCGAGCCCAGGCCCGCCCCAGGGCTCACCAGGCTGAAGGGCGTCGTCTTAGCGCCTCACATCGGCAGCGCGTCGCTGGAGACGCGACTCAAGATGTGCAACAAGGCGGCCGTGAACTGCGTGGCAGGCCTGACGGGGCGGCGGCCGCCCGACCTGTTGAACCCGGAAGTCCTCAAGTGAAGGATCGACCCTGTAGCGATCCGGGCCCGGAGTGCAGGTTCTTGCGTAGTTCCCGCGAATCCTCTGCGCCGGAACCGCCCGAGCAGCCCCCACTTGACGGCGCAAGCGATCACACGATAGCATCAGCAGCCGACCGGGCCACGACCCTTGAAGGGCCTTGCCACCCTGACAAGTAGTCAGGTCGATCGATCCCGGACCGAAGAGATTCCCCATGCCCATGATCGAAGGAAAACGCGGCACTACCGTATTGCGGCGAACAGCAGAATACCGGACGCGCCGCTCGTGGCGCACTTGGCTGATCGGCCGCCCTCTCCCAACCGCCGATGCTCCACACCAGACCATCGGCAAGGCCGTCGGCCTGGCCGTCTTCGCCTCCGACGCGCTCTCCTCCACCGCGTACGCCACCGACGAAATCCTCTTCGTCCTGGCCGCCGCCGGAGCCGTGGCGTTCGTCTATGCCCTTCCTATCTCGATGGCGATCGTGGCGCTGCTCGTGATTGTCACGCTCTCCTACGAGCAGACGATCCACGCCTATCCCGGGGGCGGCGGGGCCTACATTGTTGCGCGTGACAACCTGGGGGAACTCCCCGCCGGAACAGCGGGGGCCGCCCTCCTCACCGATTACATCCTGACGGTGGCGGTCTCGGTTGCCGCGGGCGTGGCCCAAATTACCTCGGCCTATCCCTCCCTCTTTTCCTATCGAGTGTCATTGGCAGTCGTGCTCGTGCTGTTCATGATGCTGGTCAACCTGCGCGGCGTAAGAGAATCCGGCGTCATCTTCGCCATCCCCACCTACTTCTTCCTGGCCATGATGCTCCTCTCGGTTGGCAGTGGTCTCGTCCGGTACCTGACGGGGAGTCTCGGTACAGTGGAAACCCCCCCTCCACTGGGGAGGGCGCCTTTCATGCAATCGGCCACGCTCTTCCTGATCCTCCATGCCTTTTCCACCGGAACCTCGGCCCTCACCGGTGTAGAGGCCATTTCGAACGGGACCACCGCCTTCAGGGAACCGCGCAGCCGCAACGCGGGGATCACGCTGATCTGGATGTCCGCCATCCTCGGCACGCTTTTCCTGGCCATCACCTTCCTGGCGGGCAAGATCGGCGCCATGCCTTCGGAAGCGGAGACGGTGATCTCACAACTGGCGCGCACGACCTATGGAGGGCGAGGTCTGCTGTACCTCGCCACCATCGCGGGCACGACGCTCATCCTGATCATGGCCGCCAATACTGCGTTTGCCGATTTCCCACGACTGAGCGCCCTGCTTGCGGGGGATGGCTTTCTACCCCGGCAGCTTACCTACCGGGGAAGCCGTCTGGTCTACTCGCGGGGCATCGTCGCGCTCGCCCTGATCGCCTCGCTCCTGATCGTGCTGTTCAGCGCCAGCGTGACCGCGCTGATCCCACTCTATGCCATCGGGGTATTCCTCTCGTTCACGCTTTCCCAGGCCGGCATGGCGCGACGCTGGTGGAAGGTCGGGCGCCTCGCGCCCGGGCAGGAAGCCCGAGAGCGAGGCTCGACGCTTCGCTTCGAATCCCGCTGGGCGATGAAGATGGTGATCAACGGGTTCGGCGCCATCTGCACGGCGGTGGTGATGCTCGTCTTCGCCATCACGAAGTTTCGCGATGGGGCGTGGATCGTGGTCCTCCTCGTGCCCATCCTCGTGGCCATGTTCTTTGCCATCCATTACCATTACCGCGACATGGCGGCCCACCTTTCGCTCGAGCAGTACGGCGCGCCGCCTCGTGTCTCGCGCCACCGCGTGATCCTGCCGATCAGCGGCGTCCATCGAGGCACGATGGCCGCGCTCCGCTATGCCCGATCGCTCTCGGACGACGTTACGGCGGTGCACATCTGCACTGATTCCGCTGAAGCCGAGCGGGTGAATCGCAAGTGGGAATCGTGGGGAGACGGAGTTCGCCTGGTGGTCCTCGATTCCCCGTACCGCTTGTTCCTGGAACCTCTCTTGGGGTACATCGAAGAGGTCGCCGCCCAGCGCCAACCCAATGAGACGATCACCATCGTCGTGCCGCAGTTCGTGCCACGCCACTGGTGGCACAACATCCTGCATGCCCAGGCCGCCATGCTGCTTCGGATGGTGTTGCTGTTTAAGTCAGGCATCGTGATCACTGACGTCCCATATCAGTTAAATTCAACCCAGACCACATCGGAGGAACACAATTCGCGATGAACATCGTCGTGGTGGGGTGCGGACGGGTGGGGGCAGAGCTCGCCTATCGGTTATTTCAAAAGTGGCATCAGGTTGCGGTGATCGACCAAGTGGCCTCTGCCTTCGATAACCTGCCCGAGGACTTTCGCGGGCGCACGATAGAAGGGGAAGTGCTTGCCCAGGATGTGCTGCGCCGAGCCGGCGTCGAGCAGGCGGAGGGGCTGGCCGCCGTGACCAATTCCGACTCGCTCAACGCTGTGGTCGCGCATGTGGCGCGGACGGTCTACCACGTGCCCCAGGTCGTCGTGCGCAATTACCACCCACGCTGGCGGTCCCTGCACGAGGCCTTTAATCTGCAAGTGGTCAGCTCCACCAGTTGGGGCGCACAGCGCATCGAGGAACTCCTCTATCACGCCGATGCCCGGAGCGTATTTTCGGCCGGCAATGGCGAGGTGGAGATCTACGAGTTCGTGGTGCCAGACGCATGGCGCGGCCGGACCCTGGAGGATCTTCTCCCCGCAGGCCAGTGTCTTGCGGTGGCGCTCACCCGCGCGGGCCGGGCCATGCTACCCTCCCAGGGGGTCCGCCTGGAGGAGAGGGATGTCCTGCATCTGAGCGCCACCCTGGCGGGCATCGAAGCGCTGCGCCATCGGGTGACCTCGCCGAAGGGGCGCTGACATGTTCGTCTTAATCGCTGGCGGCGGTCGTACCGCAGCGCACTTGGCGACCCTCCTGGTGGCCCAGCAGCATGAGGTCCATCTGGTCGAACACCGGCGTGAGGTGCTCTCGCGGCTTCACCACGAGCTACCCACCGAGGTAATCTACGAAGGCAACCCCATCGATCCACAGGTGCTTGAGCAGGCCGGCATTGGCCGGGCGAAGGTACTGGCTGCCTGCACCGGCTCCGATGCGGATAATCTGGCGCTCTGCTTTTTCGCCCGCACCCGCTACAACGTGCCCCGGATTATCGCCTGGGTCAACAATCCACGCTGCGCCTGGCTCTTCGATCAGAAGTTCCATGTGGACGTGGCCCTCAACCAGGCGCAGATCCTTGCCAGCCTGATCGAGGAAGAGATGTCGCTGGGGGATATGATGACGCTGCTCAAGCTCCGCAGGGGTCTCTACTCCTTGGTGGAGGAGAAGATCCCCAAAGGAGCCCGCGCGCTGGGGATGGCCATCAAAGATCTGCCGCTCCCACCGAATTCGGTGATCGCCACCATCATCCGCCATGGCCAGATCCTCATTCCACGCGGGACCACACAATTTGAAGTCGGGGACGAGGTGCTGGCGATTGTGGACTCCCAGGGGGCGGAGGACCTCGCCAGCCTGTTCGGCAGACCGGACGCACAACAGCAAAAGACGTGATGACCATTGCTTCGCCACCGGGCTCTAGCGATTGGTCTTCGACGGTGGGTCGTCTCTCGGTCAACCAGTAGTTTCATCCCAGTCATCCATCGTCAACTCCCCCGGTAGTCAGACGAGGGTCCATTCGGCAAGGCTGGCTGATTGCAAGGCTCCCGGGCCTCTTCGAGAATCTTAGCCCTGCTTGCGGCATGTGCGCCCGCACCAAGCGCTTGGCCATGTGTCACCATGGAGACAACACCGATGGCTCTTGCTGTGACAAAAACCGAGCTTCGTAAGCTACTATCAGAGCACCCCTTCACCAGGATCTATGGCTTCAGGGTGCGCTCGATCGCGGATGGGGAGTGTACCCTCCATGTACCCTTTCAGATGGCGTTCGAGAGGCCGGGAGGCATCGTCAGTGGGCCGGTCCTGATGGCCGCCGCCGACGTCGCCATGTGGCTGGCCATTCTGACGAGGCTGGGGGCGAGAGACAAGTCGCTGACGGCCAAGATGACGACGGCCTTTCTGAACGCGGCCAGGCAAGAGGACTTCGATTGTACGGCCAAGATCCTGAAGCTGGGCGCGCGGCTGATCTACGGGACTGCCGAGTGCATCAGCAGCACGGGCAAGCTGCTGACGCATCACACGATGACATACATCCGGCCGGATACCACCCGGTGACCAGTGCCGTTCCAACTTGATACACCAAATTTGACCGGCGTGTTGTGCGGCAACGGTTGCGCCAGTCCTGGGCAGCTCTCACCCACTCAGTCCTGAAATCTTCGAGCGCATAGAGGGCCTGCGCCGACAGGCTTACGAGAGCGATGATCACAAGGAGGGAAAGACTGCCTTTCTGGAAAAACGCAAACCGGTGTTCAGGGGTGAGTAAGACTTTAACGCTTGAGAAGACGAGAACGTGGCGTAGAAGCGGCACCGGTAGCCCCAGAGAGGGCGCAGCAAGCAGCGCTCCTACTAATCTAGAATCATAAATCTGCGGCCGTCGTCACACCTCCAACGCGAACATGGTCTGACTGTTCTTGACGCCTGGGATCGGCCGAACCTTGTCATAGACGAGGGCCAGTATCTCCTCTGCGCTCGCCGCCTGCACTCTGGCCACGACATCGTACAGGCCGCTGACCAGACACGCCTTCTCCACCCCTTTGAGTTTCTTCAACTCATTGGCCACCTTCCGATCCTTCCCCGGTTCGGCCGAGATCAACACGATCGCCATCGCCATCGCCCTTCCCTCCTTGCGCATCACTGAGAAAGATGACCCCCTCACCTTTATCCTCTCCCCCCTTCAAAGGGGAGAGGGCGCGAGAAAGGGGAACTCGCCCACTACCCCTCCTCCGATTTGAGCGCCCGGCCCATCAGGTCGGCCACAGCCTCCTGCGGAGATTTACTCTCGAAAAGGATCGCGCAGATCTCGCGACAGATCGGCATCTCCACGGAGAAGCGTTCCGCAAGGGTGACCGCGGCCCTCGCCGCGTTGACCCCCTCCTTCACAGTCGGGCTGCGCCGCAACAGGTCGGCG
>JBGQJI010000155.1:0-5672 GCA_041498975.1 Methylomirabilis sp. (SeqCode)
GATGAGGTACACTCGGTCGGGACCGTGGCGATGATCATGCGGATGCTCAAGATGCCGGACGGGCGGGTGAAGGTCCTGGTCCAGGGCCTTTCCCGCGGGCGGATTCTCGGAATTGAGCGGCGGGATCCCTACTTCGAGGCCAGGATCGCCGAGGTCCAAGAGATGGAGGCGGTCGTGTCGGCCATTGAGGTGGAGGCTCTGATTCGGTCGGTGAAGGAGCAGGTGAGCAAGAGCGTCAATCTCGGGAAGCAGATCCCTCCGGATGTCGTGGTGATCATCAACAACCTCGATCACCCCGGGCGCCTGGCCGACCTCGTGGCCAGCCACCTGGACCTGAAGCTCGAGCAGGCCCAAGAGGTCCTAGAGCTCTTCGATCCGATCCAGCGCCTGAAGAAGATCAGTGAGCTGCTGAGCAAGGAGATCGAGGTGCTGGAGGTTCAGCAGCGGATCCAGAGCCAGGCCCGCGAGGAAATGGACAAGACCCACCGGGAGTATTACCTCCGGGAGCAGATGAAGGCGATCCAGAAGGAGTTGGGCGAAACCGATGACCGAAGCCAGGAACTTCAGGAACTTGAGCAGAAGATAAAGAAGGCGAAGATGCCGTCCGAGGTCGGGTCCGAGGCGAGGGCTCAGCTCGGTCGACTCAGCCGGATGCATCCCGACGCCGCCGAGGCCTCGGTCATCCGGACCTATCTCGACTGGCTCATCGAGTTGCCCTGGAGCCGGCAGACGAAGGACAAGCTCTCCATCAAGCAGGCCTCGAAGATCCTCGATGAGGACCACTATGACCTCGAAAAGGTCAAGGAACGGATCCTGGAGTACCTGGCGGTCCGCAAGCTGAAGAAGAAGATGAAGGGGCCGATCCTCTGCTTCGTCGGCCCCCCCGGGGTGGGGAAGACCTCCCTCGGCCGCTCCATCGCCCGCGCGTTGGGGCGAAAATTCGTTCGGATCTCGTTGGGCGGCGTCCGTGACGAGGCGGAGATCCGCGGGCATCGGCGGACGTACATCGGCGCCCTCCCCGGTCGGATCATCCAGGGGATCAAGCAGGCCGGGTCGAACAACCCCGTCTTCATGATCGACGAGGTGGACAAAGTGGGGACCGACTTTCGGGGCGATCCCTCCTCGGCCCTACTGGAAGTGCTGGACCCGGAGCAAAACTTCAGCTTCAGCGATCACTATCTCGGGGTTCCCTTCGACCTCTCTAATACCATGTTCATCTGCACCGCGAACCTTGCCGATCCGATCATCTCTGCTCTCCGCGACCGGCTGGAGATCATCGATATCTCCGGTTACACCGAGGAGGAGAAGCTCCACATTGCGAAGCGCTATCTGGTCCCCCGGCAGTACCGGGAGCACGGGATCGACGAGAAACGATTGGTCATCACCGACGAAGCCATCCTGAAGATCATCAGCGAATACACCCGGGAAGCCGGCCTCCGGAATTTGGAACGGGAGATCGCGACCATCTGCCGGAAGGTGGCCCGGGAGGTGGCCGAGGGGAAAAAAGAGCAGACAAGGGTGACCGCGACGGCCCTTCACCGGTACCTGGGAGCGCCCAAGTTCCTGCCCGATCCAGAGCAGGAGGCCGACGAGGTCGGCGTCGCCACAGGTTTGGCGTGGACCCAGACGGGCGGAGACATCATCTATATCGAGTGTAGCATCCTGCGTGGCAAAGGCAACCTGTCTCTCACGGGTTCCCTGGGTGAGGTGATGAAAGAGTCGGCCCAGGCCGCCCTCAGCTACGCTCGCTCGCGGTCTGCCGATCTGGGGATCAAGGACGATCTCTTCTCCAAGTGCGACATCCATATCCATGTCCCGGCTGGCGCGATCCCGAAGGACGGCCCGTCGGCCGGGATCACGATGGCCACGGCGCTGGTCTCTGCGCTGACACAGATCCCCGTCCGACGGGATGTGGCGATGACCGGCGAGGTGACCCTTCGCGGCAAGGTCCTGCCTGTAGGGGCGATCAAGGAGAAGGTGCTGGCGGCGCGGCGGATGGGGATCCACACCGTGGTGATCCCGGCCAGGAACGACAAAGATGTCAAAGAGCTCCCCGCCAACGTCAAGCGCGGGCTGACCTTTGTGTTCGTGGACCACATGGACCAAGTGCTCGAGGTGGCCCTTGCCAAGGGGACGAGGGCCAAGCGACGGCTCCAGGTGGCCATGAGCGCCAAGCGTGGGGTGGCCTCACCGAGGCACTTGAACCTCGCCATGACGGCACCGGAGGATCGATACAGTGTCTGACGGTCAGGTGGTTCGGATCATCCCCCTGGGAGGTGTGGGGGAGATCGGATTGAACATGATGGCGGTCGAGTCGGCGGCGGACCTGCTGGTGATCGACGCCGGCCTGATGTTCCCGGACGAGGAGATGCCCGGGGTCGACCTCGTGATCCCCGACATGGGCTACCTGTTCACGCACCGGGAAAAGGTTCGGGCGGTCCTCCTCACTCATGGCCATGAAGATCACACCGGCGCGCTTCCCTACCTGCTCAGTGAGTTGAAGGTCCCGGTCTATGGGACACCCCTCTCACTGGGGTTGGCCTCGGAGAAACTGAAGGAGGCAAATCTTCTCTCGCACGCCGACCTGAGACCTGTCCGGCCCAGGGATCGGGTGCAGCTCGGAGCCTTCGGTGTACAATTCCTCCACGTCAGCCATAGCATTCCCGACGGGGTGGCGCTGGCCATCGGGACCCCTGCAGGCATGATGGTGCACACCGGAGATTTCAAATTCGACCAGAGTCCGGTGGATGCCCAGTTGACCGATTACCGGACGCTCTCCGAGCTGGGAGATGGTGGTGTGTTGGCCCTGCTCTCGGACAGCACGAACGCCGGGCGGGACGGGTTCACGCCCTCCGAGCGGGCGGTCGCGAAGGCCTTCGAGGAGATCTTCCGGTCGGCGAACGGCCGCGTGATCGTGGCCTGCTTTGCCTCGAACATCCATCGCATCCAGCAGGTTTTGGATGTCGCGGCCGCGCTTGGCAAACAGGTGGCGGTCAGTGGCAAGAGCATGGTGGCCAACACGCGGATCGCCGCTGAGCTGGGGTACATGCGCATCCCCCAAGGCACCCTCGTCGGCATGGAGGAGTTGCAGCGCCTCCCCGCCGCGCAGGGGGTGATCGTCACGACCGGGAGCCAGGGTGAGCCGCTTTCCGCCATCGCTAGGATGGCCGCCGCTGAGCACAAGCAGATCCAGGTGGCGCCCGGCGATACGGTGATCTTCTCGGCAAGGGTCATCCCCGGGAACGAGAAATCGATTGCGCGAACGATCAATCGCCTCTACCGCCAGGGAGCCAGGGTCATTACAGAGGAGGTGGCGGGAGTCCACGTCTCGGGACATGCGAGCCGGGAAGAGCTGAAGCTGATGCTCAACCTGACACGGCCGACCTTCTTTGTGCCGATTCACGGAGAGTACCGACACCTGCATTTGCATGCAGACCTCGCGAGAGCGGTTGGGGTGCCAGAGAGCCGGATCTTCCTGCTCGATGACGGCGATATCCTGGAATTCGCCGATGGCAGCGGCCGGGTGGTTGGCAAGGCGCCCGCCGGGCGGGTCTTCGTTGATGGAAAGGGAATCGGGGACGTAGGGGACGAGGTGCTTCGAGACCGACGGCTTTTGGCTCGGGATGGGATCGTCGTCGTGGCCCTGGGGATTGACCGCCATCGAGGCAAGGTGGTCGCCGGGCCCGAAATCCTCTCCCGCGGCTTCGTCTACGAACAGGATTCGGAGACCCTTCTGGATGAGATGAAGGCCATCGTCTCCTCGGTGTTGGAACGCGCCTCTGAAGAGGAGCTAGCCGACCATGCTTTCATTCAGCAACAGATCAGAGGTGTGCTGAAAAAGTTCCTGCAAAAGGAGATAGAGCGGCGACCCGTGATCGAGCCGGTGATCATGGAGGTGTGAGGAAGGAGGGGCTGATGGCGACAGGTGGCGAATCGGAGCCGCTGGCGGCCCAGGGCCAACGACAAACAAAGGGAGAGGATCGACCCGCGCGGGCCCAGATCCTTGCCCACCCCAAGACCCGAGAGGTGCTGGGTATCCTCGGGATCGCAGTGGCGATCTTCCTCATGGCGAGTCTCCTCTCCTATGATCCCCTCGACCCTTCGTTTTTTAACTCGGGGGGCGGCCTCGAGCATCAGATGCGCAACTATGGCGGGAGGTGGGGGGCAGAACTCGCAAGCGATCTCCTGGAACTGCTGGGAGTTGGAGCGTTGACACTGCCGTTTTTCCTGATCCTCCTGAGCTGGAGGCGGCTGACCGCGAAGCCCACCCCCTTTGTGATCTTGAAGCTGGTAGGATTTGTCCTGCTGCTGCTAAGCCTCGGGCTGCTGGCCCAACTCTTGGCCCGGTCGGGCCTGCCGCTTGGCCCGGCATCGGAGCGCCCGGGTGGTTTTATTGGCCAGGAATTGCATCGGGTCCTCAGCCCGCTGGTCGGCCGTGTGGGTCTGCCGCTGCTCGGCCTGACCAGCCTCGCCATCGCCGTGGCGTGTCTGACCACTCGGCCGCTCGTGGGCCTGACCCCTGGGTGGCGGAGTTTGCTCGAGCGCGTGGCGGCGCGCTTCAGGGAGCGAAGAGCCGCAAAGGCGCAACTCCCTGGCCGGATCAGGCCGCCCTACACCCCCCCTGCCGAGCAAGAGCCTCAGGTCGAGAGCCGGCCGCTTCCTGTCCTGTCTGAGCCATTCCAGCCGAGTGCGCCGGCGGCGCCCGAAAGTGCCTCGACAGACACCCTCCCGCAGCGGTCCTTTCCCTTCGTGGTTCCCAAGGAGGGGTTTCAGACCCCCCCGTTGTCACTCCTCGACATGCCCGCCTCGATGGAGGCAGGGATCTCCAAGGAGGAGCTCGAGGCCAACGCGGAAATCCTGGAACGGAAGCTCCTCGACTTCGGGGTCGAGGGGAAGGTGGCCGAGGTGCAGCCAGGGCCCGTCATCACCCGCTACGAGATCGAGCCTGCGCCGGGGATCAAGATCAACCGGATTGTCGCACTGGCTGACGATCTGGCGTTGGCCCTGAGAGCGTTGACCGTGCGGGTGGTGGCTCCGATCCCGGGGAAGGCGGCCGTGGGCGTCGAGATCCCCAACCGCCATCGTGCGATCGTTCGCCTCCGGGAGCTGCTGGCGTCGAAAGCCTTCGAGGGGGCCACTGCCCAGCTTCCCCTTGCTTTGGGCAAGGACATCGCCGGCGAGCCCTATGTGGCCGACCTGGCCCAGATGCCCCACCTCCTCATCGCCGGGGCGACGGGTTCGGGGAAGAGCGTCTCCATCAACGCGCTGATTGTGAGTCTCCTTTATCGAGCCACGCCGGAGAGCCTCCGTCTGTTGTTGATCGATCCGAAGCGGGTCGAGCTGTCGATCTATGATGGGACTCCCCATCTGGCCGATCGCGTCGTGTCCGATCCGAAAGAGGCGGCGAAGCGACTCAACCGGCTTGTGGTCCACATGGAGGGCCGGTACAAGCTGTTCGCAAGGCTCGGAGCCAGGAACATCGCCACCTACAACCGGCTGATCCGGATCGCCAGGCGAGAGGGGGGTGGCGAGATATTCCGACCGCTTCCATACCTGGTGGTGGTCATCGACGAACTGGCCGACCTGATGCTCTCGGCGGCCGCAGAGGTAGAGGGCGCCATCGCGCGGCTGGCGCAGATGGCCCGGGCGGTTGGGATCCACCTGATCGTGGC
>JBGQJI010000156.1:0-5565 GCA_041498975.1 Methylomirabilis sp. (SeqCode)
GAGGACCTGGATGTCGCAATCCAGGAAGTTCTCGTTGTCATCGTAGTAGATGATCAGGGCGATCTGGGTGTTCGCGGTGGGGTTTTGCAGCGTGATCTTGGTCTTGTCGTTGACGCCGGTGTTGGGGTCGTTGCCGACCCAGTAGCCCGTGAGGAAGACGCTGATCCCGGGCGGCACCACTTTCCAGACCCGGCCGGGCGGGATCGTGCTCGTTGTAGAAGTAGTAGTAGTACCACTAGCCGATGCCTCGCGAACGCCGCCGACGCTCCAGAGGACCCAGACTGCAAGCAGACTCAGCAGGACGACGCCCCTCCGCTTCATGCTCATCTCCTTCTCAACAGGTGTCGTGGGACCGGAGCGACTAAACACACATGATTATACCCCGCTACGTGTACTACGTTCCGTGCGAATGAGTCAAGGAAAAAATCTACTCACCTATCGATCAATGGGCCGTTGTCCTCACGCCAGCAGGACGGCCAGAATCCCCGTCAAGAAGATTCCGTCGAAGGTCCCGGCACCTCCGATAGAGGCGACCGGAGCACCGAGACCCTGGATCTTGCCGAGATTCAGGAGATCCGCGCCGATCAAGGTCCCAAGGCTCCCCGCGATATAGGCGAGGGCGGGGGCGGATCGCCTCGAGAGCAGGATGGCCGTGGTGGCGGCAACCAGGGGGGGGACGAAGGTCGGTACGGCGATCCCCATCCCCCTGACGGGCTGGGCCATCGAATGAACGATCGCGGCCACGATCGCCACACCTATGACACTTCGCCCATATATCCCGTTCTTGAGCATTAGATAGAAGGACAAGAGGGTCGGGATGACCGCCCCTCCCACGTTGACGGCGATGACGGTCCGCGGCCACTCTTGAACCAAGGGGATCACGTACCGCATGCCGAAGAAGCTGATCTCCTGCCCCGAGAGGACCCGCTCGGCCGGCAGCGTGGCGACCGGGATATTCACGTAACTCCCCAGCAATGAAATGAGCAACAGGGTGAAGACGTACCGACGGTTGATCCCCATCTTCTCGTAGGCGTAGCCGAGGATCCCGACCTCGATCATGGTGATCAGCAGGCCGACGATCAGGAAGAGGACGAGCACGAAGGGCAGCGCAAGCGGGAAAAAGTGCAGGCTCGATGGTCGCATCGTCTCCTCCTGTCTACAGGTCTTCTCAGCTAATACGAACGCATCAATGTGATGTCATTGCGAGGAGCAACGCGACGAAGCAATCTATCCCACCATCGTGCCGAGTTCACGAGATTGCGCAGCCTGTCCCGAGCCTTGCCGAGGGGGCTGCGCCTCGCAACGACACTGCGTGTCGGATTGCCACGCTCCCGTTGGTCGCTCGCAATGACAGTAAGGCAACATTTAGTGCGTTTGGTATAGTCTCTATGCCTTGAGTGACACAGTCGATCCGAGATCACGCCCACATCAACGAATGGAGATCAATGCGTAGATCCAAAATAGCGCCAGACAGCCGTACACGAGAGGGGCGACGAAGCCCGCGCTGAACAGGCCGAATGGTGGCTCTGGCATCCCCGACCATACTCGATAGCCAAGCGCCTCTTCCAATTCGGCCGCCCGCTCCCGCAAATGGCTCATGTACCGTGCCGCATTCCTCTCGGAGGCCCAGAAAAACGCCGTCATCAGTATGCCGAAGGCCTTCGCCACGGTCTTTACGATAAAGGATTGTTGGGGGATAATCCCGAAGCCGATCACAGCCAGACCGACGGAGATCACCAAGAGTAGCGTCCGCATGGCGAAGCGAAGAGCGCTATAGTGTCTGATGGTCAAGGAAACCTCAGCGTATTCCTGATCAGAAGCCTTTGTCATGGCCCACTCCGGTGAAAGCTGGTTGAATGAACAGAAATAAGCCGAAGTCGGTCTGTAAGCCGGATCCTGTACGGCCGGGCCTCGCGACCCGGCCGGATGACCATTCCTCTAGGCCCGCCGTTGCCGACGGGCTCAAGCGGCCTACCCGTCCCGCCTGCCCTTCGGGGCACGAGAGCGGGCCGCTCTCTTCCCGGCCGCCGCTCAAAGAGAGGCGACCAGGTGGCGGGACCTATTTGGCCTTGCTCCGGGTGGGGTTTGCCAAGCCGACATGTCGCCATGTCGCTGGTGCGCTCTTACCGCGCCATTTCACCCTTACCCACGTAGCCTTTCGGCTGATAGTACGACGTGGGCGGTGTATTTTCTGTGGCACTTTCCGTGAGGTCACCCTCCCTGGGCGTTACCCAGCACCCTGCCCTGCGGAGTCCGGACTTTCCTCCCGTCCCGACCTCGCGGAGGTCGAGACCGGCGGTCATCCGACCGACTTCGGCCACTATCACCGTAACGCACACCGGCACGATTTGCAACCCCAGAACTCAGATGGATACCTTCCGGACGAGATTGCCTCGCGGAGTGTACACTAAAGGAACTGAAGGCGCTCGCAATACCCCATGAGGCTGCGCCACGCCCATGGGCGTAAGAGTCCGTGGCGCGTTCAACCCGACGTCTTGTCATTGCGAGCGACCGGAGGGAGCGCGGCAATCCGACACGCAGTGTCGTTGCGAGGCGCAGCCCCCTCGGCAAGGCTCGGGACAGGCTGCGCAATCTCGTGAACTCGGCACGATGGTGGGATAGATTGCTTCGTCGCGTTGCTCCTCACAATGACACAGGCCGGGGAACTTTCGACGCAATGACGATTCCCCGCTGTTCGACCGGCTGTAACCGCAACCTTGACAATGATCGTCTCGACTGATAAGTAGGCACTGTTAGGGGGAGCGATGGACCGTATCGTATTGATCAAAGGGGGCGGTGATATCGGGACAGCGGTGGCGATTCGTCTGCATCACGCCGGCCGACAGGTCGTTGTGGCCGAATCGCCGGGAACCCCTGTCCTCCGGCGAGGGATCTCCTTCGGCGCAGCAATCGACCAGGGGGAGGTCGTGGTGAACGGCATTTCGTCGCGGCCAGCCGGAAATGAAGCAGAGGCCATGGCGTTACTGGCGGAACAGGTTGTCCCGGTCTGGACGGCAGGATGGGCAGCGGCTCTTCATGTCCTCCGTCCCGAAATCCTGGTTGACGCCCGGATGATGAAACGGGAGCAGAACACAGAAACCGCCAAAGACCACGCCCCCCTCGTGATCGGGCTGGGTCCCGGATTCACCGCAGCGGAGGACGTCCATCTGGTAATCGAAACCAACCACGGTCCGAATCTCGGCCGGATCATCAGAGTAGGCGCGGCAGAGCCATACACCGGTATCGCCAGGGTGATCCACGGGTACGGCCTGGAGCGGTATCTCTACGCGCCGATCGACGGGACGTTTCTCACCGCCAGGGAGATCGGGGCGAAGGTCGAAGCCGACGAGATACTGGGGCGAATCGGCGGGGAAGAGCTGAGAGCAGGGTTTCCAGGAATCGTCCGGGGAATCCTGAAGTCTGGGACCGCGGTAAGAAAGAGGCAGAAGCTGGTCGATCTTGATCCTCGCGGGGAGGAGATCGTCACGCGGACCTTCACCGATCGAGCCCTGCGGATTGCCGAGGCCGTCCTCCTGGCAATCGAGGAATGGGAGCGGAGTCAAGGTTGACGTACAGATAGAGAACGCGAAGTGCCGGACCTCTCCAAACGCGCGCACTTTTTCAGTCCGATGAGATGTGCCGTCTGCGAGCCCCAAGAGAAAAGGCGAGGCTGGGGCGGCCATTGGACGAGATTCCAGTTGAAGTCCGGTGAAATTTCACCTATGTTGACCCTGTGATGACCGCAGATCGCGCAACGGGGACATCTATGGTGACGGAGCTGGACGAACTCATCGCCGAATATCGGGAGCGGTACGGCGAAGGGAAGCCGTATCAGATTCTCTTGGCCATTCGAGGAATGTACGGGGGCGCGCAACCGCCAGGCAGGATCCAGCGAGGCAGGATCATCAGAACCGTCTGGAGGGATGAGATCAAACAGCTAAAACCCACCCTGCAGGATGCACGGGTGCGGCTGCTGAGTAATACCTTCAGCGCTCACAAGAAGATCCTGAATGAACGCTTCAGGGAGATGTTCAAGGCCGGGGCGAATCCGAAGAAGTTCGGCCTCGTGAAAGGGGAGGTCTTCGGGGTTCTGGAGGAGGAGGACATCCAGGGTTACGCCAGGAAGATCAAGAGCCCCTGGCTGGTGGAGGACCACCAATATCGGGTCGAGCTGATCGACCCGAGGGGAAGGCTGGCGAAGGTCGAGAAGCGGACGTGGCTGAAGGCCCTCGAACCCGATCTTCGGAGCTTCCCGCATGAGATCAGGGCCGATGGCAGGACCGAGGAGATCGAGGTGAGCCCTGGGAGGAAGCTCTCAGAGGAGCAGAAGCTTGGAGGGGTCGATGTGGTTCAGGTCTTCGACCCCCCCTTCGCCCTCCACGAATCGCGCGAGGTGGTGCTCAGGTTCAACTGGGTGGATGCCTTCAGAAACGAGGTGGAGTATCTGGTCCACTTCGTCCGGTTCCCCCAAAAAGGGAGGACGCGGATCGAGGTGGTCTTTCCCAGGGAGCGACCGTACAAGAAATATGAGATCTACAGGGGCGGCGTGGTCGGAGAGGTGTCCGTTCTTCGGGGTGGGCTGGAGTTGGAGCAGAAGAAACCGGAAGAGGACGTGACCGAGGATGGTCGGTCTCTGCTCCGATGGGAAATCGAACATCCACCCCACCGCGAGCGCTATCGACTGGTATGGGAGTGGTGAGGCGGCCTCATTCTTCTGTAGGTCATTGCGAGCGACTGGAAGGAGCGAGGCAATCCCGCCCTTTCACTGCGAGATTGCTTCGGTCGCTCGGCTCCCTCGCAATGACACGGGCGGGGGGACTTTCGGGGCAATGATCCCCACTCCACGCGTTTGTATTACCGGACCGTGACCAGATCGGCGATCGCCTCGAAGGCGACGGATTCAACCCCATCGACCCGCCTCAGCTCATCCACTGATTTAAACCGGCCTTGTTTCTCTCGATACAGGACAACCGCCTCTGCCGTCTTCCGGCTGAAGAATGGCACCGCCATCAGCTCATCGACCGAGGCCGCATTGAGGTCCACAGGAAAGCGAACCCTGCCCGCGGCGAGCCGGGCCTGTTTATACTCTTTCATGTGCTTTCGGAGGTGCTGGTCTGCCGCCTGCTTGTTTCGTGCGTCGATCCACTTGACCTGGTGGATCCGGCCCAAGGCGCTCAGAAGATGCGGCGCATCTACCCTCCCCGTGTGGTCGTGATGTGGAAGGCGACGGACTTTCTTGCCCTCCGGGGTCACCTCGACGGAGGCAAAGGCCGAGTCGGGAAGGGAGTTGATAGAACGGCGGGACCACGTGGCGGCATCGACCGAAGAGGCGAGCAAGAGCAGGAAGAGAGCCCGCCCAATGAGTTGGAACGGTGAGCGAGATGACATTCTCCATTTCGCCATCATTGCCCCCCTCATCCCCGCCTTCTCCCCCAATGGGGAGAAGGGGAGGGTACAAACCGGTAACATAGTTTACAGAATAAACCGGGCACATGGTTTACAGTGCATTGGCAAGGAGGGAGATGCCGATGCCGTGGAAGGAAACCAGTGCCATGGACCAACGAA
>JBGQJI010000157.1:0-5536 GCA_041498975.1 Methylomirabilis sp. (SeqCode)
CGAGCCGCTCGATAAGGCGGGAGGCTACGCGATCCAGGGCGCTGCGGGAGCCTTCGTGGAGGCGATCAACGGGAGCTTTACGAACGTGGTCGGCCTGCCGCTCGGCAGGCTCCGAACGTTGCTACGACGCTTTGGGATCGATCCGCTGGATCAGCCATCAGAAGCCAGCCATCAGCATTCAGCCATCAGCGCTCAGCCACACAGATCCTGCTGACCGCTGATAGCTGACCGCTTCCGAGGCTTTACACTTGACACGTTCTGCGGCTCGTGCGACGGTATCGGGGCATCGCGATGAAACGTCTTGAGCCGAGACAAGAGTATATCCTTGGGATCAGCGGGGCCAGCGGCGTCGTCCTGGGCGTTCGCACACTGGAGGTGCTGCATGCCCTGGGCCTTCCGGTCCATCTGATCGTGTCCGAGGGGGCGAAAATCACCCTTCGAGAAGAGACGGGACAGACGGTGGGGGATCTCAAATCTCTCGCCACGTTCTTCCACGACGACCGCGACCTCGGGGCATCGATCTCCAGCGGCTCCTACGTCTCGCCCAATGTGGCCGCGATGGTTGTCGCCCCGTGCTCCATGAAAACTCTGGCGGCCGTCGCCGCTGGCTACTCCGATACCTTGATCGCCCGGGCGGCAGGGGTTGCCATGAAGGAAGGGAAGCAGGTTGCCCTCGTCGTCAGGGAAAGCCCGTTTCACGCCGTCCATCTCGAGCAAATGCTGACGCTCGCGCGGTCGGGTGTCCGGATCGTCCCTCCAGTGCCTCCCTTCTATCAGAAGGCGCGGACGGTCGAGGAGCTGGTGGACCAGATCATCGGGCGCGTGTTGGACCAGATCGGCCTGTACACCGACCTGCCCAATCGGTGGCAGGGGACGAGATAACGACTGGGCGTGTCTGCAGCACTTTCCCCCTCGCACCTTCTTTATTCACTTCCGTTCGCTCCTACGTCATGCTAAAATATTGGCTCGTGCGTTTCATCCGCGGGCGTCCGAAGGCGAAGCCGCTGATGCAGCCCTGGGTCCCGAAGACAGGCGGCACGGCGGACCTCAAAGATCGAACGTCCGATCGCCTCGCCGCCTCTACGTCGCCGGCGAATCGGGCTGCTCTACCTCACCCTCTTCACAAGGATTATCTGACATGATGGGACAAGGGATTTTCGCATTGATGGCCCACGGCGGGATCACCATGGTGATCCTCGCCATCTTCTCCATCTTCTCGCTCGCCGTGATCGGCGAACGGTTCTATACGTATCGCAAGGCACAGAAGGCCACTCAGCAGGTGGCGGAGAAGGGGCTGCAGTATGTGGCCGACGGAAAGATGACTGAGGCCCTCCACCTTTGCGAACAGAGCACCGGGAGCCCGGTTGCCAGGGTCTTGGAGGCCGGTCTCCTGGTGGTGATCGACCAGGGGGATCCGGTCCTGGCGGGCGAGCGATTCACGCGCCGGATCGAATCGTGCAAGGGGGCCATGCAACGGGCCACCACTGCGGAGATCACCCGTCTGGAGAGGTCCCTCGGCTCACTGGCAACTCTCGGCAATATCAGCCCTTTTGTGGGCCTTTTCGGGACCGTCCTGGGGATCATCCGGGCCTTCGAGGCGATTTCTAAGACCGGATCCGGCGGGCTTGGCACGGTGTCGGCCGGGATCGCCGAAGCGCTCGTGGCAACTGCCGCCGGCCTGTTCGTGGCGATCCCAGCGGTCATGGCCTACAACTACTTCCTTGGCAGGGTGAAGCTGTTTGTGACGGCGATGGATACCGCGGCCTCCGAGATGGTCGATAGGCTCTTGGATCAGGCCGCGAATCAATAAGGCGAAGGGGCGAGCATGCAGGCAAACGGCGTAAAAGATCGGCGAATGCTCTCAGAGATCAATGTGACCCCGCTGGTGGACGTGACACTCGTCCTGCTGATCATCTTCATGGTGACGACGCCGATGCTCCAGCGGGGCACCGATGTGCAGCTTCCGACGGCGCGAGTGTCGGAGGTCAAGGAGGAGGAGCGAATCACCTTAACGGTGACGCGGGACAGCCGCATCCTCGTCAATAACGAGGAAGTGCCGCGTCAGAATCTCGAAGCCCGCCTCAAGGCCCTGACCGCCTCTGGCAAGGAGCGGGTCCTCTACTTTCGCGGCGATGCCAGGGTCCCTTACGGCCTGGTCATCGACGTGATGGACGCCATCAAGTCTTCCGGCATCGAGACGGTCGGGATGATCACCAGCCGGCCAGGGTCCAGGTAGCTCGTCGTACTTCCTGCTGGGTCCCTGGTCTCGGTGAGCGCCTGGAGCATCCTTCCCGTCGGCGCAGGCAAGCGGTATGCGTGTGGCGCTTCACAGCGCGTTCGTCTGGCAGTCGATTCCCAGCGCCCATGTATGGTTGCTCGGATTGCAGTAAGTCGGAGGGAGAGATCCTGGATGTTCAGCCTGATCCCACGAGAAGAGAAATTTTTTGAGTTCTTCGAGAAAGCGGCCAACAACATCCTCGACGGTGCGAAGGTGCTCGTTCAAATGACGGATCAACAAGATGGGGATTTTGAGAAAGGCTGGAAGCAGCTCGAGGATCTCGAGCATGTGGGAGACAAGATCACCCATCAAATCATTCGAAAGCTGAACCGCACCTTCATCACCCCCATCGACCGTGAAGACATCCATGCCCTGACCGTGGCGCTTGACGACGTCATGGACTTGATCGAGGCCGTTGCCGCCCGCATGAGCCTCTACAAGATCAAGCAGCCGACCGAGGAGGCCAGAAAGCTCGCCCTCGTGATCCTGAAATCGGCGGAGGAGATCGTCAAGGCGGTGTCTAACCTCGAACGGTTGGACGACGTGACGGAACATTGCATCGAAATCAACCGCTTGGAGAACGAGGCCGACGAGGTCTGCCGAGAGGCAATCGCCGGCCTTTTTGAGAAGGGACAGGATCCGATCGACGTGATCAAGTGGAAGGAGATCTACGAGACGATGGAGACGGCCACCGACCGGTGTGAGGATGTGGCCAACATCGTCGAAGGGGTGGCGTTGAAGAATACCTGATCTCTGATGCCGGCGAGGTCGAGGAGATGCCACGCCCCTCAGGAATCACAGCCCTCCAAGACCCCGCATGCTTTATCGCTCGCTGGAAGAAGGGCGAACGGAATCTACACCGCACGAAGGTGACCTCTGCTGTGGCCTGGCCCTGCCCGGACAGGCTGTCGAGTCCATTCCTCACGAATCCTCTTTATCAGCTATCTGGATGGCCTGCGGGTCGTCGCCGTGATCCGGGAAGACCGCCGGAACCGGATCGATCACGGGGGGGTGCGAGGGGCGTGTGCGAGGATCGGGCGCTGCGTATTCGCATGTTTCGAAACCCCCGCGGCCTCTCACGACCCATTTCGCCTGCCCTCAGTCGTCTTGCCTTCGTCGTTCTGCCAGGTTTGAGGCTCCGCCGATCTGTCTGAGAGAGCGCCCATGCCCCGGCTCATCATCTTCAATATCTTTGTCGCGCTGGTCTTCGACTTCATAAACGGCTTTCACGACGCCGCCAACTCGATCGCGACGGTGGTGTCCACGCGCGTGCTCTCGCCCATGCAGGCCGTGGCCTGGGCTGCGTTCTTCAACTTTGTCGCCGCGTTCGGTTTCGGGGTCAGCGTGGCAACGACCATCGGGAAGGGCGTCGTCCGTCCTGAAGCGGTCAGTGAGTACGTCATCCTGGCTGGCCTCTTCGGAGCCATCGCTTGGGATCTGATCACCTGGTACTACGGCATCCCGAGCAGCTCGTCCCACGCCCTGATCGGGGGGCTGGCCGGGGCTGCGATCATCAACGCCGGCATCTCCGCCCTGATCCCGGCCGGCATCTACAAGATCCTCCTCTTCATCGTGCTGTCCCCGTTGCTTGGCCTTGTCATGGGATTCGGAATCATGGTGGCTGTGATCCGGCTGTTCTGGCGGGTCCGCCCCAGCCGGGTGGACCGCTGGTTCAGGCGACTCCAGCTTGTTTCGGCTGCCCTGTACAGCCTTGGCCACGGGACCAACGACGCTCAGAAAACCATGGGGATCATCGCGGGCCTGCTGTTCAGCGCGGGCTACCTCGGTCGGGAGTTCTACGTTCCCACCTGGGTCATCCTGTCGGCCCACGCGGCCATCGGCCTCGGGACGATGGCCGGCGGTTGGCGCATCGTCAAGACCATGGGGATGCGGATCACCAAGCTCAAGCCGGTTGGCGGCTTCTGTGCCGAGACTGCAGGGGCGCTCACACTGATCGGCACCGCCATCGCGGGCATCCCTGTCAGCACTACGCACACCATCGCCGGCGCCATTTCCGGGGTCGGGGCAACCACCCGCCTCTCGGCGGTGCGGTGGGGAGTGGCCAGGCAGATCGTCTGGGCCTGGATCCTCACCATCCCCATCTCCGCCGCCATCGCCGCAGCGTCATTCCTCCTGATCAAATTCTTCTTGCTGTAGCCCTGCCGACAAGGTCGAACCCCGGGCCAGAGGCTTGTCACACATGGGCGACGGAGTGGAGGGGGTGTGCGACAAATTTGTGGGTTCCCTTTCGTCAGTCTCAGCCCCTCAACTCTCCGTTCGCGCTGAGGAGGCCGCGTCTTTTTGGCGGCCGTCTCGAAGCGCGTCGGCAGCGCCCAGATCGCGGCCCGGGTGCGGGTTGCCAGGATGCGGCGCGCCCTTCGAGACGCGGCCTGGGAAGATGGCCGCTCCTCGGGGCGAACGGGTTTGAAGCGGCCGCGTGGAATGTCATCTGATAGTACTGGTCCTGTCAGATCGGTACGGATTCACAAGGTCTGCGGCACTTTCCCTACAAATTTGACGCACACCAGAGTGGAGGGAATGGCTTGACTTTCCCGTTTGCCGGGGGTAGGCTGAGAAGCTGCTCGGATGTAGGCCGCAGGGGTTATCGTAAAGGAGTGTACACGATGTTCGGATTGGGGATGCAAGAGCTGATAGTGATCTTTGTGATCGCCCTGTTGGTCTTCGGGCCCAAGAAGCTGCCGGAGCTTGGGCGGTCGCTGGGGCGGGGCCTGGCCGAGTTCAAACGGGCCTCTGAAGAGCTGAAGGAAGGGCTGACTGCCGAGTTGGCGGCCGAGGAGGAGAAGGCGAGCGGGGCGCCTCGCGAAGGGCAACAACCCGCCACGGCCGAGGCGCCTCCGACCACAGCCCAGGAAGACAAGCCCAAAGAAACCCACGAGACGCGGAATGTCTGATGAGAAGATGTCGTTTTTCTCCCACCTGGAGGAGCTCAGAAAGCGGATCCTCATCACTCTGGTGGCCATCGGGATCGGATTCATCCTCACCTTCAGCTTCTCCGAGACGATCCTTCGTTTCCTGAAACGACCCCTTACCACCGACCTGGTCTTCTCCCGCACCTACCCTTTCTTGCGATCCGTCCCCCGCCCCGGGGCGCCCGTCGATCTGATCTTCCTTGCCCCGGCCGAGGCCTTCTGGATGCACATGAAGATCGCCATGCTGGCCGGCCTCATGCTGGTCCTGCCGGTCGTCCTGTATCAGATCTGGAAGTTCATCGCGCCGGGTCTGCTCCCTTCCGAGAAG
>JBGQJI010000158.1:0-5503 GCA_041498975.1 Methylomirabilis sp. (SeqCode)
AGGCGAAGACGGCGGCCGCGAATAGGCCGATCTCATAGATCGCATTACAGTTGTTCTTGATCTCGACGGCAAATCCCGGGATGCCCACGGATGCCCCGCTCACCCAGGCCTGGACGCCCGACGCCCGCAGGAGTCGGTGTGTCAGCCAAGCAATGCAACGGGTAAAGGGGACGACAACCAGATGCTCTAGCGCGTAAAGCATCAGGAATGCCGAAATGGTGTAGAGCGAGAAGCGCATGCAGAACCGCACCCCATCCCGGTGCTGCCGGAGCCACTGCGTTGGCTGTTTCGGTGCTCGCCTAGATTGCATACGGGGGCTTATACCGTATTTCCCCGGCGCCCGTCAATGGCAAACCGCATCCCGACCACCCCCAGACCTCTACTTAGCAGGGAAAGGGGAAAGAGAAAGGGACAGATAAAGGTTGGCTAAGGAGAAATGCAGAACATCGCGGAGGGCGCAGGTCAAGTTTTCGCGGGGGGCGCTAAGTCCTGGAAAACCTCCGGGTGGCCTGGTGAGGGCCACCCCAGAGCAGGCCGCGGACGGACACAGATCGCGCTTACGCGCGGCGGTGGCGCAGAGCCAAAAGACCACCGACCACCAACAGGATAACCATCCCGATCTGCGCCCATTCAGACAGGGTGGGGATCGCCGCCGACGCGATCCCGATGAACGGCGTATCCGTGAGCTCGAGGTCGATGCAGAACACCCCCGCACTTTGCTGGGTGAGGAGTTGCAGCATCGCCCCGTAGGTCCCGGCTGTCGGGGCGATCGGAAACCCAGACATCCCATTGTAGGTCAGGCCGAGGCTCGCCGTGACCGATGTGAGGTTTTGCCCCAGGTTTGCGTGTGATAGGACGGTGATGGGCGGGACCGTAGAGGAGAAGGTGTCGGTCCTCGAGAGAGGTCCCGCTGAAAGGGGGAGGGGTGGGGCCACCAGGGCCATGGGCAGGGACGAGGGCAGCGTCACAAATCCAGAGGCCACCGTCGCCCCCGGGTCCCCCACGCTCTCGAAGACCCATTTCGTACCCAAGAAGAGGACGACTAGCAGCTTGGTGAGCGCCCCGGTTCCCTGGTCAAATGTCGCCGTCCCAGCCAGGGGTCCCGAGGTGCCGGCGGGAGGCCAAGACGATGCGTCCCAGGTCTGGACTGAGAGGATATCACCTGCCTTCCCACAGTTCTTCCAGGGAATCGGCACCGCTTCCGCTGGCCGTGCTGGCGCCGCAAGAGCCAAGCCGACCGCTAGGAGCGTGACCTGGTGAACCCTGCGAGCTGAAAGGAACGCCCGTGATCCTCTGGTGATGGCCCGCGTCTCCTCTCACAAAGACTTCATACCGTCAACCGGCCCACCTCTTGCCCAGCGACGGTGTGACGTCGATCGCAAGGCTCCCGGGTGGCGAGTTGAGGCCCAGGGGCCGGGCGCCTTCTTCTCCCCCTCGCCTCTCACCTCCTGACCGCTACCCCGTGGGGATCGCCCCCCAGGGGGACGAGGGCATGGACCCGCCGCTGCTGCAGATCGATCACCACGAGGGCAGGATTCGTTCCCGAGAGGGCATGGGGATCCCCGGTGACGGCCTGCCCGCGGGTGGTAATGAAGCCCCGGCCCCCGAACGCCTCGATGATATCCGGCCGTTCCACGTCCGGCACGGTGGCCACGACCCTCCAGGTCCCGGGGTCCACCAGCGACACCGCATCCGACAGCCGGTCGGCGATGAGGAGAAGCATGCCGTCCTCGGTCAGGGCGGCCCCGTGCGGGTCCGTCCCCGTGAGGACCTCGGCCACGACGCCGTCCGTCGCCGTGTCGATCACGGAGGTCTTGTTGTCACCGCCCCCCGTGACGACCACCGCTTTCCCATCGAGCGTCATGACCGTGCCCATGGTGCCCCGGCCGACGCCCGGTATGGTCTTGACCACCTCTCGCTTCGTCACATCGACGACAGAGACCGTGGCGTCGCCGCCGTTACTCACGTAGGCCCTCTTCCCGTCGCTGGTGAAGACGGCCATGGCAGGGGCTTTCCCCACCGGAATGGTCCTCAAAAGGTCAAAGCTCGTGGCATCGAAGAGCATCACCGTATGCTCCCCCGGATTGCTGACGAGGAGCAATCGATCGTCGGGGGACACAGCCACGTGGTGGGCCGTCTTGCCGGCCGGGACCGTCTTGAACACCTGGCGCGTCGCGGCGTCGATGACGGTGACGCTGTTGGACCCGACATTGGCCACGTACGCCCGCTTGAAATCGCGGCTAAAGGTAACGTTGTGCGGCTTGGTCCCCGCAGAGATCTCCCCGATGACATTCAGGGAGTCCCCATCGATCACCTGGATCTTGTTCAGGCCCTGATTGGTGACCCAGATCTCATACCCACTCGCCCCTACGGAGGCCCCGACGAATAGAAATAGGAGGCCAGCCCCCGCGCACCATCCTCCCCGTAGAATCTTGTGGCGACCCATCCCCTTCCTCCTTCCTGTCTGTCCCTGCCGCGCCCGGCCTCGATAGCTTCGTGACCGCCCTCACCCGGAGGAGCGTTATCCTGACCCATCACGCACACCTGTGACGGCGATTGTCTATAACACCTTTCCAGGGGTTGTCAAGTTTTTTTGGAGCCGTGCTGGCGGGGACGGCAGTGTGAGATTCCAACTAATCTGCACCAGCCATGCTATGGCTGACCTAAATAGGCGGACCGCGAATGCTGAACGTGCAAAGAGCACGGAGAGCTCGGTGGCGATTCTGACATTCCCGCGCAGCAGGTGTTGTGACGGTGAGAGATTAGGGAAAATCCGTGGAGCACATGTCACAGTGTCGAGAACTCACACGGGCTTTTCGCTTTGTTTTCAGATAATTAGAACCTTCAACCGCTTCGAGGTCAACCAGGGTAGAGGTTTATTTTCAGATACTTATGGAAAGCAGAGACTTTCATGTCCCTCGAAGTTCCAGATTACAGGTGTGGAATCTAAACCCAGCTCCGTGGCAGACACAGGTTCCTGCAAGCACCACTGGCCTACACTGTGATACTTCACGTGCCGCTCCAGGGGAGCCTCCTGATGACCGCCACAAGCAAGGCGGTGTCCAGGAAAAATAAAAGACCCGGTTTTTGTGGACACCGGCTTGACTAACCTGACACTACCAAACCCACCATTCCATGAACGTGGCCGACGGCCGTCAATTCGACTAGGTGCCAACCGGCGGCGCCTAGGCCCACAGTATTCCACGTGAACCTAAGGAGTCACCTTCGCGCAGTACGCTGTAGCCTTCACGGCCCACTGGTGCGTTGGGTCGCTGTTGACTGCGCCGGCCTGCCACCCGTTGTTGTCTGCGGTGGGCGAGCTCATGTAGAGAATGCCCTGACCATCTTCTGGGAAGCTGTTGCCGTTCTGGAAGGCAACGACTGCTCCGCCACCGAGCACCTTCTTGCCCCCCGGACACAGGGCAGCCGCTTCCTTCGGATTCGCGCCGGTCGATGTCTGGCTCCACTTTTCGATGACTTCGTAGCCGCTGAACGCCACACAGCCGGACAGCATCAATGCCGTTAGAGTCTCCAAGCTGAGCAGAAGGAATCTGGGAAATCTTCCAGGCATCGTCATCCTCCCTCTGGTGATGCCAACGTGCCCCTGAGGCGAGAGGGTAGCTGACATAAAGGCCCTTTATCGGTCCTCCGGGGCACGATACAGCGCGGATGAGGATGAAGAGGGCAGGACATCGCCAATGCCGTCCTGTTCCTGGTCTCCGACGACTCGGCCAACATGGCGGGGCAGTCGGTGACGGTGGACGGCGGCTGGGGCGTTTGATGCACTCTTGTCCCACCCCGGCCCTCTCCCCCCAGAGGAAGAGGGAGTTCTCTTGTTTCTTTCACCTCTGGAGGGGGACGAGAGCGCGAGCAGTTGACCTGGTTTACCTCTTGCCCGGCGTCGGGTGGAGTGGCGTCCTCTCAATCCGTATCAGCTTCCGGGTCTTCGGGTCCACCTTGTACCGCGCCTGCGGATCGAGGGCCTGGGCATCGACGTGGATGATCTGCGTCTGCTTCGTGTCGATCCCGAACTCCCTGGCGAGCTTGAGGGCCCGTTTCTCCACCTCCGCATCGGGCGTCTCCGCCGCGCCCTGGATGGTCACGACGTGATGCACATGTCGGATCGCGCCGTCCTTTCTATCGAACAGGACGCAGCATTTGACCGAATGGATCTGCGTTTTTCCCGTGCTCTCGAATCGCATCGCATTCGCCTCCCGCTACCAGGCCCAATAGTCCATCCGGGCCATCGCCCAGGCCACCTGGTCCTCGCCCGCGGCGATCGCGAAGGTGATGGAGCTCATGAAGTCGAAGACGACCGGCGGCCACGAGGGCCACTCGCCGAAGTCGTGAGGAAGATCGGACCCGTCGCTCAGCCGCTGGCGGTAGTGCTTGATGCCGGCATATTGCGTGCCGCCGCCGGTCGTGCCGTGCAGCCAGATCTGGGCGGCGATCTGGGCTGGCGGAATGTTCACGTCGATGGTGTGATATCCATCGCCAGAGCCTTTGAACCAATGCCAGTCGATCGCGTAGATGGACATATGTCGCTTCTCCCCGTTACCTGATTGATGTCAGCGTGCGGGAGGACCCCTTGACCCCCGCGTCCATGGGGTACCCGACATAAACGCCCTTTATCGGTCCTCTGGAACACGATACTGCGCGGATGAAGCGCCTGTCAAGAAGAAAGGGTGACGACGCGGGAGGGGGGAAGCCTGGGCGGAAGCCTGCGAAGGATGGGCCGGGCTTCCCGGTGGACGGGCCACGGGCGTGGGGGTGGCCTCTGAGCGGGGCAGGCGCTGAGGAGCGCAGTCAGGCAGGCAGGTCGGCAACGAGGGCAGCGGCGCGAGCCGGAGGGGGCCGGGGTGGGCGGAGGCAGGGAACCTCGGGTGGGAGCCCGAGGGGCGCGAGGATGTGGCGGATGACCTGGGGGTCCTCGCTCGTCGCGAGCAGGCGCAGGCGGCCGCCACCGCGAGGGCAGGCGAGCCCGTCGAGGTCGACGCCGCGCCGCAGCAGGTCGGCCCACGCCCAGGAGCGGGGTTGGCCGGGAGCCTCGCCACGGCGCTCGGGGACCTGCGGCGTGGCGGAGTCGGTGCTGGCCGTCGGCTCGCGGGACCCCCGGGCCCTCAGAGACGACGACGGGGGCCGGGCATGCGGAGGCAGGCCAACCACCGTCTTCTTGTGGACCTCCAGCCCACAGCAGCGCTCATAGACCTTCTCCATGGTCTCCTCCCCTATGAGAGGCGAGCCGGGAGGCGTCCCGTCTCAGACGAGGTTCACCGGCGTGCGCCTCGCGAAGGAGCGAGCGCAACACGATGCGGTGCCTCACGACGCCCCGGTCACAGTACACGCAAGCTCGGAGCACCCATCGCACGTGCCGACCTTCGCCCGACTCGGCCGCCCCATCGTAGCACATCGCTTTCCTCCTGCCGTTGGTGGGCAGTCGCCCATGGCCATTACAACCAGAAGCGGCGCCAGCGTTCCTAGGGCTGACCTAAAGAGACGGGGC
>JBGQJI010000159.1:0-5496 GCA_041498975.1 Methylomirabilis sp. (SeqCode)
ATCAGGACCATCAGTTACGGGAAAGAACGGCCGTTCGCCCTTGGACATGACGAATCGGCCTGGAAATGGAATCGGAGAGCCCACTTCGTCCTCCAGTAAGAGCGAGCGGCCGTGACCCTTTCTCGCCAAGGGTGGCAGGAGGAGGTCAGGAGCGAATCGAGCGCATGGCCGGTCTCTGGGGTTGTCTCTCCCGAGACCGGCTTTGCCGGCTCAATGCATCATCGGGTTGACCGAAGGATCGACTTCTGGTTCGTGCCGCCCCACTCCCCGCCCGGCGCGATATCCGTCAGGCAGTTCCGCCACGCCTTCGTGCTGTCACTCCGCTCCGCCTCCCCCCGCAGCAGATTCAGTGTGAGTTCCGGGGAAGCAGCCCGCCTGGGGTCATTCGACCGGTCCAACGCACTGCCGTGATACATGGATGAGCGAATCGTGTACACCACGTACGACGAGATGCAGGCTGAACTCTTGCGCCTGCACCTTGAGCGTCACGGTGTCCCGTGCTGGCTCCGCTCCATGCGGGTGGGCGGATATCAGGGGATCACCTTTGGCCCCCTTGGTGAGGTTCGCCTGATGACCGCCGCTCCATATGCTGAAAAGGCAAAGCGGTTGATCAAGCAGGCCGCGGCAGATGGGTTCCTCCGGCTTTCGGAAGGCTAGATGGAGGAAGCGTGACGGTGGCGGTCGCGGGCAAGATCTGCGCAGTTCACAGTTCATGGTTCACGGTTCACAGATGAAACGGTCGTGAGAATGGGGACCGCCGAGAAGATCAGAGGCTTGGAGGAACTGGTGGGCATCGTCCAGCAGAGGCGGGCGTTGGGGCAGCGCGTCGTCTTTACCAATGGCTGTTTCGATCTGCTTCACAGGGGGCACATCCGCCTCCTGCAGCACGCACGTGAGCTGGGCGACCTGCTGATCGTTGGCCTGAACAGTGATGCCTCGGTCCGGAGCCTCAAGGGTCCCTCGCGGCCTGTGCTCTCGCAGGGCGAGCGGGCAGAGTTGCTTTCGGCCCTGGCCTCGGTGGACTATGTGGTCATCTTCCAGGATGCGGACCCGGGCCGGACGATCGCGGCGCTGCAGCCCGATGTGTTGGTCAAAGGGGCCGACTGGACGAAGGAAGAAGTCGTCGGGCGGGACACGGTGGAAGGTCGGGGCGGGCGGGTGGTGACGATGCCGTTGGTGGAGGGCTCTTCCACGAGCGGCATCATCCGGCGGATCCTGGAGCAGGCGGGGCCGCGTGAGTAGCGGGCAGACCTCATGGTGATACGGTCGATGGCACAATCGGAGGATCTGTTGATCCGAGGGGCGGAGGAAGTCGCGGCTCGGCTCCAAAGCGGGGCCGACAGATTGCACCTGATCGGTCTCTTCGGCGCCTCGAAGGCGGCGATCCTGTCGGAGATCTCCCGTCGAACGGGGCGTTCGCTCATCGCGCTGGCCTCCTCGGCCGCTGAGGCTGAATCGCTCGCCGAGGACCTGCAGTTTTTCTCCCGTGGGCCGGTCGGGTATCTGCCCGAACGCGAGGAGGACCTCGAGGTCCGATGTCAGCGGATCGCCTGCCTAGCGGGTCTCGCTGCCAAGGAGCTGCCACTGGCGGTGGTCTCCATCCGAGCGGCCCTCGAACGCCTCTCGCCCCCCTCTGATCTTCTGGGCCCGACGGTCACCCTGCGCGTCGGACGACTCATCACGCGGGATGAGCTGCTGGGCGCCCTGGAAGCTGGCGGCTACCGCCGGATCAATCAGGTGACGGACCGGGGTGAGTACAGCCTGCGAGGGAGCCTCCTCGACCTGTTCCCGCCCGCCTGCGACCTGCCAGTTCGGGCTGAGTTTTTCGGCGACGAGCTGCTGGAGCTTCGCGAATTCGACCCGGAAACCCAGCGGTCCGTCCGCGCGCTCGAACAGATGACCGTCTTGCCTGTTGTCGAAGCGCCGTTGACCGTCGAGACATGCGACAGGGCCTTGCATGCCGTTCGCGGCGCGGAGGAAGCCCGTGGGGAGCAAGCCCCCATGGAGATCATCAAGGCGCTTGAAGATCGTCGCCCGTTCGCGGGTATGGATGCCTATCTCCCCTACTTCTATCCTGAGGCCGCCAACCTCCTGCAGTACGTGGCGCCGGACGCGATCTGGGTCCTGGCGGACCCGTCGGGCCTCAAAGCTCGCGCTCGCGACCTGTCTGAGCGCCGCGCCAAGTACGAGTCGCAAAATGCCGAGTCCGTCGCACCCCGCACTTCTGTCCCGTCGGCCGAAGCCCTATTCTTCGACTGGACAGAATTTGAGGCGAAGCTCTGCCTCCGGCAGCAGATCTTTCTGGAGGAATTCTCACAAACCAACCGGGATAAGATCGACTCGACCATCGCCTTCCAGGTGAGGACCATCCCTGGCTACCGTGGGCTCCTCCGCGAGCTGGCGCGTGACCTGGAAGGGTGGCGACGGCAGGGGCGGCGGATTCATCTCGTCTGTCGGAGCGAGGCGCAAGGAGGGCGTCTTCAGGAGGTCCTCAAGGAGCACGACGTCGCCGCGTCCCTCAGCGAGGGGATCGCCCCGCCGGGCGGGATCGCCATCCTTTCGGGCGAGCTCAGCGCTGGTTTTCATCTGGATCAGGCGGGGCTGACCTATATCACCGAGGGCGAGATCTTCGGGCCTCGACACATCTCGCGCCGCCGGGCGAGGCCGAAAGAGACCACCCCGTTCGCCTCCTTTCAAGACCTCTCCTTCGGCGATTTCGTCGTCCACGAGGAGCACGGGATCGGCAGGTACAAAGGGCTGCGGCAGCTCAAGGCAGGGGGGATGGAGGGCGACTACCTCCTGATCAGCTATGCCGACAACGCCAAGCTCTATGTCCCGGCCAACAAGCTGCAACTGGTCCATCGCTACCTGGGCGCTGATGGTGATCCGCCCGCCCTTGACCGGCTGGGCGGGACGTCCTGGGCCAAGGCGAAGGAGCGTGTCAGGGCCTCGATCCGTGAGATGGCCCAGGAGCTCCTCACGTTATACGCGGCCAGGCAGGTCATCAAAGGGTACGCCTTCCCGGCTGATACGACCTGGCAGCGGGAGTTCGAGGCCGGCTTTCCTTACGAGGAGACTCCGGGTCAGCTCCAGGCGATCGCAGACGTGAAGGCCGACATGGAACGAGACCAGCCGATGGACCGCCTGATCTGCGGCGATGTCGGGTATGGCAAGACCGAAGTAGCGATGCGGGCCGCGTTCAAGGCGGTCATGGGTGGAAAGCAGGTCGCGGTCCTGGTCCCGACCACTGTCCTGGCCTTGCAACATCTACAGACCTTTTCCGAGCGTCTCAACAGTTTCCCGGTCAAAGTGGAAATGCTCTCCCGCTTCCGTAGTCGCAAAGAGCAGGCTGACGTGCTGCGCGGTGTGCGTGATGGAGTGGTGGACATCGTCATCGGCACCCATCGCCTCCTTCAGAAAGATGTCCGCTTCCGGGATCTGGGTCTGCTGGTCGTGGATGAAGAGCACCGGTTCGGCGTCGCGGCCAAGGAGCGCCTGAAGCAGCTCAGGCAGCAAGTGGATGTCCTGACCCTGAGCGCGACCCCGATCCCGAGGACCCTCCACATGTCGATGCTGGGGGTGCGCGACGTCAGCACCATCGAGACGCCGCCCGAGGACCGTCTGTCGATCAAGACGACCGTCGCGAGGGTTGATCCGGCCCTCATCCAGGAAGCGATCGAACACGAGCTGGACCGGGGGGGCCAGGTCTTCTTCGTCCACAACCGTGTGGAGAGCATTCAGAGCATCGCCAACCTGATCAAGCGATTGGTGCCCCGGGCGAGGCTGGCCGTGGCGCACGGCGAGCTGCCGGAGGAGCGCCTGGAGCGGATCATGTGCGAGTTCTATGCCGGCAAGTCCGATGTCCTGCTGTGCACCACGATCATCGAGTCTGGGCTGGATGTCGGCACAGCCAACACCATCATTATCGACCGGGCCGATGCCCTCGGGCTGGCGCAGCTCTATCAGCTCCGGGGACGGGTCGGCCGCGACCGGCGACGGGCATACGCATACCTCCTGGTTCCGGAGGACGCCGCGCTCTCTGAGCTGGCGAAGAGGAGGCTCCAGGTCATCGCGGAGCTCACCGAGCTCGGCTCTGGATTCAAGGTGGCGGCGAGGGATCTGGAGATCCGTGGGGCGGGCAACCTCCTGGGACCCGAACAACATGGCCAGATCGCCGCGGTGGGGTCCGATCTCTATTGCCGATTGATCGAGTCAGCTGTCGGGGAGTTGAAGGGCGGGGGGGCGGCCGAGCGGGTCGAAACCTCAATCAAGCTGGAGGCGGAAGGGTACCTGCCGGAAGCGTATGTGGAAGACCCCAACGTCCGGCTGCAGCTTTACAAGCGGCTGGCCGCTCTGACCGAGGAGGCGGAGGTACCTTCCTTCCGTGAGGAACTGGTCGATCGCTTCGGAGAGCTCCCACCGCAGGCAGAGCGTCTGCTGGCTGCGGTGAGGCTCAGGATCGGGGCCGTGACATTGGGAGTCCGTGAGCTCGATGCCAGGGGTGAGACGATCCGCCTCGTCTTTCACGGGTCGCCACCCCTTGCACCCGACAAGGTGGCAGCCCTGCTTCGCGCAGAGGCCGGTCGCCTGCGTTACGTCCCCCAGGACACGTTGGAGTACCGGGTAAATGGTGGCGAGAAGATCGCCATCCTCCAGGAACTGATTGCGCGACTTCGGGAGTGCCGGTGAACGGAGGTTGGAACAGAGTTCCGGGTTGCGGGTTCCGAGTTTCGTGTTGGGCTTTGAAGTGCCAGGTTTCCAGTTCCGGGTTCCGAGTCGAGAATGACTTCAGCGGATCTCCTCGCCGACCCGAAACCCGAAACCGTGTTTATCGACTCTGCAAGCGCCTGCTGGCAGTGGCAGCTCTCCTCCCTGGAGTCCTGTCGGCTTCTGTGTCTGAGGGGATGATCCTCGACCGTGTCGTTGCCGTTGTCAACGACGACGTGATCACGCTGACCGAGGTGCAGGAGGAGGGGCTCCAGACCATCCGAAAGATCGTGCAGGAGACCCTTGGGGAGGAGCGGGAGCGACGGCTTCGCAGCACCGAACGCCAGATCCTGGACGAGCTGATCATCAGGAAGCTTCAGCTCCAGGAGGCAAAGAAGGAGAAGATCGACGCGACCACCTCGGAGGTTCGATCCGCCATTGAAGACTTGAAGAAGCGCAACAATCTGACCAGCGACGAGGAGCTCAAGGCGGCGATGTCCAGGGAATTGCTCACCGAAGAGCAGTTCCGAAAAGGGATCGCCGACCAGGTGGCGCTGACAAAGTTGGTGACGAGGCAGGTGCGGTCGAAGGTCGCGGTGTCTGACGAGGAAACCCGCCGATATTACGATCAACACCCGGAAGAGTTCAGGGACATCCCCCAGGTCAAGATTCGCCATCTCCTCGTGCCTATATCCCAGCAGCCAGGACGGGAGGAATTGCTGCGGGCCAAGAATCGGATCGAAGAGGCGCAGGTGCTCATCAAGCTGGGCGCCAGGTTCTCTACGGTGG
>JBGQJI010000160.1:0-5462 GCA_041498975.1 Methylomirabilis sp. (SeqCode)
ACAAGGGCTGCCTGAATCACCACAGCGGTACGGGCTTTCGTACTCATTGCATCTTACCTCCAGATCAGGGAACGGTTACAAAGAACGGGTAGTGGGTCATTTTAACCGCCAGCCTAGAATCGTCATCCTGAGCGCAGCGAAGGATCTCGGACCTCACAGCCTTTAAAGCGAGATTCTTCGGCTACGCTTCAGAGTGACCCGTTGGTTGTTTCAATTTAACCCACTACCAAAGAACGAAACCCATTGACCTAGAAAGCGACCAGCCGATATACTGAATTTCCAGCTAAAGCAGTATCTCCAGTATGCCCCATAAAGGAGGTACAATCCATGCCGCGAGGGAAGATGGTCTACATCTCTGAAGAGGCTCACCAGCAACTCAAGCTGCTTGCTGCCCGCCGCAACCGCCCGATGGGGGAACTCGTCGAGAAACTGGTCGAAGGGGAGCTGGCCGATCTGCTCAATCCCTGGACGAGCCCGGAGGGCCTGATCCTTCAACAATCTCTGCTAGCCCAGGTCTGGGATGACTCGGCGTTGGATGTCTATAACACCGATGATAGACCTCCTCCGCGGTGATGTCGTGCTTGTGGCCTTCCCCTTTGTGACCCAGAGCCAGACTCAACGCAAGCGCAGGCCGGCCCTGGTGGTGCAGTCTGATCGATATAACCGCCGGAGAGCCGCGGTGATCA
This sequence comes from Methylomirabilis sp. (SeqCode), assembly GCA_041498975.1. Classification (GTDB taxonomy): domain Bacteria; phylum Methylomirabilota; class Methylomirabilia; order Methylomirabilales; family Methylomirabilaceae; genus Methylomirabilis. The sequence goes on from JBGQJI010000160.1 coordinate 687, forward strand.
TTGCCGCCATCACCAGCACCCGAGCCCACGAACAGCTTCCCTGCAAGGTCCCTGTGACAAAAGACAGTCCAGAGGGTGGTCAAGCCGGGCTTAAACTGGAGAGTGTAGTGGACTGTCAAACACTGGCAACGCTCCCACGGGATGAGATCGTCCGCCGCCTCGGCAGACTCCCGCCCACGCTCATGCGCCGCATTGACCACGCCCTGGAGGATGCCCTGGGACTGCCGTTCCTGAAAGCCTCTTTGATCGATCCATAACTCAGCCTGATTCCGGATTGCCCCGCGCATTGAGGCGGCGTCCGCTGACAGTGGTGGTTCCCCCGAGATCCCGAATCGGCCAGGACTTCCCACGAGATGGCTGCCATGCCCGGATCCATTCAACGCGGCGGTACAGGCCTAGGTGGGGGCAGCGGGCCAGGAAGGGTGCCAGGCAGGGGCTGCGGCTGCGGACGCCCGGGGACGATCCCGATCCCCGCGGGGTCTTTGGGGCCAGCCCTAGGAGCCAGATTCGGGCGGCAGTCTTGAATGCAGAACCCTCCGGCTTCAACCATGCCAGCCCCGCATACACGTACCTGTAGCTTGCTCGGATCAACACACGCGGTGCACTGAGGCGTTGTGTTCGACCGCACGAACTGCTGGCCCGCGGGACAGCGGGCGACGCACAGGTTCGTCGCAGTATTGCATGCTTGGTCGGCCGCGCAGTGGCGGGCAGTCGTGCACTGCACCGTGCGACAGCGGCTGTCCGACCCGCAGACCTGGCGATCCCCGCACTGCGTGTTGTTCCGGCAGAACCCAGTAAGACACTGCCCGTCGATACACAGCTCTCCCGCGCGACACTGGGCGTCCTGCGCACACTTCGGAACAACTGGCGTGCAGATGCCGTTTCGGCACTGTAGGTTCCTTCCTCCGGCCAGGCACCCCCGGTCGTCGTTACAGGGCTGGCCCAGCGTCGTCTTACAGACACCATCCAGACATATTTCCAGGCTACTACACCCCCTGTCATCATTGCAGGGTTGGTTCAATGCAGCCACGCTCCCGGCGAGACCCAACCAGATCATCAGCAAGAGCAGCACCACGACCGCCATCTGCGAGCCTTTAAGTAGTTTCGCTATTTTCTTCTCCTTTGCCAGCGAATGTAGCCAATTCCACATGGCAATTCGCGGTCTGATTGGGACCTTCGCTCTCATAAGACAGCCTCACGCCATTCGGGATGTTGTTCGATCCACGGTGTGGTCCCCTCATACCCTGCTACTGCACGGCGACCGTCAGGACCACCACGTTATTGTTCTCGTTGCCTTCCGTCACGACGCCGTCTGCGTCGGCTCTCACGACAAAGGTTAACAGAATATTTCTGGCGCGGATGGTAAGGCCGGCGTTCGCAACAAATTGCCCCGATGTAGCCCCGGCAGCGAGACTGGGAATCGAGCAGGTCGCCACACTACCCCCGGAAGTGCTGCACGAAGCCGGAGAATTTTCATTCCGCTGGACGCAGGAACCATCCATGAACCGGAGCAACGGCGGACACATACCATCCATTTCGTCGTTACGAAGGAATCGCGCAGGCGAGGGAGGCAGCAGCTCGATCCGCAGCTTTGTGGCAGGCGCGGGCCCGGTGCCCTGGTTCTTCACGCTGAGGCGCAGGGCGGCGCCACCAGCGTCGCACACTAAATGTGGTATATCACACTTCACCGCAACTACCCACCAACTACTCGTCACATTGGGTATCAGATCCGGCGGGCCCACATTGGCCCTCCTGACGGAAGCCGAATTGTTGGTCGTTGACTGCTCGCCCGCGACGGGATCGATGGCCGCCGCGTAGACCAGCGAACCCGGCCCTAATGGGGCCCTGGAGACGATATTGACGTGCGTGAGCCTCCCCGCCGGAACGGTGCCCAGGGCGCAGCTTATGACACCGCTGGCGTGGGTGCACCCAGAGCCGGCCTTCACGAACGTCGCTCCCGCCGGGAGGGTGTGCCGGACCGTGACGCCGGCCGCGTCCCCGCTCCCAGTATTCGTCACGTCGAGCGTGTAGGCCACATCGGAGAGGCCTACCACCGGATCGGGCAGACCGGCGATGCTGACCGTCAGGTCCGGAATAAGGGCTGGGTAAACTTGCGCGACCCTCGTGGAAGAGTTGTTCCTCGGGTCTTTATCGGGGAGGGAGGTGGGCAGGGATGCGGTCGCCGTTGCGGTGATCGTGCCCTGCTGGGACGGAGCCTGGACACCGACGGTGAAGTTCACGGCCGTGCCGGGCGCCATGAGGGTATCACGGCGACAGACCGCTTCGCGCGGACCGCGGCTTTCAGAGGGACATGAGAACCCGCTGTTGACAGCGTTGATGCCTGTGATGGTGCCGCTCGTGATCGAGACGCGGACGACGGCACCGGCTGGGACAGGGCCCAGAGGAGGGGGGCCATCGTTCGTCACCAATACCTGGAAACTCAGCGAGCCGCCGGTCAACACCCGATACGTTGACCACTCGACCCATACTGCCAGGTCCGGCAGGGATTGGGCCTCCACTGGTCGGGCGGCATGAATGCCCGCAGCGGCCATCAAGCCAAGCGCGACCGCACCAGTAATGGCCCTCAGACTGTTCCGAAATCCTCCCGTTCTCATCACGCGCATTCTCCCCTTCGCGACCTCAGCCAGCGCGCTCCATGGCGCATTCGAGTTCCCAGCGCATCTTTGGTCTAGGGAGCCCCTCGCCTTTACCTGCTTGGACGAACAGGTCAAGCGCTTTATTCGATCAGAGATCAGAAAATCCTGAAAGGTACAGTTACCGCGACACGACGACACGGATCGGTTTCTGGCCGACCGGCACCGTCGCGATCACTTGACTCGTTCCAGTATCGATAACTCGAAGGTCGTTGGAGACCTCGTGCACCACGAACACGCGGGTCCCATCCGGATTAGCCCAGATGCCATTGGGCCTCTGGCCCACGTCAATCTCCTCCAAGATCCGCAGGTCCTTGGGATCGGCTTTCACCACGACGACCTTGTTTGAGCCACCCAACGTCACGTACGCGTTGGGGCCCGCCATCCCCTTGTAGGCAAAAGCGATCTGTTGCGGGGTGGGACCGACCTCGAAGGAGGCGATCTTCTCTTGGGTGGCGGGGTCGATGACGTAGATGTCGTTCCCGCCCGTATTGGTCCCCCAGACCCGTCCGTCCGGGCCCAAGACCAGGAAGTGGGGGTTGCTCCCCATCGGGATAGTCTTGATGACCCGGTGCGAGGCCGTCTCGATGACCGAGACGCTCTTGTCGCCCTGATTGCTCACATAGGCGAAGCGGCCATCGCGCGAGAAGGTGAGGCCGGTCGGCCCCTTGCCGACCGGGATCGTCCCGAGGATCCGATAGGTTGCGGTATCGACAATGGAAATGTTGTTTTCAGCGATGTTGGCGACCCAGGCGTGGCGGTTGTCATTCGTGAGCGTGACCACGTGGCAGCGGCTCCCCGTGGGGATTGAGGCGATGGTCTCCAGCGCCTCTGTGTCGATGACCGAAAGCCTCCCGGATGCCAGGTTCGTCGCAAACAACCACTTCCCGTCGCGGGAAAGCGACAGATCGTGCGTCGAGGAGTTCTTCGCATCGACGGTCCCGATCACCTTGTAGGTGACGGCGTCGATGACCGTCACCGAGTTCGAACTTTCATTCGCCACGTAGATGCGGGAGGTTGACGGCGCTGCCTGCTCTTTCTGAGACTCCAAAAGCTTGGCGCAGCCCGTGAGGACACTCAGTGAGAATGCAAGGTAGCCGCCGATAATGGCAGAACGTACTCCGGTCCGTTTCATGAGATTGCTCCTCTTCTGAAGGATTAGCCTGTCCTGAGCCCAGTCGAAGGACCTGTTCTGATATGGTCTGAAGCCTTTATGTCGGTCTTTCCACATCGTTATGCGTCCCCGAAACTTGAAAACTCGGGGTTTCGTTACGCAGCCTGGCCCGTCGCGCGGCGGTTTGCTCGGTCTCCGCCAGCAGGACAAATTGGCGCGCTTGATCGAGCCACGTGAGGCGTTCCAGGGTGGTTAGGGTGGCGTACTGAGCAAGCTGTTCCTCGCTGACAAGATAGGTGTATCCCACCTGGCCGACTTGGTCCATGCCGAAATCAGTTTTTGGGCTCATCGAGGAACCTGCGTAAGTGCTCAACGTCTGCCAAATCCTGGGGCCTGCCGACCGCGAGTTTCATGGCAATAAGATCCCCGATGGAGGCAAGGTTGATGGGGACCTCCCCGATCTTGCGAACAACCCGTCGCTCCCACGCCGCATCAAAGTCCCAAACCGTCTCCAGGAGCAGATCCACCGTCGGGTCCGACGCCACCGGGGAACGCAGCGATAAGGCGAGCATGTTTTTTTCACTTCGCAACCGTTCTCGCTCCCTGGGATCCGCAAGTTGCTGTACCGTCACAGGTTGGATCGGCACTAGCGACAGCTCCCGGCACATCTCGTCTAGCTCGCCGATGCCCTCCTGAGTGAATTTTATCGCCAGATCCACATCCATTGTCATCCGCGGGATACCGTGTAGATTGACGGCCACACCACCCACCAAGAGATAGGGAATCTTGCGGGCGGCCAAGGATCTGAACAGATCTAGGTACAGCAAATGGCGCCTCTCCAGATTCCACTCAATTCAACAACCCTCCTTCATAACTTGATATGAGGGGGCGGACGATTCCGTCACTGGACGCGGCCGAGGATGAGCTGGCCCTCGACCTCGCCTTTCTTCACCGGGTTCTGGTTCTGGCCGGTCGCCTCTGGAACCTTCTTGGAGACGTAGGTGTACA
>JBGQJI010000161.1:0-5333 GCA_041498975.1 Methylomirabilis sp. (SeqCode)
CAACCGGGGTGGCCGTTGACCACCTGCTGGTCGACGCCTATCGTCGCGCCAGGGACGCCGATCGCGCCTCAGCCTACGGCGGGATCCTTGGGTTCAACCGGCCGGTCGAGGTCGAGACCGCTCGTGAGCTCAGCGCCACTTTCCTGGAGGCGGTGGTCGCCCCTGGCTACGACGAGGAGGCGCTGGCCATCCTGAAGCCAAAGGCGGCGCTGCGACTCCTGCTGATCGAGCCCTGGCCCGGGATGGCGCGGCCCGATCTGATGGTCCGCGAACTGCGGTCGATCGCAGGCGGCGTGCTTGTGCAGGAACGCGACTCCCTCGACCTCGACCCCCAGCGCCTTCGGGTGGTGACCAGGCGGCCACCGAGCGAAGTGGAAATCCGTGCCCTTCGGTTCGCCTGGAAGGTGGCAAAGCACGTGAAGTCGAACGCGATCGTTCTCGCGAGCGAGCGAGCAACGGTGGCAATCGGGGCCGGACAGATGAGCCGGGTAGATGCCTGTCGCCTGGCACTCAGAAAGGCCGCCTCCTCCACCGTCGGAACCGTCCTGGCATCAGATGCCTTCTTTCCGTTTCGCGACGGGGTCGATGTGGCAACCGAAGCCGGGGTGACAGCGATCATCCAGCCGGGAGGGTCCATTCGTGACGGCGAGGTGATCCAGGCCGCCGATGAGGCCGGCATGGCTATGGTCTTCACCGGGATCCGTCATTTCCGCCACTGACCCTTCGGTCGGCGAGGGGATTTGGAGTGTCAATGCAGATACTCGTGATTGGCTCAGGCGGGAGAGAACACGCACTCGCCTGGAAGATCGCCCAGAGCCCCAAGGCATCCAAGATCTGGGCCGCACCCGGCAACGCCGGGATCAGCGAGATCGCCGAGTGCGTCAACATCAGCTCCTCCGAAGGCCGCCTTCTCGCCGATCTCGCAGAGCGGAAGCGGATCGACCTGACCGTCGTGGGCCCCGAGGTGCCCCTCACACTGGGGATTGTGGACGAATTCGAGCGCCGCGGACTCCGCATCTTCGGCCCCAACAAGGAGGCGGCCCTCATAGAGGGGAGCAAGGTCTTTGCCAAGACGCTCATGAAGCGGTATCAGATCCCCACCGGCTTCTATCAATCTTTTTACCGGGCGGAGGACGCCAAGCGCTATATCCATGACATGGGCGCGCCCATCGTCGTCAAGGCTGACGGTCTGGCGGCAGGAAAAGGGGCAATCGTCTGCTCGGAGGTTCCAGAGGCTCTTGACGCGGTCAAGAAGATCATGGAGGAGCGAGTCTTTGGCGACGCAGGCGAAAGGGTCGTGATCGAGGAGTATCTCGAGGGCGAGGAGGCGTCCTTCCTCGCCTTTACCGACGGGGAGACGGTGGTTCCGATGGCGTCGTCCCAGGATCACAAGCGGGTGTTCGACAACGACCAGGGCCCCAACACAGGCGGCATGGGTGCGTACTCTCCTGCCCCGGTGATCACCGAAGCGCTCCATCAGCAAGTCATGCAGCGGGTGATGATCCCCACCGTGAGAGGCATGGCGGCGGAAGGGCGGCGCTACAAGGGGGTCCTGTACGCCGGGCTGATGATCAAGGCGGGTGAGATCAAGGTCCTGGAGTTCAACGCCCGGTTCGGCGACCCCGAGGCGCAGCCGCTCCTGGTTCGCATGAAATCAGACCTGGTTCCGGTGTTCGAGGCGGTGGTAGAGGGACGGCTGCGGGACCAGACGATCCAGTGGAAATCGGACGCGAGCGTCTGCGTCGTCATGGCCTCGAGGGGGTATCCCGGCCCATACGAAAAGGGTTCCCCGATCGCCGGCCTCCGCGAAGCGGCCGCCGAGCCGGGCGTCATCGTCTTCCACGCCGGCACCACCCGCAAGAATGACCACGTGCTCACCGCCGGGGGGCGGGTCCTGGGGGTGACCGCCCTTGGACCAGAGATCCAGGACGCAGTTGCCAACGCTTATCGCGGCGTGAAGAAGATCCACTGGGAGGGCGCGCATTACAGGACCGACATCGGTCTTCGCGCCCTCGCCCGATTCTCTTAGCGCCATGGCCAAGCGTCCCCTTGTCGGGATCGTGATGGGAAGCGATTCGGATCTCCCGGTGATGGAGGAAGCGGCCAGGGCGCTCCAGCGGTTTGGGGTGCCTTTCGAACTCAAGATCTGCTCTGCCCATCGTTCCCTTCATGCCACGCTGGAGTACGTTCGGAAGGCCGAGGCGCGAGGCATCAGGGTCATCATTGCCGGTGCCGGCGGGGCGGCCCACCTGGCAGGCGTCATCGCGAGCCAGACCACGCTCCCGGTCATCGGGGTCCCGCTGGCCTCCAGCCCCCTGAAAGGGCTCGACGCCCTCCTTTCGGTCGCCCAGATGCCGGGGGGAGTTCCCGTGGCGACCATGGCAATCGGCGAGCCGGGCGCCAGAAATGCCGGCGTGATGGCCGCACAGATACTGGCCCTCTCGGACGAAGGCCTGCGGCGCCAGTTGGTCTCATTCAAGGAGGCTCTAGCCGCCCAAGTGGAGGAAAAAGATCGCACGCTCAAAAAGCGCCGCCCTTGAGCTGGCCTCCACTCTGGACAATCCCCCTCAAGAGTCGGTGGCGGACCACGAGTGTCCGGCCGACTCGAGGCGGGCAACCCTGCTTCTGGTCCTGTTCCTCGGCTTCGTCATCACGTTCCACCTCTGGTTCATCGCGTCGGGCCATCTCAACCTGGCTCCAGACGAAGCCCATTATTGGAGCTGGTCGAAACGGCTTGACTGGAGCTACTACAGCAAAGGACCGATGGTGGCGTACCTCATCGCCCTGTCCACCCGAGTCGGGGCGGATAGCGAATTCTTCGTTCGCCTTCCAGCGGTCCTCCTTTCGGCCGGGTCGGCGTTGCTCACATTCGCGCTGGCGGGCGGGCTTTGCGGCTCCAAGCGGGTCGGCCTGGACGCCGTGTTGCTCCTGGCCGCCATGCCGCTCGTCGAGGCCGGCTCGATCCTCATGACGATCGACGCGCCGCTGGTGTTCTTCTGGTCTCTCACGCTTGTCCTGATCCATCGCGCCCTCATGGCACAGGGCAACGCGTGGTGGGTGCTGGCCGGGATCGGACTGGGCCTCGGGCTGCTCAGCAAGTACTCGATGGCAGCCATGGTGCCCCAGATCTTTCTCTATCTCGCCCTTTCCAAGGCCCACCGGTTCTGGTTGCGGCGGTCTGGCCCCTACCTCGCGCTCGGGGCCGGGCTCCTCCTTTTTCTTCCGGTGTTGTGGTGGAACGCGACGCACGACTTCGTCTCGTTTCGTCACCTCCTGGGTCAGCTTGGAGGGGGGAAGGCGGGTGTCCTGCCGCTGAAGAGCCTTGGGGATTTCGTCGGATCTCAGGTGGGCGTGGTGACGCCCGTCCTGTTCATTCTGCTCATGATCGGGATGTGGCACGCCGGCCGTGCCGGGTTGGCCAGAAGCGGTGACGGTGCGTCGCTCTTCCTCTTCTGTGCCTCCGCTCCCCTCCTTTTCGCCTGCGTCATCCTGAGTCTGTGGACGAAGGTGCAGGCGAACTGGGCCGCGCCAGCGTATCTCGCTGCGACCATCGCTGCGGCAAGATGGCGATCAGGGTCATCTCCTGACGACATGTCACCCCGTCGAGGCTGGGGCAATCGACCACTTTTCGCCACTGCGCTGATGACCGGGTTCCTTGTGAGCGCCATCGCTCACTTTCCGCAATCGCTCGCTTCGGTCGGCCTTCCGTTTCCCAGCGGACTCGATCCAACCGCGCGTCTGAAAGGTTGGGCGGAGACCGGACGCCGGGTCAGTGAGGTGTACGAAGAAATGCGTCGTAGCAGACCGACCTTCGTCTTCAGTGACCAGTATCAGATCGCCAGTGAGATGATGTTCTACGTCCCAGCCCACCCGAAAACCTACACCATCCAGCTCGGGCAGCGGTTGAACCAGTTCGATCTGTGGGGCGGGACGACGGAGGTGCTCGGTTGGGACGCCATCTTCGTGACGGGCCGGACCGGCGAGCCTCCCATCGAGGTTCTTCGGTCCTTCGAGTCTGTGAGGCAAGAGCGACCAGAGCGCGTCCTGCCCCATGTCGACCAGCCCAGAGCCCTTCACTCCTGGTCGATCTATCGCTGTTACGGTTTTCTGGGTTTCCCACCGCTTCAGCACTCCGGGTACTAGTGCCGTTCCAACGTGTTGCGGCGAATGGCAGAAAGGTGTGCAACACATGCATCTCATTCACCGAAGCCTCCCTGTTTCCGCATGAATAGTTGGAACGGGCCCAGATGAGCGACAGCCAGCGCCCGCTCTCTTCGAACGTTGACGGTGAGCCAAGACCGTGGCTTTCCATCGTCATCCCCTTTTACAACGAGGAAGAGAGCGTCTGTCCTCTGCATGAACAGATCGTCCAGGCCCTGGATAGCCTTGGAAAACCCTACGAAGTGATCGCGGTAGACGACGGGAGCACCGATCGAACTCTCGCCGCTCTCGAAGAGATCCTGAAGGATGACCCGCGATGGAGCGTGGTCATGCTCCGGAGGAACTTCGGCCAAACCGCAGCCCTGTCCGCCGGCTTCGACCGGACCAAAGGGGACGTGGTCGTCACCCTCGACGGGGACCTCCAGAATGACCCGGCCGATATCCCGAAGCTGCTTGAGCTCGTCGAGACCTACGATATGGTCAGCGGCTGGAGGGCTGATCGCAAGGACCCCTTCCTCTCCAGACGGCTTCCCTCCATGCTGGCCAACTGGCTGATCTCCGTGACGACCGGGATTCGATTGCACGATTACGGGTGCACCCTCAAGGCGTATCGACGGGAGGTGGTGGACAACCTTCGATTGTACGGAGAGCTGCACCGGTTCATCCCAGCGATCGCCAGTTGGATGGGGATCTCGATCACGGAGGTCAAGACGAACCACCGGCCAAGACGGTTCGGACGCTCGAAGTACACCATCACTCGAACCGTGAGGGTTCTCCTCGACCTGATCACCGTGAAATTCTTCCTGAGCTTCAGGACTAAACCGATTCAGGTCTTCGGCCTCCTCGGGCTCACGGTCGGGGCCATCGGGAGTGGCCTGCTTGTGTATCTCGCCTGCCTCAAGCTTCTCATGGCCCAACCTATCGGTGGACGCCCGCTCCTGCTGCTCTCGGTCCTCCTGATGCTCCTGGGGGTGCAGCTCGTCGGCATGGGCTTGCTCGGGGAGATGATTGCCAGGGTCTACCATGAATCGCAGGGAAAGCCGATCTATATGATAAAAAAGATCATCCCCGGACAACAGGGACGCGCCCGCCATGAGAATCCCTCCCCGTAGGAGCCCGGCCAGCCATTGGCGGCTCGTGCTGAAGCTCCTGATCAGCCTGGGCCTTCTTGC